>DATJLK010000013.1:0-42132 GCA_035509615.1 Allostellaceae bacterium | reverse complement strand
GCGTTTCGGTCGAGTTGATCCAGAAGGCCGCTGTCCTCGGCGCGCCGATCGTCGTTGCGGTCTCAGCACCGACCGCGCTGGCGCTGCGCACTGCCGAGGACGCTGGCATCACCCTTGTCGCCGTCGCCCGTGACGATGGCTTCGAGGTCTTTACCCATCCCGGCCGCATCGCCATTGAACGAGTTGAGCATGTCGCCTGAAAAGCTGGTCTATATGGCCAACCAGATCGGCAGATTTTTTGCCCATGGTTCCGAAGAACAAGCCGTGTTCAACACCGCCGACCACCTGAAGAAATTCTGGGAGCCGCGGATGCGCAAGGCGATTGTTGAATACGTCGAGGCGGGCGGTGCCGGGTTGCAGCCGACCGTGCTCAAGGCGGTTCAGAGTCTCAGATCGGAGACGCCGCCAAAGGCGTAAGGTCTCACCGCCCCACTTATCGGGCAGGCCCAAGTCAATATTGCGGCCTGAAGCGGGCAGATATCGCGGATGAATTCGGGAGGATTTCCCGCAAAGACCGGGAAGTTGTTCCAGCGTCACACCCACCGCCGCTCTGCTTTCATCGGCCCTTTATCGGATCTCTCGATCACGATAAGGTCCTTCGAGGGGAGGCGGCCCGTGTCCGGCATCGGAGCAACAGGCGCATTCGCGGCCGGTCTGGTCCTGCTGACCGGCGCTGCGGCATTTGCTCAGACATCGAACAATTCCTCCAGCACCTCGACCATCGTTTTGCCGACATTGGAAGTGGTCGGCGTCTCTCCCTTGCCAGGCAGCGGCATCGATATCGACAAGGTACCGGCGAATGTCCAAAGCCTGAGTTCGGGGCAGTTGTGGCCCGCTGGCCAAAACGATCTGGTGCCGAGCGCGGTGGCGCGACGGCTCTCGCAAGTCAATCTCAATGACGAGCAGGGCAACCAGTTTCAATCTGATTTCGTCTATCGCGGTTTCGAGGCGTCGCCGGTCTCCGGCGTGCCCCAGGGGCTTGCTGTCTACCAGAACGGGGTGCGGATCAACGAGGCGTTTGGCGACACTGTCAACTGGGATTTGATCCCCCAATTCGCCGTCAATCGAATGACCCTGCAGGGAAACAATCCGGTCTTTGGCTTGAACGCGCTAGGCGGCGCCGTGACCCTCGATATGAAGAACGGCTTCGATTTTCACGGGTCCGATGTTCAGCTTGGCGGCGGCTCTTTTGGTAATGTCAGCGGTTACGCGCAGGAAGGCGCGCGGTTCGGCAATTTCGCCTATTACGGCGCCATTGGCGGGACCCATGATGACGGCTTCCGGTATCACTCGCCGACCAGCCTCAGCCAGGGGTACATGGACCTGGGCTGGGAAAACAATCCGTTCACCGTTCATCTCTCGGTCTCCGCCGCCGACAATGTGATCGGTGCTGTCGGGCCAACGCCAATCCAGCTGCTCGAACAGGATCCGAGAAACATCTTCACCTATCCGCAATCGATGCACAACGAAGCGCAGCTGGTACAACTCACCGGGACCTACAAGCCAGCGGATTTCGTGCTGCTCAGCAGCGATGCTTATTATCGGCATTTCAACCAGCATCTGGTCGACGGCAACACCACCGACGTCACCGCCTGCAACAACAACGGCGACTTTTTCTGTCTTGAGGGTAGCAATCTCTATCCTGCCGACGTGCTTTACGATTCGTCCGGCAACCAGGTCCCGACTAGCGTCCTGCCACCCGGTGCCACACCCGGCGAGATCGACTATACCATGACCAACACCAATACCTTTGGCGTCGGCCTCCAGGCGAAATTCACCAATCCAGTCCTGAACCGTGAAAACAATTTGGTGGTCGGCATCACCGGTGATCACAGCATCACCAGTTATTCGGCGTCAGGCGAGCTTGGCACCTTGCTGCCCAGTCTTGATGTTATCGGCTCGGGCGAGACCATCGATCAGGGGCTCAGCCCGACCGCATCGCCGCCGATCGAGCAGCCAGTCGGCGTGCTTGGCGTCAACGAATATCTCGGGGTATACGGCACCGACACCTTCGACATTACCTCGCGCCTTGCCGCCACCCTGAGCGGCCGGTACAACCTCGCCTTGATCGGGTTGCAGGACCAGACCGGGATCGCCCCCGGACTGAACGGCACCAATGTTTATGGCCATTTCAACCCCGGCATCGGCCTGACCTACAAGGTTACCGAGAATGTGACCGCCTATGCCGGATGGTCGGAAGGCAACCGGGCGCCGACGCCCGGGGAGTTGAGCTGCGCCAATCCGACAACCCCCTGCATTCTCGATGCATTTCTGGTGGCCGACCCGGCTTTGAAGCAAGTCGTCTCGCACACCGTCGAGGCCGGCCTGCGAGGCCATCTCACCCCGGTGACGATCCCTGGCCAATTCGCCTGGAACCTCGGCGTCTACCGTACCACCGCCTTTGACGACATTCTGCTTTTGGCGACCCAGGTCAACGGCTTTGGCTATTTCTCCAATGTCGGCACGACACGGCGCCAAGGTATCGAAGCAGGGTTGAGCTATAATTGGGATAAGTGGACCGCAAACCTCAACTACAGCTTTCTCAGCGCCACCTTTCTCGAGAATTTGACTTTGTCTTCGAACAGCCCGGCGGCCGATGCCAATGGCGATATCTTTGTCCATCCCGGTGACACTCTGCCGCTGATGCCGCGCAACCGGGTTGTCCTCGATGTAGAATATCAGGCGACGCCGCAATGGAGTATCGGCGCCGATACCAAGTTTGTCGGCAGTCAGTTTCTCGTCGGCGATGAATCAAACCAGGAATCAAAGATCCCGGCTTACGGTATCGTCAACCTGCACACCTTGCTCAAAGTCAACAAATGGGCCTCGTTCTTTGTCAATGTCGACAACCTCTTGAATCGAACCTATTATACCTATGGCGCGTTTACCGAGCTCGACGGGCTGCCACCGAATTTCAATCTGACCAATCCGGAGACGTTGAGTCCGTCTCCCGGGCGCGTGGTCTATGCGGGTCTGCACGCGACCTTTTAGTGGTACGGGTTTGACATTGGTCCCCATTCCCTTCTCCGTCATGCTCGCGACAGCGGGCACCGACGGCAATAGGCCGCCCGTTTGTCGCCGAGGATTCACAGGCGAGGGACGGTGTCGACCTCGAGGTCGCCATAACGCCTGGCGCGGTAGATCAGCATCGAGGTCACCCAACTCACCGCGAAAATGCCGATGATGAGAAAGCCGAGCACGCCGAAATTGTCGTTCAGCGACCCGATCGCGTTCCAAAACGGTCCACCTAAATCCCAGGTATCGCCGATCAAGCCGAGCGTTTCGATGCCGCCGATCACCACCGCGACGATGACCGACACCGCGGTGATCGTCATATTGTAGTAGAGCTTGCGGATCGGCTTCATAAAGGCCCAGCCATAGGCCCCCAGCATCAAGACTCCGTCGGTCGTGTCCACCAACGACATCCCGGCCGTGAACAGCGCCGGGAATATCAATATCGTGCCGAGCGAAACGCCGCCGCTGGCCTGCGCCGCCGATATGCCGAAAAGGGCGACCTCGGTCGCCGTATCGAACCCGAGGCCGAACAGGAAACCGATCGGGAACAGGTGCCAGCTTCGCGTTATCAGCCGAAACAGCGGTCGGAACAGCCGCGCGAGAACACCCCGGTTATTGAGCAGGATGTCAAAGTCCTGTTCGACAAACGGCTTGCCTTGCTTTACCGCCTGAAACGTCCGATAGACCGAGATCAACACCAGCACGTTGAAGAGCGCCAGCAGGAACAGGAACAGCGCTGAGGCGCTGGTGCCGATAATCCCGCCGATCGCCTTCAGGCTCTCAAAACGAGAGCTGACTTCAGCCGCGGCAAAGCCGACGGCGACCGACAAGAGAAGAACCACGACCGAATGGCCAAGGGAAAAGAAAAACCCGACGGCGACCGGCCGTTGACCGGCCTGCATCAATTTGCGCGTCGCGTTGTCGATCGCCGCGATGTGGTCGGCATCGACGGCGTGACGCAGACCAAAGGTATAGGCCAGCATCGCCGTGCCGAGCAGCACCGGATGGCTTTGCAGAACGCTGATGCCCAAAGCCCAGATCAGGACGTTGCCCCCGATCAGAACGCCATAGATAGCGATCAATCGACGGCGCAAACCAACCTTACCTTGATTGAGAATGCGTGGCAGAAAACTTAGCATGACATCCTCGCCAACGGGAAATACCGGCCCCTGCCACGCAACCTTCGGGTAGCGCAAAGCCCGACTCCGACTCCCGCCCATGCACAGGAAGGTCTGACAGTAGATCGGTCTGCGACCCGTCGCGACCGGAACCGAGGATCGCAAACCTCGATCTGTCCGATGATGGGCGAGATCGGCACCCGCTCGGGAGGTTTCGCCACCGATGCCAGGGTCGTCAGCACCGCAATCACGCTGTGGCCCCGGCCAGGATCACAGCCCGGATCGCCGCGGCATCCAGACCGCGCTGACCGATGACCACCAGACTGCCGTGCCGCACCTCGCCCGAGTGCCAGGGCCGATCGTAATAGCGCTCGACACGCTCGCCGACGGCTTGCACCACTTGCCGCAACGGCTTGCCCGCCACCGCGAGAAAACCCTTGATGCGGAGAATGTCGAACCGACGGACCGCTTCGCGCAAGCGCGTCTCGATCTCGCCCGCATCTGCAATCGGCGGCACCGCAACGACGAAGCTCTCGAAATCGTCATGGTCATGTGCCTCGCCGCCGTCGTGATGCGACGGGCGATTGTGCAGATCATCCTCGGCACCGACCCCGATGCCAAGCGCCACGATCGGGTCGACCCTGCCATGATGCGTCCATAGCAGCCCGACCGAGGGCCGCAAATGGTGACGGATTGCTGCCTCAACCCTGGCCCGGTCGCCGGCATCGATCTGGTCTGCCTTGTTGACCAGTACGAGATCGGCGCAAAGCAACTGTTCCTCGAACAGTTCCTCGAGTGGACTGTCGTCGTGACTGAGGGCGGGATCGGCCGCCCGCTGCTGCGCCAGTGCGGCAGGATCGGTCGCGAACCGGCCAGCCAGCACCGCCGCTGCGTCGACGACCACGAGAACGCCGTCGACCGTGACCTGCGCCTTTACTTCCGGCCAGGCGAAGGCCTGCACCAATGGCTTGGGCAGCGCCAGGCCGGAGGTTTCGATGATGATGTGTTCCGGGGCCGGGCGGCGGCCCAGGATCGCATGCATTGCCGGCAGGAAGTCATCGGCAACGGTACAGCAGATGCAGCCATTGGCGAGTTCGATCACATCCTCCTCACGGCAGGAGGGGATGGCGCAGCCCCCGATAATGCCCCTGTCGATGCCGAGACTGCCGAACTCGTTGATCAGAAGCGCCAGCCGACGGCCAGCACTGCGCTCGAGCAAGTGTCGGATCAGGCTGGTCTTGCCGGCGCCGAGAAAGCCGGTGACGATGGTCGCAGGAATCTTTGCGGTCATGGCAATCTCCTTACTAGGTGCTCGGCGCTCTCGGTCTAGAACGTGATGGCTGATCGCACCCCAAACACCAGGGCGTTGGCGATCGGCTGTCCCAAAAGTGCCGGGGGAGGTTCGGCGCCGTGGCCGCCGGGATGCAGAATGACCTGCAGATCGGGCTGCAGATACCACCAGGGCGCGATATTCATCTGGTATGTCAGTTCGATCACCGCCTCATAGTCGAGTGCCGGCGCGGCGACGCCAGTGACCAGACTGGCATCGGCGGCAAAGGCGCGCGCAGCACCGCCGACGCGCACATAGCCCAGCGCAATCCCCGCCACATCAACCGGCCGGTCTGGTAGCAGGCCCTTGGCGTTCAGCCCGGTGTCGATCTCCAAATTGAGCAGGTTGCGGTCCCCCGGCGCCCCGCCGACCCGCAAAAAGCCGGCTACTCCCCGCGTCCCGGCGTTCGGCGGCTGCCACAGCATCTTGTCGAGGATCAGATACGGGCCGTAATTGCCTTGATGGAGGGCCGGGATGCCGTTGCTGCCCGGGTCCGCCAGCGAACCCCCCATCGTGTCGAGGTGAAGATCGGGGAACGCGGCCGAATGGTACCAGCCGCCGAGCTTGACATCGCTGAGCCAGGTCGAGGATGTCGATTCCCGGTTAAAGCCATACACGAATTCGGCGATCGCCAGCGTGCCGCCGACGCCGATCAGAAAATTGGTGCCGTTCGCGTTGCGGAGCTGGGGGTTGCCGGGTCCGGGGGGCGCTGGCGTACCATTAAAGATGGCGGTCGAGAACGAAAACTGGTCTGTCGGCGCAATCCGCAAGCGCACCCCCGGCACGGCAAACGGATACCCTGGTCCGGTTCCCGGCAGGTCCTCCGCGAGCAGGTCCGGATAGCCGAAAGTTGAATTGATAAACAGTCCCGCATATTGGCTGTTGTAAAATTCATTGGGGTCGTCGATCGCAATCTGGCCGACGCGCAACGACACCTTCTGGTCGAAAGCCTGCTGCTGCAGCCACAGATCATGCAGCCGGGTCGAGGGCAGCGCTTCGATGCCGCTGACCGCCAGAATGTTGCCGACGTAATTCTGGGTCAGCCCGCGGCCGTTGATCTGATAGCCGTCGACATGAAATGTGGCGCCCGGCCATTGCACCAGCTTTGAGAGGTCGAGTTCGACCGTGCCGGTGACCAACCCTTCGTAGATCACTCCTTGCTTGGCTCCACCAATCGGGTTGGACAGCGTCTCGGCAATGTACCCAAGACTCAGCTGAATGCCCTCGTCCTGCAAATTCTTGCGCGCCCCGCCCCAATTCCCGGTCAAGGTGTCTTGCTGCCACAAATCCTGATTGTCGGTCGCGGTCTGCGCAAAGGCAGGGATCGGCTTGCCCGATATTGCACAGGCCAGGACCAGGAGGAGCATCAGCGATTGATGCCTATGGCGCACGCCCGACGAGCGCACCCAATCCCCGACACGCTCGGGCATGATCGCGCTGCTCTTGGCCGAGCCGGCTAACGCTGGATCAAAAAGCCCTTCGTCTTGATTGCAATCCCGGCCGTGCTGCGGTGACGACCCGTTCGGTCAGTGCGCCAAGGCCCAGGCCAATGGTCGCCCACATGATCAGCTGCGCCCCCAGCGACGCAATTCGGAACCGCCAGAGGACGACGGCCGGGAATTCAGCCGGCACTTCGTTGACGGCCGGCAACGCCAGGCCCGCGACGATCACTGCAATCAGATACCCGGCGGCGGCGACCAGAAACGCATTCCACGCTCCAAGGCGCGCCAGCAGCCGCAGGCGCAGCATTCCGGCGGTAATCATCGCCGCAAGCGAGATCGCGATCATGCTGAAATAGAGCCCCGTGCGCAGGCCGATCGTCGCGGGATCGCCAACAGAGGGCGGATTTGCCGGATATTTGAGATTTGGAACAATATAGACAGCGACAAGGCCAAGAACCGCCAGCGCTGCTGCGGTGGTCCGCGGATCGAAATCCCCCATGCGGCCATAGGCGAGCGCGAACGCCAACGCGAACAACCCGCCAAAGGCCACGTTGTAAACCATGACACCGGTAAACAGGCCGATGCCGGCCTGCACCCGTCGGCTGACGAGTTCGGGTGCCGGCTCCTCCTTTGGCGCCGGCAGGCCCTTGGCGATCAATGCTTGTGCCCGAGCCTCAGCCTTGGCCTCGTCGAGTTGGGTTTCGAAGGCGATCGCGCGGTCGACCTGCGGCTCGCCAACCACCTTCAAAAAGATGAAACAGAGTAGCCCCGCGATGATGCCGATCAGCATCCCGCGCAGCAGCAGGGTCCCCGCCATGGCGCCAGTCCCGCCTAGTGACAGGGGAAACCGAGCAGATGACGCCCGTCATGGACAAACTCATGCACATACATGCCGGGGATCAGCGATGTCGCACCCTCTTCCGCGCCGACGAAGTAGATCGCCAGCAACAGAACCAGCCCGCCAAGGACAGCCCACGGCAGGACGTCGCGAACCGGGATGGCGACCGGCCGGGCCGCAGGAGTAACCGGTGTGGTGATAGTCATCCTCGATCTCCTGGGATTTTCGCGTCCCGTTAGAGGCCTAACCGACCACGAGGGGGGTCTGACTCTCGCCCCGGCTTCTCAGCACAGGTCGATTACAGTGGCGCGACCGCGCCGGGATCTCACCGGCTTCCACGCCTCGGGTTGGTAAACCCAACCATAGGAAGCGACGTCTCGCTCTGTCAACCCCGCCTACTGCGTGCGAGCCCTGGATCTCAGCGTTGCTTCCTTTTCGGCGGCCCGCTAATGCGACGAAGCCGCAACCTAGAGATGCGGCCGGTCGCAGAAGCGATGCCCCAACCGCCGTCACCCACATCGCGTGTCCGCCGCAGATGACTGGCCGTCCGAGGCAACACCACGCCAAAGGCAAGTTGCTGCCGAGGCGCCGCCGTCAGCCGCAGCGACGACCGCTGTCGGGCGAAAACGCGACGACATCTCCGCTCACCGTAAGCGTGACCTCCGTACCAGGCTCCGGGCTGGCATGGCCGGCCAGGCGAGCGGTGACGGTTCGGGGCTGGTCTTCGCCGGTCAGCAGCAGGCTCACGCTGGCATCGTGCCCGTAAAACGTCACGCCGCACACGCGCGCGGCCACCCCGGCCTGTGCTATGGAGCCGAGCCGGATCTGCTCCGGGCGCACCAGCACTTCGACCGGCCCTTCCGGGGCTCCGGGGGAAAGCCGAAGCCGTCCGAAGGTGCAGGTGACATATCCGCTTGCCGCCACTCCCGGCAGCAGGACGGCCTCGCCGACAAAGCGCGCCACACCAACATCGTGCGGACGGCGATAGAGAGTGACCGGATCCGCGACTTGCACGAGCCGGCCGTCGCGCAGCACCGCCACCGTATTCCCCATGGACAGCGCCTCGGCCTGATCATGGGTCACCAGCACCGCCGTCGCGCCCGTCGCGGCGAGTGCCGCTGCCACCGCGGCGCGGGTTTCGATGCGGAGGGCGGCATCGAGAGCTGAGAACGGCTCGTCGAGAAGGACGAGCTTGGGCGACGGCGCCCGGGCGCGAGCGAGCGCCACGCGCTGTTGCTCACCGCCGGACAGCGCTTGCGGCGGCCGCTCGGCGAAGGATGCCGGAAGGCCGACCAGCTCGAGCAGTTCGGTCACCCGGAAACGGGCGCGGCGCAGCCGTCGCGGCAGACCAAAGACAATATTGTCGGCCACCGAGAGATGCGGAAACAGCGCGCCCTCCTGCGCGACATAGCCGATTTCACGCTGCTCCGGCGGGAGATGCGTTTGCGGGCCAGCGACGATGCGCCCATCAATTGCGATAGTGCCGTCATCGGCCCGCTCAAAACCGCAGATCAATCGCAGGAGGGTCGTCTTGCCGCTGCCGGAAGCACCGAGGATCGCCACCAGCTCGCCCGATCGGACGGCGAGGTCCACGCCGCGCAGCACCGGATCGCCGAGGAAACGCTTGTCGAGTTCCTTGATCAGCAGATGAGTCATGGCCTCGTCAGCTCACAAAGCGCGTAGCGGCGAAACGCCGGGCCAGAAGCCAAGTCGACAGCAAAGACAGCGCCATCATCAGCGCCGCATAGGGTGCTGCCGCCGCGAAAGCGAGTGTCGAAGTGTCGGCCCAGACCTGCGTGGCGAGGGTCTGCGTTCCGATCGGTGCGAGCAGCAGCGTCGCAGTAAGCTCGGTGACGATCGAGACGAAGACGAGCGCTGCCGCCGCACCCAACCCGGGCCCGATCAGCGGCAGCAGCACGCGCCAGGCCACCGCTGCCCAGCCGAGGCCGAGCGACCGTCCCGCTTCTTCGAGCCCACGCTGGGCCTGTGACAATGCCGCGCGCACGCTGACCAGCGCCAGCGGCAGGAAGACAATGGCATAGGCGGCGATCAGCAGCGGCGTGGTCTGATAGAGCGGATAGGCGGCGCGAATGGTCAGCGAGATCAGCGCCAGAGCCACCACAATCCCCGGAACGCCCTGCGCCAGATACGCCATTCGCTCGAGCAGGGTGACGAACCGGCTCTGATAGCGCACGGCGACAAAGCCGAGCGGCAGAGCCAGCGCTACCGTTACCGCGGCGCCCGACAAACCGAGCCACAAGGACGAGATTGTGGCGTCGATCAGCAGCGAGACCGATGCTTCGGCCGGCGAGATCGCGGCCGCGCCGTGCTGCGTCAGCCAATAGGCGATCATGCCGAGCGGCACGCCCAACGTCGTCATCGCCAGAGCGGCGAAGCCGGCAAGCGCCGGCAGCGTCGTCAATCCCAGCTTCAGGCGCGCCGCCCGGCGGCGGACGCCGCGCCCCAGCCGGGCATATCCCGCTCCACCGCGAACCTTGACTTCGGCGAAGAGACAGGCAAGGCAGAGCAGCAACAGGACCGCAGCGAGCAGCGAAGCGCCGGGGCCGTCAAAGCCGGTTCTGTATTCCGCATAGAGTTCGGTCGTAAAGGTGCGGAACCGCAACAGGGCAAAGGCGCCGAATTCAACCAGCACATTGAGCGCGACCAGCAGCATGCCGCCAAGCAGCGCCGGGCGCAGTTGCGGTAGCACGACGCTACGGAAACAGGCACAGCCGCCGCACCCCAGTGAACGCGCGGTTTCTTCGAGCGCCGGATCGAGACCGCGCAGCGCCGCCGCGACCGGCAAATAGACCAGCGGATAATAGGAACAGGTCACAACCAGCCAGGCGCCGGCAAAATCCTGCAGCCCCGGACTGAGCGACACCCAGGCATAACTGCTGACAAAGGGCGGCACCGCCAGCGGTACCGCAGCCAGCACACCCCAAGCCCGGTAGCCTGGCAGATCGGTGCGTTCGACAAGCCAGGCGGCAGCGGTGCCGATGGTCGCCGCGGCAACCGTCGCCGCCAGCACCAGCCCGATCGTGTTTACCAGGAGTTCGCCGACCAGCGGTCGCGCCAGCAGCTCGACCGCTTCGGCGCCGTCGACCCGGGCCGCCTCGAACAGGGTGAAGGCAAGCGGCAGGAGCACGATGAGCGGCCCAATCAACGCCAGCACCAGCAGTGCGGCCGGTGGCTGCCGGCGGGATGCACGCTGACGACTGGCAGGACCGGAGGCGACCGCCTCCGTCATCAGATCAGGCCGGCCTGCCTGAGGAGCTGTGCCGCCTGCCGATCATCGCCGAGCTGCGCCATGCTAATCTGCGGCGGCTGCAACTCGCTAAAGGGTTTCAGCAGCGGGTTGGGCGCAACACCTTTGGCCAGCGGATATTCGAAGTCGATATCACCTTTGCCGAGCATCGTCTGCACTGGCTTGCTGACCAGATAGGCGACAAAACGTTGTGCAGCTTCCGGGTTCTTCGATGACGCCAGCACCGCCGCGCCGGACACATTGATCAGCCCGCCAACATCCCCATTGGCAAAGTGATGGATCTGGCTGTGCAGCTTATCCACCCCCTCTTCGGTGCGCAGCCTTGCCCAATAATAGTTATTGATGATGCCGGTTGCGACAGCGCCGCGATCCACTGCCGCGACCACACCTTCATCATCGCTGAAGACTTGTGCGTTCTGCTTTAATCCTTTCAGCCAATCCATAGCCGCCGCTTTTCCTTTTAGCGCGACGACTGCCTGCACCAAAGGCAGGAAATCGGCATCGCTTGGCGCGATCGCAACTTTGCCCTTCCATGTCGGCTTGGCGAGGTCCATCAGCGACGCCGGCAACTGGTTCTCCCGGATCATCGCCGGGTTGAAGGCCAGCACATTCTCGCGCGCCAGCACGCCGACCCATTTGCCATCGGCCGCGCTGTACTTGGCCGGGACTTGGGCGAGCGTTGTCGGATCGATCTTGGCGAGCAGCCCCTTCTCGTCGAGCAATGTCAGCTCCGGAGAGTTCTCGGTGAAATAGACGTCGGCCGGCGAACGCGCTCCTTCCTGCGCGATCTGGTTGGCGATCTCAGGCGCTTCGCCCGAATGAACGCGGACCGGGATTCCGGTCTCTTTGGTGAAGGATTGCGTCAGTTGGTCGACCATTTGATGATGCTGGGCGCTATAGAGCGTCAGCGTGGCAGCATCCGCGGCCGCGGCGGGGCGCAGCGCCAAGCTCACTAGGAACGCGGCGCAGACCGCGACATAAATCGAGCGGGCAGGGCGGAGTGTATGGCTGGGGACAAGGGGCATGTGGGGTTCCGGCCAGAGATGCAAGCAATTCTTAGTCGCAAGATTATCCGATGTCATGAATTGGTCAACCTGACACCCTCTGCCCGATGCGCAGCTCGGGTATGCCGCGAGGAGGGATCTAGTGGGGCGAACCCGACAGATGATCACCTTTGGCGATTGCACCCGTTGCCGAAATCGAGCTGCCCGGCATAGGCTGGGCCTCTCGCCGTCTGACGCCATCAGCCTCGGTCGGCGACGAAGACAAACCAGCGAGGGAAACAGCCATGACCGGGTCGCTCGAAGAACGGTTTCAAAACCTGCACGAGTTCGTCACCCAGGCGCGCACCAACCTCAATCGCAACAATTGGGACTATCTGATCGGCGGCTCGGAGACCGAGACGACCCTGGCGCGCAACCGTGCCGCGCTCGATGCCTGGGGGTTTCGGCCGCGGGTGTTGCGCGACGTGACGAATGTCGATTGCAGCCGCACATTCCTCGGCAAGAAACTGCGCATCCCGGTGCTGTGCTCGGCCGTCGGCGGTCTCGAAGTCTTCGAGCCGGGCGGCGGCGCCACCGTCGCCGCGGCGACCCGCGAATTTGGCAACGGCATGATTCTGAGTTCCGGCGCGCATCCGGGGCTGGAAAAAACTGCCGCGGCTTCGGGTGACGCCTTCAAGATCTTTCAGCTTTATGTCCGTGGCGACGCCGACTGGGTCGATGACCATGTCCGCCGCGCCATCGACCACGGCTATGACGCGTTCTGCTTTACCATCGACACCGACAGCCACAGTCGCCGCGAGCGCGACATTGCCAAGCGCCACGAGCGCCGGCGCGCACGGCTGAGCGCAACCGATGAGGAGGCTCGCATCCACCAGGCCCGGTTCAACTGGCGCGACATCGAACGGATCAAGAAGAACTTTGACATCCCGGTTGTGCTGAAAGGCATCGG
Source organism: Allostellaceae bacterium (assembly GCA_035509615.1). Lineage (GTDB taxonomy): Bacteria > Pseudomonadota > Alphaproteobacteria > ATCC43930 > CGMCC-115725 > AP-15. Next base: position 29,168 of record DATJLK010000013.1, on the reverse strand, counting down.
TACCGCCGAGGACGCCAAGATCGCGCTCGAATGCGGGACCGACTGTGTCTACGTGTCGAACCATGGCGGACGCCAGCTCGATCAGGGCGTCGGCTCGATCGATGTCCTGCCCGAGGTCGTCGAAGCAGTCGGCGGACGTGCTCGCGTCATGGTCGATGGTGGCATCTATCGCGGCACCGATGTGGTGAAGGCGCTGACCCTCGGGGCCGACATCGTTTCGGTTGGCCGGCTTTATGTCTACGGCCTCGCCGCCGCCGGCGGGCCGGGGGTCGTCCGGCTGTTCGAGATCCTGGAGGACGAGATCCGCATCTGCCTGTCGCTCCTGGGCGTCACCGGCTATCACGAGCTTGACAGAAGCTATATCCGCCCGGCGCGCCAGGTCGTGACGCCCCACGTCCACAGCGTCTTCCCGCACCTCAACCTGCCGCGCGAAACGTATTAGGAAAACCGCCGAGAGCCGCGCGCCATCGGCGGACAAAGGCGAGCAACGCAAACCCTGCCGCGGTCTCGGCCAATGCCGGGCCGGGACCGTCACGATCGGCAGCGAGGCCCTGGCCCGGTTGGTGCGCGAAACCGCCGGCACGATCGGCGGCGAGGCGATGGCGCGGGGCTGACGATCACGGGAATTCGCTTGCGGCGACCGGCCTGATCACCGACCATCGGCCGCAACCGGCATTTCCGCCAGAGGGCTCGGCATGGACGATCTCTATTTGCGCAGCGGCATCTTTATGGCGCCGTTCCATAATCACGACGAAAACCCGACCTTGTCGATGGAGCGCGATCTCGAACTGCTCGAGCATCTCGATCGGCTCAATTATCATGAGGCGTGGATCGGCGAGCACCATTCGGGCGGCTTCGAACTGATCGCCAGCCCGGAAATGTTTATCGCCGCCGCCGCCCAGCGCACCCGCCACATCCGGCTCGGTACCGGGGTCGTCTCGTTGCCCTACCACAACCCGTTCATGCTCGCCGACCGCATGGTCCAACTCGATCACATGACCCGCGGCCGCGCGATGTTCGGGGTCGGCCCTGGGGCCCTCGTCCATGACGCGCTGAAGATCGGCGTCGATCCGAGCGAGCAGCGCCGGATGATGAACGAAGCCTTCGACGTGATCGTGCGGCTGCTCAGCGGCGAAATCGTCAATCACAAGACCGACTGGTTCAACCTGACCGAAGCGCAATTGCAATTGCGCCCCTACACCCGCCCGACGATGGAACTGGCGGTGGCCGCCGCGCGCTCGCCGTCGGGCTCGCTGCTCGCCGGCAAATATGGTGTCGGCATGCTGTCAATCGGCGGCACGGCGCCGGCGGCGATGGAGCGCCACACCACCAATTGGGGGCTCTATGAAGAGACCGCGCGCGCCAACGGCCATGTTCCCGATCGCAAGGACTGGCGCGTCGTCGGCATGTTCCATATTGCCGAGACCCGCGAACAGGCGCGCCGCAATGTGCAATTTGGGGTTCAGGCCTTTGCCAACTATTTCCGCGACGTCGCGACCTTCCCGATCATCCCGCCCGAAGTCGGCGATCCGGCGGAATGGCTGATCGAAACCGGCACGGCCTGCATCGGCACGCCCGATGATGCGATCGCCTATGTTGATCGCCTGGTCGACGGCTCCGGCGGCTTTGGCGTGTTGTGCGAACTGGCCCAGAACTGGGCCGATTGGGACGCGACCAAAAAGCATTACGAACTGATGGCCCGCTTTGTTCATCCGCATTTCCAGAAGAGCCGTGAATTGCTGCGCGGCAGCTATGATTTCGCCACCAGCCGCCATGAAGACTTTACCGGCAAGGCGAGTGCTGCGATCCAGAAGGAAATCGACCGCCACGCATCGACCCGCGCCGCTGGCCCGCAACGGCGCGACGCCGCCGAGTAACCGGTGCCCGAGGCAGCAACGATGAAAAGCAACGCCCCGGCGGTCCATAGCGGCCGGCATTTCCTGCAGATCCCAGGCCCGACCAATGTACCCGATCGGGTGTTGCAAGCGATCGCGGCGGCGACGATCGACCATCGCGGGCCGGAATTCGCCGAACTGACCAAGGAAGTCATCGCCGGCATGAAACGCGTCTTTCAGACGCAAGAGACGGTTGTGATCTATCCGTCCTCCGGCACCGGCGCCTGGGAGGCGGCGTTGTCAAACACCTTGTCGCCGGGCGACCGCGTGCTGATGTTCGAGACTGGGCATTTCGCCAGCCTGTGGCGGGCGATGGCCGGGCGGCTCGGGCTCGACATCGATTTTGTGCCGGGCGATTGGCGGCACGGGGTCGACCCGGCGCAAGTCGAGGAAAAGCTGTCGGCTGACCGCGCTCACCAGATCAAAGCGGTCTGCGTCGTCCACAACGAAACCTCGACCGGGGTGACGAGCCGCATCCCCGAAATCCGCGCCGCGATCGACCGTGCGCGCCATCCTGCCTTGTTTATGGTCGATACCATATCATCACTGGCCTCGATCGATTACCGCCACGACGAATGGGGCGTCGACGTCTCCGTCGGCGGCTCGCAAAAGGGCTTGATGCTGCCTCCCGGCATGGGTTTCAACGCGGTCTCAAAAAAGGCCTGGGCGGCCAGCGAACGCGCCAGGATCACCCGCTCCTACTGGGATTGGCAGGCGATGCGCGAGACGGCGCATACCGGTTTTTTCCCGTACACGCCGGCGACCAATCTATTGTTCGGTCTGCGCGAAGCCTTGCACATGCTGCTGGACGAGGAGGGGCTCAGTGCCGTCTTCCAGCGTCATGCCCGCCATGCCGAGGCGACCCGCCGTGCCGTCGCCGGCTGGGGTCTCGAGGTTCTGTGCGCTGATCCGCGCGAGCATTCGAATTCGCTGACCGCGGTGGTTGTTCCCGACGGCTACGATGCCGACCGTGTTCGCGAGATCATCCTCGAGGCGTTCGACATGTCGCTCGGCACCGGTCTAGGCCGGCTCAAAGGCAAGATTTTCCGCATCGGCCATCTGGGATGGTTTAACGATTTGATGCTGTGCGGCACATTGAGTGGGGTCGAGATGGGTCTTCACCGCGCCGGCATCCCGCATCGGCCCGGCGGGGTGACCGCCGCGCTCGAATATCTCGGCGCCGCCTAGGCGGTGCGCGTGTTGGAATTTGGGACAACGCGTTCTGTTGCGACCGCTTCGCCTCGCGACGAAGCCTGCACGGACAACGATTGACGGCGTAAACCGTCCGTCTGATTCAGCTCCCCAGACGGGCGGCAATCTCTGCTAAATTCGGCAAAATGATGGCGGCCCGCCGTCATTTTGCCGGTAAACTGGATTCGGCAACACTTCGAAAAACCGTATTGTCGACCGCTGGGAGCGCCATGATGCAACCGACATCGCCCGGGCGGGCAGCGACAGTATCGGTACCTGCGGGCCGTCGCGAGGTCCCGGTCAGGAGAATGTTGGCGGCGCGGCCTCGCCGACACATCGGGACGATGCGAGAGCCGATCTCTTTTCTCTTTGCCGTGCTCGCCGCCGCGACAGCTTTATCCCTCAGCCAAGAAGCGGTGGCCCAGAACAAGGTTCTGACGATCCCCGAGGTCACCGTGACCGCGCCGGCGCCGGGCCAGGCGCCGCCTTATCTGCACAACCCTGGCTCGTCCTATGCACGCAACCCTTATGCCGGCCGCTATCGTGTCGAAGAAGATAAATTCCCCGAAGTCCCGTGCGCAACGACCCGCCTTGCTTCGGTTACCGGCGGCAAATGCCTGCAAGGATATCGGCTGATCACGGCGACGACCGATCAAATCACCAACCCGAAGGGGGGGAGCAACTGCGACATCGCTCTCGACGTGACTGAATACAGTGTCGGCAACCTCGCGGTTGAAGCCGACACGACGATCACCGATCCGTACAAGGTTACGGCCATCGGCTTTCACTCCGCATATTGTTATGTGAACGGTCATCCCGAGTATAACCAGGAGGATTTCGCAGACATGAACCAGGTGACGCGGCGCGGCACCAATTGGCACGATATGACCGGCAGCGGAGAAGACAAGTCGATCGCGTTCTCGGACGGGCCGCATCATTGCGTTGCCGTCAAAAAGGCGGGGCCGACTTGGCAAGGCGGCTATATCTACATGATCCACGCCAGCATCTGCCGCACCGACATGAACGCGGTGCAGCCGGGCGACGTCGCCTACGCCCTGCAATTCTTGCAAATCCGGCAATACGACCCGACCGGCAATCTGCAGCGGCCCCCGCAATAGCGCGGGCGAAGCGACGGCAGTGGTCGATCTGTCCAAAGAACCGGGGAATTTAAGCCGAGGCAAGCTCCGCATCGGGGGAGTGTCGGGCTGCCGGGCAGACGAGGATCGTGCGGCGCCGGCAGACTTTCAGCAAGGCGGTCTTGACCGGGGCATCCGATGGGAGACAACCGCCGTCGATCAGCAGCGTTTTCTAGATCCGCCGGATTGGTGAGATCGGCCGTGTTGCACCGCGATAAATGCGGGGCCGCGCCGGTGCCGCCCGGCGGCGCAGATCTAATAGTGCGGCAGGGTGCTCTCCCAGCGCGAAACCCGTTAGAATGCGGTTTGCGAGTTTTCGGGGCAGGGCGGTATCGGCATGCAACATCAAGGGCTGTTTGATTACATCATCGTTGGCGCCGGGTCGGCCGGCTGCGTCCTGGCCAATCGCTTGAGTGCCAATCCGCGCACCCGGGTGCTGCTCCTCGAAGCCGGCGGCAAGGACCGCGATCCGTGGATCCACATCCCCGCCGGCTTCTACCGCAACATCTACCATCCAAAGATCACCTGGCAGTTCGAGACCGAGCCGCAGCCCGAGCTCGGCGGCCGTCGCCTGCCATGGCCACGCGGCAAGGTCCTGGGCGGATCGAGTTCAATCAACGGGCTCATCTATATCCGCGGACAGCGCCAGGATTTCGACCTGTGGCGCCAGCTGGGCAACACCGGCTGGTCGTATGAAGACGTGCTGCCCTATTTCCGCCGCGCCGAAGCCCAGGAGCGCGGCGCCGACGAGCATCACGGCGCCGATGGCCCGCTGCATGTGACCGATCTGCGCGCCGAGCACCGATTGCACGACGCCTTTATCACTGCGGCGGAAGAGGCGGGCCATCGCCGCAACCACGATTTCAATGGCAGCGAGCAGGACGGCGTCGGCCCATTGCAGGTGACGGTGCGCCACAAGCGGCGGTGCAGCACCGCGGTTGCCTATCTGCGCCCGGCGATGAGCCGGCACAATCTCAAAGTCGAGGTCCGGGCACTGGCGCAGCGCATCCTGTTTGAGGGCCGCCGTGCGGTCGGGCTCGAATACGGACAGGACGGCGTTCTGCGCACTGCCCGGGCGCGCGAGATCATCCTCGCCGGAGGGTCGATCAACTCGCCGCAATTATTGCAATTGTCGGGTGTCGGCCCGGCGGCACTGCTGCACGGTCTCGGCATCGCGGTCGTCCACGACCTGCCCGGCGTCGGCGAGAATCTGCAGGACCACCTGAATTCGCGGGTGGTCTATCAGGTTCGCGGCGTCAACACCTTGAACGAGGTCGCGCGCAGCCGGTGGCTGCAGGCGCGCGCCGGGATCGAATGGGCCTTCGGACGGCGTGGCCCGCTGATGATGGGAGCGGCCCCGATCGGGCTCTTTGTGCGTACCCGGCCAGGTCTCGAAGCCCCGGATGTGCAATATCAATTCCTCGCCGGCAGCTTTGTGACCCCGGGGAAGGAAATGCACGATTTTCCGGGCTGCCAGCTGAGCTGTATACCCTGCCGGCCGGAAAGCCGCGGCTGGATCAGGATTCGTTCGCCCTATCCCGCAATCCCGCCGGCGATCCAACCCAATTATTTATCGACCCAGACCGACAAGGACACGCTGATCGCCGGGTTGCGCATCGCCCGCAAGGTGTTTCAGAGCCCGGCGATGGCCGATCTCGCAGCGAGCGAGTTCCTGCCTGGTTTGGCGACCGAGACCGACGAGGAGTGGCTCGATCACATCCGCCAGACCGCCGGCACCACCTATCATCCAACCTCGACCTGCATGATGGGCACCGACGAGCGCGCCGTCGTCGACCCCGAACTGCGCGTCCGCGGGCTCGACGGGTTGCGCGTCGTCGACGCTTCGGTCATGCCGGCGGTGGTATCAGGCAACACCAACGCGACGGTAATCATGATCGCGGAGAAGGCTGCCGACATGATCCTCGCCGGCGCCGGCGCCGCCTTGCCTGGGGGCAGCCCGCCAGCGGCCCGCGTCGCTGCCTGAACGCGCCCGGCTGTTGCTCGATCGTGATGCCGCGATTACCGCGCGCGCAACCCGCATGCGGTCCGCGGAACGAGCTTAGGGAGATTTGCAGGTTGCTGGACAAGCCGTCGCTTAGCTCCTCCTCGCTTCACCGGCGAACCCCGGTATCCACAGTCGAAGTGGGTCCTGACTTTCGTCGTAAAGGCGGGGAAGACAGTAAAACTTCTCGGTCTGGCAAATACTTCCGTTTGCTCGCGGCAGCATTCACCGCGGCACTACTTACCACCGCGGCCGACGCGACGGCGGACCAGTCCGACATGATCAAGGAATCGGTCGCGGTATTGCAGGGACTCAACAAGATTACCGCACGCGTTTCTGAAATTGTTGTGCCGGTCGGCAAGACGGCGCAGTTCGGCACGTTGCAGATCACGGTGCGCGATTGCGAAAAGAACCAGCCGGTCGATCGGCCGGAGGATGCCGCTTTTCTGCAGATCGACGAGGTACGCCCGGGCGAAGAAAACGTCCGCCGGTTCAGCGGCTGGATGTTCGCGCAAAGCCCGGCGCTGTCGTCACTGGAACACCCGGTCTATGACGTGATCCTGCTCGACTGCAAAGGTGCGCCGGCAGACGCCAGCGGATCGCCGCCCGCATCCCCGTCTGCACCTGCCGACAATTCGAGCGGAAACGACGCGCGATAGGCGAGGGCCGCAGCCAGCAGCCGATGATAGCGGGCGCGGCTGATCTCGATGCCGCCAAACCGCGTCAGATGCGGGGTCAGGAACTGAGTGTCGAGCAGACGGTATCCGCCCTGCCGCAGCCGTGCCACGAGATGGACCAGCGCGACCTTGCTGGCGTCGGTCTCGCGGCTGAACATGCTCTCGCCAAAAAAGGCCGCGCCGATCGATACGCCATACAGCCCACCGACCAAAGCGCCTTCGCGCCAGCATTCGACGCTGTGTGCGGCGCCGTTACGGAAGAGAGCCGCGTAAAGCCGCACGATCTCGTCGTTGATCCAGGTGTTCGGCCGTTTTTCGGTCGCTTCGGCGCAGCCGCGGATCACCGCTTCAAAGGCGGTATCGCAACTGATCGCGAACCGGCCCTGCCGCATCACCCGGCGCAGCCGGCGCGAGACATGAAACGCATCGAGCGGCAGGATGCCGCGATGGTCGGGATCGACCCAGAACAGCTCCGGATCGTCGGCCGATTCAGCCATCGGAAAAACCCCGGCGGCGTAGGCGGCGAGCAGGATTTCGGGGGTCAGCCGGATGCGTCGCGCCCTCATCCGCCGCGTCCGATAAAGCGCTCGAGCCAGTGGATGTCGTAATCGCCATCGATGAAATCGCGGGCGCCGACGAGCCGCTGGTGCAACGGGATCGTCGTCTCGATGCCGCCGATCACATATTCCTCGAGCGCGCGGCGCAGCCGCATCAGACATTCGTTGCGGGTCCGGCCGTGAATGATCAGCTTCGAGATCAGGCTGTCGTAGAACGGCGGCACCGGATAGCCCTGATAAAGCGCGCTATCGATCCGGACACCAAGTCCGCCCGGCGCGTGATAATCGGTCACCAACCCAGGCGAGGGTCGAAAATCATCGGGAGTCTCGGCGTTGATCCGGCATTCGATGGCGTGACCGGACAGCCGGATTTCGGCCTGCCGATAGCCGAGCGGCGCGCCGTCGGCAATGCGCAACTGCTCGCGGACGATATCGACCCCGCTGACCATTTCGCTGATCGGATGTTCGACTTGTAGGCGCGTGTTCATCTCGATGAAGAAGAATTCGCCATTCTGATAGAGAAATTCGAGGGTGCCAGCACTGCGATAGCCTAATTCGCGCATCGCAGCGACGGCGAGCGCCTCGATCCGGTTGCGCTCATCCGCGTTCAATCCCGGCGAGGGGGTCTCCTCGAGCACTTTCTGATGCGAACGTTGCAATGAGCAGTCGCGTTCACCGAGGTGGACGACGCCGCCCTGACCGTCGCCAAGGATCTGGACTTCGATGTGTCGCGGCCGCTCGAGATAGCGTTCGAGATAGACGTCGCCGCGCCCGAAGAACGCCGTCGCTTCGCGCTGGGCCAGCGGCAGCATCCGAGCGAGTTCGTCGCGGTTATGGGCAATCTTCATGCCGCGCCCGCCGCCGCCGGCGGCGGCTTTGATCAGGATTGGATAACCGATCGCCGCGGCGGCGGTTTCCGCCGCCGCGAGATCGCGCACCGCACCGACTGAGCCGGGCACCGTCGGGATCCCAAGCCGGGTCGCCGCCGTCTTCGCCGCGACTTTGTCGCCCATCAGCCGGATATGCTCGGGAGCCGGGCCGATAAAGACAAAGCCGTGCTCTTCGACGGCCGCCGCGAAATCCGCATTCTCGGCGAGAAAACCGAGCCCCGGATGGATCGCGTCGGCGCCGGTGATCGTCGCGGCGGACAGGATCGCGGCGACGTTCAGATAGCTGTCGCGCGCCGGCGGCGGGCCTATGCAGACGGTCTCGTCGGCGAGCCGCACATTCATCGCGTCGGCATCCGCAGTCGAGTGCACCGCCACCGTGCTGATCCCCATTTCACGGCAGGCACGATGGATGCGCAGCGCGATTTCGCCGCGGTTGGCGATCAACACCTTTTCAAACATTGCCTCCACCATCATTGCCGACCTCTTCCGGCCTCGTGGGAGGAGACTCATCGTGCCGGCGATGCGGAGAGCGGGGCGAGTGCGGTCCTGTCATTCGATCAGCATCAAGACCGTGCCATATTCGACCGGCTGCGCATCCTCCACCAGGATCTGGCTGATCCGGCCGGCGCGCGGCGCCCGGATCTCGTTCATCACCTTCATCGCCTCGATGATCAGCAATGGCCGCCCCGCCTCGACGGTGTCGCCGCGCTGGACAAATGCCGGTGCGCCCGGTTCCGGTGCGAGATAGACGGTGCCGACCATCGGCGCCGAAACCGCGCCGGCGCGATCGGCCGCAGCGTTGGCGGCAGTTTTCGGAGGCGGGACGGCGGCGATATCGGTGCCGATTGGTCCGGACGTCGCGGCCGTCTCCGACACGCGGCGCGACACCCGGACCAGGCGGTCACCGACCGCATATTCGATTTCGGTCAGACCGTTTTGCGTCAACAGCTCGGCAAGTGTGCGGATCAGATCGGGATCGGGCGACAGCGGCGACGGGCGGCGGCGGCTGAACCTCACTGCCCCCCCTCGCCCGATCGGTTCACGATCAAATTGGCGAGGGCTTCGAGCGCCAGCTCATAACCATGCGCGCCGAGACCGCAGATCACCCCGGACGCGGCGAGGCTGACATAGGAATGGTGGCGAAACCGTTCGCGGCGGAAGATATTCGAGAGATGGACTTCGATGACCGGCAGACCGGCGGCGGAAAGCGCATCGAGGATGGCAACCGAGGTATGGGTCAAGGCGCCGGCGTTAAGAACAATCCCGTCTGCGGTTTCGCGCGCCTGTTGGATCCAGTCGACCAGCTGGCCTTCATGATTGGTCTGGTGGAAAACGATTTGCAGACCGAGCGTCTGGGCTCGGGCTTGGCAGCGCGCTTCGATGTCGGCGAGCGTGCCACGGCCATAGACCGCAGGTTCGCGCACCCCCAGCAGATTCAAGTTGGGGCCATTCAAGATAAACACGGTTGGCAAGGGCAAACTCTCCCGACCGAGCAGGGCCGCCTTATAGTACGCGCTGCGCCGAGGCGGTGCGAGAGGAGCCGTCCTCCCGCCGCCAGCGTTCGCCGCGGCTGGCTGGCACGACAACCCCCGCCGCTCGCGGCTGGGCTTTGCCTGGGGCCCGCCGGCCGCCATATTGCCCTGCACCACCATCTCGGGAGACCCAAGCCATGGCTATCACGCTCTACGATCTCGCCGGCGCCGAGCCCGACCGACGCTTCAGCCCGTTTTGCTGGCGCACGAAAATGGCGCTTGCCCATAAGGGGCTCGAAGTCGAGACGATCCCATGGCGCTTTACCGAAAAGGACCGGCTGCCGCAACCCAACCAAGGCCGGGTTCCGGTCATCGTCGATAACGATCGAGTGGTGCATGATTCCTCGGCAATCGCCGAATATCTCGAAACCCGATATCCCGACCGGCCATCACTGTTTGGCGACGAGCGCGCGAGAGCGCTGACCCGGTTTGTCCAGAATTGGACCGAGACGGTCTTGCAGCCCGGGCTTGTCGGTTTTGTGGTGCTCGATATCTGCCGCCATTCGGCGCCTGAGGATCAGGAATATTTCCGCCGCTCGCGCGAGGAACGGTTCGGGACGACGCTCGAAAACGTCGTCAAGGACCGCGCGGCCAGGCTGCCGGCGTTCCGTGACAGCCTGGCGCCGTTGCGCCGAACCGTCGAGCGGCAGAAGTTTCTCGCCGGTGCGGCTCCGGCCTATGCCGACTACGTCGTCTTTGGCGCCTTTCAATGGGCGCGCGCGATCAGCGATTTCGAGCTCCTCGCCGCCGATGACCCGGTTGCCGCCTGGCGCGGCCGGCTGCTCGATTTGTTCAATGGCCTCGCGCGCAAAGCTCCGGGCTACAGCAGCTGAGCCATGGCCCTGGTCGCCGCTCTCGCCGTCCCGGCGCTGATCATTCACATTCTTGCCGCCGTGATCTGGGTCGGCGGCATGTTCTTTGCCCATCAAGTGCTGCGGCCGTCAGCCGCCGTACTTGATCCTGAAGCGCGCCTGACCCTGTGGTCACGCGTGTTCGCTCGCTTCTTTCCGTGGGTGTTCACCGCGATCGTCGTGCTGTTGGCGAGCGGTTATGGGCTGGTGTTTGTCGTTTACGGCGGTTTCTCGACGCTGCCGATCTACGTCAACCTGATGCAAGGGATCGGGATCGGCATGATACTGCTGTTCCTGCATCTCTATTTCGCCCCGTGGCGACGATTTCACACCGCAGTGGCGCGTCAGGACTGGGTCGAAGGCGGACGCCAGCTCGGGCAGATCCGGACGATCGTGACGATCAACCTCGTCCTCGGGTTGATCGTCGTCGCGATTGGCGGCAGCGGGCCTTATTGGAACTGATCGCCGCCTTCGTCGCCCGCAGCGGCGCGAATCGGCAATGTATCGGTGGCGATCCGGCGCAGCCCGGCCTTCATTTTGGTTCCGCCATCAGGCGAGATCCAGGTGGCGCTGAGCCCGCCATCCTCGAGCGGCCGAAAGCGCAATGTGCTTTCGCCCTTCCGCTCAAAGACCAGCTCGTGGCCATCAATACGGCCGCGGCGGCGGCTCCATTCCGCCGGCTCGCCCTTATCGATGCCGGGTCCGATCGCGTAGATCGCGGTCAGTTCACGCCCTTTGACCGCTTCGATCGTAAGCAGCACTTCGCGGCCATTGGGATAGAAGCCGTACCAGGCATCGTCGGCGGCGGGGTCGGCCTTGTCGCCGCGCACAACGAGTGAAACCGGTACCGAGGCGCCAAGGAGTGCATTCAGCCGCGGCGCCTGAACCTGCGCATGCAGCACCTCTGACGGCAAGATCATCTCGGCACTGGGCTTCTCGCCCCATACCGGGTTGCAATCAAATTTGCCGTGCAGCGAGTCGTCGTCGGCGAATTCCCGGATGCAATCGCCGAACCGGCGCAGGAATGCCCCGCTCGACGAGATCCAATGACCGGTCAGATAGGCCGGCTGATCGACCACGTCAAATCCGCTCGCGCGCCGCGACAGGATCGCGCGTGCTTCGATCCCGCGCCCACCCGGATCAAAGTCGTCGCCATGAAAGAAGAACAGCATTACCCGGGCGCGTTTTATGTTTTCGAGCAGCGGATAGAGCCGTGTCGCGTTGAGCCGCCAAGTATCGTAAAATTCCTGAAAGTCGCCGAATGCCGCTGGTGCCGTTGCCACCACCGCATCGACTGCATCGGAATCGTCGGCCGCCATCAACGCCAAAAATGCCCCAAAGGATTGCCCGGCAAGGACAATGCGGTGATAGCCGCGCCGTTTGAGTTGGGCCACAATGGCGACGAGGCGGCGCGAGCTGGCGCTCAACGTGTCGTTGTCACGCAGCCGATCGAAGCGGTACACATCCCAGCGCGAATCGCGAAGTACCCGCAGATAAGGCGGCGTCGGCGCCTTGTAATCCTCAGAGTCAAGCGAACGCCCATGACTCCAGACAACCGCCCCTGCCGCCCGCTGCGGTCCGAGTAAACTCTCGTGAAACGCCGGGTCCAGCCCGATTGCGGCCGCCGGAATACTTGCAAGCGTCAACAAGCCCAGGGCCAGCGCACACGCGCCGGCTAAACAAGACTGCCGCATTTTTGACACCCCCCAAACGACGCCTGGCTCCAGGCGCGAAGGAGTGTATCGAAACGTGACCCTTTATGTCACTTCGTAAACCGTGCCTTGCGGCGGCAGAACAGCGCGGGAATTAGCTCAGCTGTTGAGGGTTTAATGAGGGTTTGGGTCTGCGGCGAATCGGCGCATGGTCGATCCAGGAGGATCATTCCTCTCTGAGGGTCATCAGCACGCCGGCGGCGAGCAACACGCCAAGAGCTTCAAGGCTGGTGTCGATCTGGCCAAGCGCCATGCTGATCAATGTCGTGGCGGCGATAGCGGCGCCGATCAAAAACGGCATTGCAAGATCCCGATCGTTCAATTGCGGCAGTCTCCGCGCTAAAACGAATGAAAGTTCTCTGCTATTCCTGCGGTGCACGGGAGCGACGCAAAATGGGATTCCTCTATGTCGCGCGCAGCGCCAAACTCGCCCGCTGGGCCTCGGATGTCGGTCTTGGGCGACATGTCTATAAGGTCGGGGTCACGGCGGAGGACCCGAAAACCGCTGCCGCCGGGGGCTGGGCCGGCGAGATCGATTGGACGATCGTGCGCAAGCGGGCAGTCGATGATCTGGCCGAAGACGAAGTGCTGGCACGGCTCGAGGCCAAGGAAAAGATGGTCGACCCCAGGCTTTATCCAAAGCTCAAGGGTGCCCTCGGTGTCTTCCGGCTGACCACACCGCGGGTCGAAAATCACATTCTGGTGTCGCGGGCGCTGAGCGGCGATGGCGGCCCGGTCGAAATCAAGCTCCGGCCTGGCGACTTTGCCGATTATCTGATCCACAACGCGATGCGCTGAAGACATCAGCGGCGCATACCCTGGTTTGGGTGCGGGACGCCGATGCCGCCGATTTCGAGCATGCTTGCGAGCTAGTTGCGCGGCGCCGGCATGGCGAGGCTCCGACCGACCCAATTCGGCCGCGACAGGCGGGCATGAGCCGCTGCCGCGGCAGCCACCGCGGCGCGGGCGTCCTCGAGAAACGGCGCGACCCGGCGGCGGCCGAGATCGATCGCCAGAAACATCAATTCCTGCATCGCCGCGCGGCGGCCGTCCGCGAGCCGGTACATTTCATGCGCGACATGCAGGCGCTTGTCATCGGCGGCGATGATCTGGCTGGCCACCCGCACCTGCTCGCCGACCAGCAGTTCGTGTTCGTAGAGATTGTGCGTCTCGACGACAAAAGTGCCGTGCCCGGTGGCATCTTTGTAGCTGCGGCCGATACCAATCGTCTCGAACAACAGGTCACTCGCGTAGTCAAACAGAACGGTATAGTAGGCAAGGTTCATATGCCCGTTGAGGTCGATCCATTCGGGCAGGACCTCGCCCCGGTAATGGTCAAAGGGTGCCGGTATTGTCACCGCACGGCCTCGGCTGTGGTACGCCGGCACGATGCCGGGGTACAAAGCAAGCAAGCCTCGGCGGCGAATAAAGACATTTGACGGCCCACCGGTCGGTATTGGCGCTCGCCGGGGATGTTAGCCGAAAACTGCCGCCGGGCCGAGATCTGCGACCCCGGCCGGGGCGGGAACACCCGGTCCCACCGCCGCCCAAGGGATGGCGCAAGGCTGACGCCAGAAAGCCGGCTGCCTCGGCAGGTCCGGCAAATCAGGTTGAAGCGGCCATGTGCCGGCTCTATGGTGCACTGCGATGGGCCGCGGTTTGGTGACCAGAATTTTTTGCGCGGCGCTGGCACTGATCGTGCTGGCTCCAGTCGCCAAAGCGCAGCCGGCGCCGGGTCCACCGGCGGTGGGTGTGGTGCGCGTCACGCGCGAACAGATCACCGAAACCAACCAATTTATCGGGCGCATCCAGGCCGTCGGAAAGGTTGCAATCGTCGCCCGGGTTACCGCCTTTCTCGAAAAGCGCGCATTTGTCGAAGGCTCGGAAGTTAAAAAGGGCGATCTGCTCTATGAACTCGAGCAGCCGCCGTTTCAGGCGCAGGTCGATGCCGACAAAGCCAATGTGGCGAATCTGGAGGCGCAGCACACCTATGCCCAACAGCAGCTGGCGCGCGCCCAGTATCTGTTGAAAACCCCCGCCGGCGAGACGCAGAGCTACGACCAGAACCTCGCCAATGAGCGTTCTTTGGCAGCGCAGATCGCGGCCGCGCAGGCGCAGCTGCAAGTAGCCGAGATCAATCTCGGCTACACCCGGATCCTGGCGCCGATCGGCGGCAAAATTAGCGCGACCGCAGTCACCGAAGGCAACGTCGTCTCGCCGACGAGCGGCACGCTTGCCACACTCGTCAGTCAGGACCCGATGTATGTGATCTTTCCGATCGCGCTGCGCACCGGGCTCGAACTGCGCGACCGCTACGCCGCAAAGGGCGGCTATCGCGCCGTGGTGATCAAGCTGCGGCTGCCGACCGGCGAGATTTACGCAGTAAATGGGCGGCTCGACTACGTGTCGCCGACCGTCGCCCAGACCACCGACACGATCACCTTGCGCGGGGTCATCCCCAACCTCGTGCATCCGGGCTTGAAAATCGGGCAGCCTGGGGCGCGCGAGTTGACCGATGGCGAGTTCGTGACCGTGCTGCTCGAAGGGGTGCAGCCGGTGTCGGTGCTCGCCATTCCGCGCGCCGCGGTGCTGTCCGATCAGCAAGGCGACTACGTCTATGTCGTCGACGCGCAGAACCGGGCGCAAATCAGGCGGATTCATCTCGGCCAGTCGACGCCGTCGACGGCGGTCGTGACGAGCGGGCTCAAGGAGGGTGAGCTGGTCATCTCGGAAGGGGTGCAGCGCGCCCGCCCAGGCGAAGTCGTGTCGCCCGGACCGGCAAGCCCGCCGCCGCCAATTTCGCCGGTCTCGATACAGGGTGGCCCCGATGACGCTGCCGCCGACGGCGCTCCCGACAATGCCGGCGCGGGTGCTCATCCGGCCGCACCGGGCGCCGCCAAGGCAGGCCGATGATCTCGGCAGTCTTTGTCGACCGGCCGCGGCTGGCGGTCGTCATCGCGCTCGTCATTACGATAGCCGGGCTGATTGCGCTGACCCGCATCCCGGTCGCGCAGTTCCCCGATATTGTTCCGCCGCAGGTTCAGGTCACCGCGACCTATCCTGGCGCTTCGGCCGCCAACGTCGAATCGAGCGTCGCCCAGCCGATCGAAGCGCAGGTGGTCGGCGTCGACAAGATGATCTATATGCAGTCGACGAGCGGAAATGACGGCAGTTACAACCTGACTGTCAGTTTCGAGCTTGGCAGCGACCCCGATATCGACACGGTCAACGTCAACAACCGGGTCCAGACCGCTCTTGCCCAGCTGCCCCAGGAAGTCCAGCTGGAAGGGTTGACGATCCAGAAAAAGTCATCGGCGGTCTTGCAATTCATCATGCTGTATAGCGAAACCGGCAAGCAGGACCCGCTGTTCATTACCAATTACGCGATCATCAATGTGCTCGATGTGTTGTCGCGCACACCGGGGGTTGGTCAGGCGCATATCTTTGGCGCGCTCAATTATTCGATGCGCATCTGGTTTGACACCCAGCGCCTCGACAATCTGAAATTGACCCCGACCGACGTGATCTCGGCGATCCAGGCGCAGAACGTGGTCGCCCCGGTAGGGCGGATCGGCGCGCGCCCGATCGCCAAAAACCAGCAATTTCAGATGAACGTTCAGACGCAGGGCCGGCTGACAACGCCCGAGCAGTTTGGCAACATCGTTTTGCGCGCCAACCCCGATGGCTCGCTGCTGCGCGTCAAGGATGTCGCCCGGGTCGATCTCGGTGCTCAGAACCAGGACATCGAGGCTCGCCTGAACGGCAAGCCGGCGGTGGCAATCGGCATTTATCTTTCACCCGGTGCCAATGCGGTCAAAACCGCAGCACTGGTCAGGGCCAATCTCGATCGCCTGAGCCAGCGCTTTCCGCCCGGCCTCAAATATCTCGTCAACTACGACACGACGACATTCGTCTTTGACACGATCCACGACGTCTTGATCACTCTGGTCATTGCGTTCGCGCTGGTCGTGATCGTCGTGTTTCTTTTTCTCGGAAGTCTGCGCGCCACACTCATTCCTGCGGTCGCGGTGCCGGTCAGTGTCATCGGCACCTTCGCGGTGTTGCTGCTGTTGGGCTATTCGGCGAATACCATCTCGCTGCTCGCGATGGTCCTGGCGATCGGCATCCTTGTCGATGACGCCATCGTCGTTGTCGAGAATGTCCAGCGCGTCATGGAGGAAGAGCCCGAATTGTCGCCGGCCCAAGCGACAAAGAAGGCGATGACCGAGATCACCGCACCGATCATCGCGATCACCCTCGTGTTGTTCTCGGTGTTTGTGCCGATCGCCTTTATTCCTGGCGTTTCGGGAACGTTGTTTCGCCAATTCGCGGTGACGATCAGCGTCGCGATGGCGATCTCGGCGTTGAACGCGCTGACCCTGTCGCCGGCATTATGTGCGGTGTTTTTGCGGGCCGGCGCCCCGACCCACGGGGTGATGGGCTGGGTTTTGCGCCGCATCGACAATGTCCGCGACGGCTATGCCGCGATCGTGCGCCGTCTCGTCCGGGTTGCGGCGCTCGGGGTTGTCGCGATATTGGCGGCTGCCGCTGCGATTTACGCGCTGTCATTGCGGACGCCGACCGGGTTTCTTCCCGAGGAAGACCAGGGCGCGTTCTTTATTTCGGTGCAACTGCCGGACGGCGCCTCGGTTTCGCGCACCAGCGACGCGGTTCAGCGCATCGAGGCTCTGCTCAGATCGATGCCGCAGGTCCAGAACATCTTCGCGATCATCGGCTTTTCGATCATCGATGGCGTCAACGAACCGAATGCCGCCTTTGTCGTGCCGACGCTAAAGCCGTTTGCGCAGCGGGCGGGTGCGGCCAACTCTGCCCAGGCGCTGATCGCGCGGGTGTTCCGCGACGGACAGGAGATCCAAGCTGCAACCGTGATCCCGTTCAACCTGCCGCCGATCATCGGTTTGTCGACTACCGGCGGGTTCCAGTACGAGCTCGAAGCCCTCGAAGGCCAGGAGCCCGCGGATATGAACAGCGTCATGCAGGGGCTGCTCGCCGCCGCCAACCAAAACCCCAGCCTTGCTCGCGTGTTCTCGACCTTTACCGCCAGCAACCCGTCGATCTATCTCAACATCGACCGCCAGAAGGCGCAGGCGCTGGGCCTTGCCATGAGCGACGTGTTCAACACCCTGCAAGCCACGTTGGGCGGCGTCTACATCAACAATTTCAACCTCTTCGGGCGGGTCTGGCAGGTCAATATCGAGGGTGAGCCGGCCGATCGCACCGATATCCGATCATTGTGGCAGATCTATATTCGCAACAAATACGGCAACGACGTACCGTTGGCCTCGATCGCCCATGCCGGCATCATCGTCGGGCCGCAAGCCATTACGCGCTACAACAATTATCGCGCGATCCCGATCCAGGGCAGCCCGTCGCCGGGCACCTCGTCCGGCACCGCTCTGGCGGCAATGGCGGCGGTCTCGGCCAAGACCCTGCCCGCCGGCTACAGCTATGAATGGTCCGGCACCGCCTATCAGGAGCAGGCGGCTGCGGGACAGACCGGCGCGATCCTCGGTCTCTCCGTGCTGTTTGCGTTCCTGTTTCTCGTGGGGCTTTACGAAAGCTGGATGATCCCGGTGCCGGTGCTGATGTCGGTGCCGGTCGGCGTATTGGGGGCGTTCGTCGGCATCCTGATCTTCCATTTGTCGCTCGACCTCTACGCCGAGATCGGGCTGGTGGTGCTGATCGCGATGTCGGCCAAGAACGGCATCCTGATCGTTGAATTCGCCAAGGACCAGCGCGAGGCCGGCAAGGAAATCCGCGAGGCCGCGGTGCTCGGAGCGCGTCTGCGGTTTCGCGCCGTGATGATGACCTCGTTCGCGTTCATCCTCGGCGTCTATCCGCTCGTCGTCGCCCAGGGTGCGGCCGAGATCAGCCGGCACTCGGTCGGGACGCCGGTCTTTGCCGGGATGATCGCGGCGAGTGCGGTCGGGTTGTTTGTGATTCCGATGCTCTACGTCACTTTCCAGACGATCCGCGAGCGATCGGGCGGCTGGTTTCGCCGGCTTGCGCCACGCCGCTCGCGCCGTGCCGACTCGCGTGGTGCTGAATAGACCGGGACCGGTCAGACAGGCGCACGGATTAAAACAGGGTTTCGCGGCATATCACCGATACCGGCTGAACTGAAGGAAGCAGGGCCTCTCCGCTGACGCGAGAAAGAGGCCCTGAACCCGATCGGATCGGCCGCGCCTTTGTTGTTTAGTCTAGCGCACCGTGCCGTTGCCGTTATCGTTGTTACCGGAACCGTTATTCATATTGGCGGCGCCGTTATTTCCGCCGTTACCGTTGTCGTAATTGGTGCCGCCGGTCGAAGTCCCGCTCTGTGCGATGACACCGGTCACTTCGTCAGGCCGCAGCAGCATCACGACGCGCGAGCCGTCCGGCGCCGTGGCATGGATGACAAAGGCTTCAGGCCTTACCGTGACATCGCGAAAGCCCGATTGTGCCAGCGATTGGCGGATCCGTGTGCGGGTGTCTTGGCTGACATTCGAGCCGTTCGACCATGCCGGCCCGGCCGCGGTATTCATCGGCATAGAGCCGTTGTCGGCACCGTTCCACCCGTTGTGATCGCCGGGGCCGCCATTGGTCGTGTCATTGCTGGTATAGCCGGTGTTGCTGTTGTTGGTGTAACCGGAAGTGCCGTTCTGGACGGCGGGATTGCCGGTCATCGCACCGTTCTGGGCACCGTTCTGGGCAAAGGCGGGGGCGGCAAGCAAAACCAGTGACGCGACGATCGGAAATGCAGGGACGCGCATGTCACGCTCCTTGAGATTAGTGACACGCTTCAAACGCCGAGCAGCCGCATTCGTCACGATGGCACAAAAATTGGTGAACCCGATGGATCAATCAAAAAAATGCGTCAAAAAAATTAACTGCGTCATCGTGCGCCGACGGTTGACATCGAGGCCGGCACGACGGCTGAAGCGGCAGGGAAACCGCCGGTCGGCCCAACCATTGAGCCTCCGGTTGCGCGGCATGCCGCTCGCGCGGCGGCGTCTTGCCCGGCCTGGCGATGATTGTGCGCGGCAGCCTCGCCCGGTGCGAGCCCCGGCTCGTGATCGCAGGTTTACCGACCGGTCGCCGACCAGGGGCTTGCCTTCGCCGCGGTCGGATGCAAAATTCGCCGCAATTCCGGCGGTCGTGATGCCGGTGCAGCCGCACCGCCGATGATTGCGAGGATCGAAATGAAGGCGCTGGTCGCGGTCAAGCGGGTCATCGACTACAACGTCAAGATCCGGGTCAAGGCGGATCACAGCGGCGTCGAGACCGCCAATGTTAAAATGTCAATGAACCCGTTCGACGAGATCGGGATTGAGGAAGGGCTGCGGCTGCGTGAGGCCGGGGTCGTCAGCGAAGTGATCGCGGTTTCGCTTGGTGCCGCCCAGTGCCAGGAGACGATCCGCACCGCTTTGGCGATGGGAGCGGACCGCGGCATCCTCGTGCAAACCGACGCCGAATTGCAGCCGCTCGCGGTGGCGAAATTATTGAAAGCCGTGATCCTCGACGAAAAACCGGAGATCGTGATCCTCGGCAAGCAGGCAATCGATGACGACAGCAACCAGACCGGACAGATGCTCTCGGCGCTGCTCGGCTGGCCGCAAGCGACGTTTGCCTCGAAGCTCAAGATCAGCGACGGCCATGCCGAGGTGACCCGTGAAGTCGATGGCGGTCTTGAAACCATTGCAATCAAACTGCCGGCGGTGGTGACGACCGATCTGCGCTTGAACGAACCGCGCTATGCCTCGCTGCCCAACATCATGCGGGCCAAGAAAAAGCCGATTGCGACGACGACCCCTGAGGCGCTCGGCGTCGACGTGACGCCGCGTCTCGCCGTGCTCAAGGTCGAGGAACCGGCAAAGCGTCAGGGTGGAGGCAAGGTCGGCTCGGTTACCGAACTGGTCGATAAACTCAAGACCGAGGCGCGGGTGATCTGATGGCTGTTCTCGTCGTCGCTGAACATGACAACCATGCGTTGAAGCCGGCCACCCTCAACGCGCTCGCCGCCGCCAAAGAGATTGCAGCCAGCGATGTTGACATTATCGTCGCCGGCAAGGATTGCCGCGGCGTCGCCGAGACCGCGGCGCAGATCCCGGGCGTACGGCGCGTCCTCCTGGCCGAGGATGCGGCCTACGAGCATGGGCTCGCCGAAAACCTGGCGCCGCTTTTGGTCAAGCTCGCGCAAGATTACGGGCACTTGGTGGCGCCCGCGACCACCGCGGGCAAGAATTTGATGCCGCGGGTCGCGGCTCTGCTCGACGTGATGCAGATCTCCGATATCAGTGCCGTCGTTGCGCCCGATACCTTTGTCCGTCCGATCTATGCCGGGAACGCCTTGGCGACGGTGCAGTCGAAGGACCCGATCAAGGTGATCACCGTGCGCGGCACCGCATTTCCACCGGGTGAGGCGACGGGTGGGTCGGCGCCGATCGAGACCGTGGCGTCGACCGGTGAAGCCGGGCTGTCCGAGTTCGTGCGCGCCGAGTTGTCAAAATCCGAGCGGCCGGAGTTGACCAGCGCCAGGGTCATCATCTCGGGCGGGCGCGGCATGCAGTCGGGAGAGAACTTTTACCTCTTGGAAAAGGTTGCCGATCAGCTCGGTGCCGCGGTCGGGGCCTCACGTGCCGCGGTCGATGCCGGCTTTGTCCCCAATGACTACCAGGTCGGTCAAACCGGAAAGATCGTCGCGCCGGAGCTGTACATCGCGGTCGGAATTTCCGGGGCGATCCAACATCTCGCCGGGATGAAAGATTCCAAGGTGATCGTCGCCATCAACAAAGATGAGGAGGCGCCGATCTTTCAGATCGCCGATTACGGACTTGTCGGCGACTTATTCAAGGTCCTGCCGGAACTCGCCGATGAACTGGAGCGCCGGCAGTGAGCGCCGCGCCCCCAGCGCCCGCATCACCCAGTGTCGACCGGCTGCAGCGGATCGGGGTGATCGGCGCCGGGCAGATGGGTGGCGGGATTGCGCATGTCTGCGCGCTCGCCGGGCTCGATGTCGTGCTCACCGACATCAATGACGCCGCGGTAGAGCGCGGACGCGCGGCGATCGAGCACAATCTCGGACGCCAGGTCGCACGCGGCCGGATCCGCGAAGACGAAAAAGACGCGGCGATGGCCCGCATCACCACCGGGCTCGACTATGCGTTGTTTGGCGATTGCGACATGGTCATCGAAGCGGCGACCGAAAAGGAGGACGTCAAGCGCGAGATCTTCAAAAAGCTGACGCCCCAATTGCGCCGCGGCGCGCTGGTCGCGACCAATACGTCGTCGATTTCGATCACCAGGCTCGCCGCTTCGACCGACCGGCCGGAAAAATTCATCGGCATGCATTTTATGAACCCGGTGCCGGTCATGACCCTGGTCGAATTGATTCGCGGCATCGCCACCGATGAGGAAACCTTTGCGCTGACCCGCGATCTGGCCGTCAAGCTCGGCAAGACGCCGGTCGCTGCTGAGGATTACCCTGCCTTTATCGTCAACCGCATCCTGCTGCCGATGATCAACGAAGCGGTATATGTGCTTTACGAGGGGGTCGGTTCGGTCGAAGCCATCGACACCGCAATGAAGCTCGGCGCCAACCATCCGATGGGGCCGCTCGAACTTGCGGATTTCATCGGGCTCGACACCTGCCTGTCGGTGATGCAGGTGCTCTATGAGGGGCTTGCCGACAGCAAGTACCGGCCTTGCCCGTTGCTCGTCAAATATGTCGAGGCGGGTTGGCTTGGCCGCAAAACCGGCCGCGGCTTTTACGACTATCGCGGCGACAAGCCGGTCCCGACCCGCTGAGCCGCGCAATGGCTGTCGCGTCTTGTCGATTCGCGGCCGATTCGTTATCAAGCTGTCACAAACGCGTGCTATCCCGCCTGGCGGAAAAATGACGAGCAGAACGAGTCTTCGGTGACGGCTTGCCTGGACAATTGCCCGGCTCTGGTTCTGAATGCGGACTTCCGCCCGCTCAGCTATTTTCCGCTGTCGCTGTGGTCGTGGCAGGACGCGATCAAGGCGGTGTTTCTCGATCGCGTCAACATCATCGATCATTACGACGTGTGCGTGCGCAGCCCGTCCCTGGAAATCCGGCTGCCAAGCGTTGTCTCCTTGAAGGAATATGTGCCGGCGGCGCGCCACCCGGCATTCACCCGGTTCAACGTCTTTTTGCGCGATCGGTTTACCTGCCAGTATTGCAATGAGCCGTATCCGTCGCATGAGCTGACGTTTGATCATCTGGTGCCGCGCTCGCGCGGCGGGCGGACGACTTGGACCAATGTCGTCACCGCCTGCGGCAGCTGCAATCTGTTAAAGGGCAACCGGCTGCCGCGCGAGAGCGGCATGTATCCGCGCCACCGTCCGGTGCAGCCGACGACGTATATGCTGCAGGAAAACGGGCGCGCGTTTCCGCCCAACTATCTGCACCACAGCTGGCGCGATTATCTCTATTGGGATACCGAACTCGACCCGTTTTAAGCGGCGGTGGTGTAACACTCTTGTCGTATTGCGCCGGTTGCGGCTTTAATCTCGGTTCCGGATGAGCGGTGTTGCCGGTCGCGCGCATATGCGGCGGCGCTGTCCGAGGTCCGGAAGATGGGAGAACGGCGTCCATGCGAGCGGACTTGCCGGCAAAAAGACAGAGACTGATCGAGCTGGTCAGGCGCCGTTCGCTGCTGCAGGATCGCGAGTTCGTGCTGTCCTCCGGGAGGTCAAGCCGGTTTTTCTTTGACATGAAACGAACCTTGCTCGACCCCGAGGGCGCTGTCCTCGTCACCGATCTGCTGTTCGAGACGATCCGGGACGAAGCGGTCGACGCGGTCGGCGGGCTCGAAACCGGCGCCATTCCAATCGTGGCCCTGCTGTGCGCGCGCAGTTGGCCGGAAAAACCGATCACCGGCTTTTTTGTCCGCAAAGAGGTGAAGGGCCACGGGACCGACCAGCGAATCGACGGCCTTCTCGAACCCGCCTCACGCGTCGTCCTGTTCGAAGACGTGACGACGACCGGCGGCTCGGTTATGCAGGCGGCCGAGCAGGTGCTCCGCCGCGACTGCACGATCATCAAAGTCATCAGCATCGTCGACCGCCTCGAAGGTGCCGTGGACAATCTCATGCGAGCCGGGATCGCCTTTGAAGCGCTGTTTACTTGGCGCGACTTCAGTTGAACGAGCCGATCATCGACCTCGCGGCGGCACATCTGAAGCGTCAGTTTTTGAACCAGACGCAGCGCAACCGGTTTGGTAATCACCAGGCGTTGCTGGAGCTGGCGATCTACGCTCGCACCTGCATCGCCTCATCGCTGTCGCCGAGCCGGGTCACCGTCGCCTTTGTTCTCGAACGCGTGCTCAACAAATGCGCCCGTGATCTCGACGGCAGGCCGGTGCGGATTTCGGAAACCGCCGAACTCGGCGAGCGGCTACAGCCGCCGGTGCAACGCGCGGTGGAGTTTCTCGTCGGCATGGAAGACGATCCGATCGAAATCACCAATGCCCTGATCCGCGCCGATCCGGCGGCTGGGCGGTAACCTGCGGGTTGGTTGACCGCAGCCTCATCTCACATTCAAGCGCAGCAGAAAGGCGAGCCTCACCCCCGCCTTGGCGAGTTGCTGTCTGACGGCGGTGATCGCGCGATCCTGATAGGTCGCGTCAACGCGATAGACCGGCACCGCGCTGCAAGGGCCGCTCTCACCTTTATGCGCTGCGGCCAGCTGCCGGCCGGCGACCGCATCGCCCGGATAACTGTAGGCGACGGTTTTGGCTATATCGTAGGATTCGCGGACCCATGCTTCGAGCGTGCCATCAGACCATTGAGCGATCTCGGCCGGGATCAGCCCGGCAACGATCTGATCGGCGGCGGTGAACGGGTCGCGGCCCTCGGCCTCGGTGACCAAGGTCTCGTTCCAGTAGGTGTTGAGCCGCAGCGGCACGCGCGCTCCGGGCGCCAGGATCGCAACGCACTCGCCGGCAGCATCGCCGCGGTCGATCACGTCCAGCGGCTGGTGCAGATCGCCGGTCAGATCGACCAGAAAGCGTAACGCCATCAGCCGCTCGTCGGGCGAGGTGCCGGGGTCACTCAGCTCGCGGGCGAATTGATCGATCTTATCGATAATGCAGGCCTGTTGCGGACCATGAACCGCGGGCAGGTTCGCCGGCAGGTCGGGATGGCCATTGCAGGCCTTGTTGAAATCGGGGTTGGCAGGATCGAGCTTGAGATAATGCCACTGCGCCGTCGCCGCCCGCCCTTCCGGGCTCTTGTCAAGAAGCGCGTTCGGCCAATTCGCCTCGCCGGCGAGATCGGTCTTGGTCCATTCATTATCCTTGTCGGTGGCAAGGATCGCGGCGACCCGTTTTTGCACGGCAGGATCGGGAGCGCGCAGCAGCTGGTCGGCGACGAGTGCGATGATCATGTTGCCCTCGGTGCCCCAGGCGACGGCCGGGTGCGGTAGTGCTGCCGATAAAACCTGCACCAGACAGCCGACGACGAGCCAAAGGCGGGGCGGGTTCACAGCACTTCTCCAACAGTCTCGATTCCACCATGATCGGTCTCGGTTCCGGATCGCGCCATCCTGATCGCCCGGGGGGCGCCGCCGCCGGCCGCAGCGCCACGCAGGGTTGCAACCGATATGACAGACTGCATGATCCATTTCCGCTCCGACGGTCTCGGCCTCACGCCGGCCGAATATGGGTCGCTGCTCGCGCGGCTCGCCGATAACGGCGCTCTCGACGCCGACGAGTTTTCGCTTGGCGGCGTTGTCACCCAGCTCGAATACCGCATCGCGGAATTGCTTGGTAAGGAAACCGCGATTTTCATGCCGTCGGGCACTCTCGCCAACCATCTCGCGCTGCGGTTGCTGGCACGGCGCGGCCGCCGGGTGCTGGTCCAGCATCAAAGCCATCTCTACTGCGACACCGGCGATTGCACCCAGGAACTCAGCGGGCTCACCCTGGTGCCGCTCGCCGTCGGACAGACGAGTTTCACGCTGGACGACGTCATCGGCGAAGTTGCGCGCGAAGCGGATGGACGAGTGCATACGCCGATCGGCGCGATCTCGATCGAGTCGCCGGTGCGGCGCCGGCAAGGCGAGGTTTTTGACAGCGCCGAAATAGAGCGCATCACCGGTTTTGCGCGCGCTCGCGGGATCGGGCTGCATCTCGACGGCGCCCGGCTGTTTCTCGCCGCTCCTTATACCGGCATCACGCCGGCGGTCTACGCCGCACCGTTCGACACGGTCTACGTCTCGCTCTACAAGTACTTCAACGCTGCGGGCGGCGCGATCCTGGCCGGGCCGCGGGACCTGCTCGACGGGCTTTATCATCAGCGCCGGATGTTTGGCGGCGGGCTGCGCCAAGCCTGGCCTTATGCCGCGGTGGCGCTGCACTATCTCGACGGCTTTGCCGAACGTTTTGCCGAGGCGGCAGCGATGGCCGACCAGCTGTTCCGGGAATTGGCTGCGTGTCCGCAGGTGACCGTGCTGCGCTCGGCGGCCTCGACAAATGTCACGCGCCTATGCGTTCGCGGGACCGCCGGCGCCGGGTTGTCAGAGCGGCTCGCAGCGCGGGGTATTTTGATCCGGCCGCCGCTGACGGCATCGGCCGGGACTGCCGAGTTTGAGCGGGCCGAGTTTGAGCGGGCCGAGTTTGAGCTGATCGTCAACGAAACCATCCGGCGGCGCCCGGTCGCCCGGACAATAGCGGATTTTACCGACGCGCTTCGATCGGCCTAGGCTGCCGGCCAATAGCCGCGGATTGACGCTGGACCGTCAAATTCTTATTTAGATTTCTGATCATGGCTGAACGTGCGATCATCACCGCCCCCGATCCGCGCCTCAAGATCAAGGCGCGCCCGGTGGCTGCTGTCGACGATGACATCCGTCGACTGATGGACGACATGCTGGAAACGATGCGCAAGGCGATCGGGATCGGGCTCGCCGCCCCCCAGATCGGCGTGGCGAAGCGGGTCATCGTCCTCGACGTTGCCCGTGAAGGAGAAAAGCCGCAGCCGATGATGCTCGCCAACCCGGAAATTTTGTGGAGCTCAGCCGAGTTGGCGACCTTCAGCGAGGGCTGCCTGTCATTGCCCGAGCATTACGCCGATGTGACCCGGCCGGCGCAAATCCGGCTGCGCTATCTCGATTATCAGAACGAGATTCGCGAGATCGAAGCCTCGGGACTGCTGGCGACCTGCATTCAGCACGAGATCGACCACTTGGACGGCGTGCTGTTTGTCGACCACATCTCGATGGTCAAGCGCGGGATGATCCTGCGCAAACTCATCAAGGCAAAGCGCGCGCGCAGCCCGGTTGCCGCCTGACGCCGCGGTTACCGCGGCAACCGCCGCCGGGGAGTGCCGGTTGGATCTCGTCTTTATGGGTACGCCGGTCTTTGCCGCGACGATCCTCGAGGCGCTGATCGCCGCCCGCCATCAGCTGCTCGCCGTCTATACCCAGCCGCCGCGCCCGGCGGGTCGCGGACATCGCCTGCAGCCCTCGCCGGTGCAGCTTCTCGCCGAGCGGCATCGCCTCGAACTGCGCTGTCCGGCACGCCTGCGCAGCGAGGAAATCCAGCGGGAGTTTGCCGCATTCGGGGCCGCGGCCGCGGTGGTGGCGGCTTACGGGCTGATCCTGCCGCCGCCGATCTTGAACGCGCCACGTCTCGGCTGCCTCAACGTTCATGCCTCGCTGTTGCCACGCTGGCGCGGCGCCGCTCCGATCCAACGCGCTTTGCTCGCCGGCGATACCGAGACCGGCGTTACCATCATGCAGATGGGGGAGGGGCTCGATACCGGCCCGATCCTGATGCAGCAGGTGCTGCCGATCGGCCGCGATGCGACCGCGGCGAGCTTGACCGATGCGCTGGCGCGGCTCGGCGCCGAGCTGATCGTCAAAGCGCTGGACGAGGCGGTTCAAGGCCGCTTGACGGCGCGGCCGCAGCCGCAGCAAGGCGCCACCTATGCACCCAAGATCAGCCGCGCAGAAGGCCGACTCGACTGGCGGCGGCCGGCAGCGGAACTGGAACGGCAAGTCCGCGCTCTCGTCCCGTGGCCGGTCGCCTTTTTCGAAATCGGCGGCGAACAGATCCGCGTGCTCGCAGCGGCGGCGCTGCCATGGGATTCGGGAGAGGCGCCGGGAACGGTGGTCGATGACCGGCTTGCGATTGCCTGCGGTTCGGGGGCGTTGCGGCCATTACGGCTGCAGCGGCCGGGGCGCGGGCCGCTTGAGCCTGCTTCCTTTCTGCGCGGCTATCCGATCGCCGCCGGAACCGTGCTGCCGTGCCCCGCTACAAGTTGACAATCGAGTATGACGGTGCCGGGCTCGTCGGCTGGCAGCGGCAGCCGCAGGGTTTGTCGGTACAGGAAGCGCTCGAAACTGCGGCGAGAAATTTCTGCGGCGACACCGTGACCATCCACGGCGCCGGGCGCACCGATGCCGGGGTCCACGCGCTGGCCCAGGTGGCGCATCTCGATCTGGCGCGCGCGTTCCCGACCGATGTCGTGCGCGGCGCGCTCAACCACTACCTGCGCGAGACCGCGATCAGCGTGCTCGCCGTTGCCGCGGTTTCAGATGATTTCGACGCCCGCCGGTGCGCGGTCGAACGCGTCTATATCTACCGGATCCTCAACCGACGGGCACCCGCGGCATTGCAGCGCGGGCGGGTGTGGCGGGTGGCGCCGCCGCTCGACGCCGAGGCCATGGCCGAGGGTGCGGCGCATCTGCTCGGGCGTCACGATTTCACCACCTTTCGCGATCGCCTGTGTCAGGCAAAATCACCGCTGCGGACGCTCGATTCGCTGACGGTCAGCCGCGTCGGCGACGAGATCCGCATCGAAGCGCGGGCGCGCTCGTTTCTCCATCGCCAAGTGCGCAATATGGCGGGCACGCTCGAACTCGTCGGGATCGGACGGTGGCAACCGCAGGATGTCGCCGCCGCGCTCGCCGCCCGCGACCGCCGTGCCGGCGGGCCGACCGCACCCGCAGAGGGGCTCTATCTCGTCGAAATTCGTTATCCTGCCTTTATTGACAGCTAACGCTGGCGTCGCGAGGGCCGGGCGGGCCACCGCAGAGCGTCGAACACGCAGAGAACGAGGCGAGAGATGGGGCGTGGCGTTTTTCGGACCTTGCCGTTTGCGGCGCGGTTGCAACCGCAGCCCCGAAAAGAGCGTGCTGAACCGCGGCTGCTCTCGGCGAATGCACCAACGCCGTTCCGCCGTCCGGCAGAGCCGGGCCCGAATATTCTAACGGCGACCCGAGACAATCTGCCGACGATCACCCCGCTGATCGATGCCTCGGATCGGCGTCGCCCCGTCGCGGCGGCAAAAGACGCAAGCTCGCCGCGTTATCTTGTCATCGCCGGCTGCATTGTTTTTGCAATCGCGGGGATTGCCGGCGCCAGCTTCCTGTTGTTGACGGCGCCTCGACCGGAGAGTGTGGCTTGGCCTCCTCATGGATCCGCCGGGACTGGCGGGCCTGCGGTCCAGCCGCCGCCACCGGGCAACGCGGGTGTACCGGCTCCGCCGAATGCGGCAACCGCGCGCCCGACCGCTACGGCGGCGATTCCGGTCCCTGTAGCGACCCCGCACCTGCCGGCCGTGGCAGCGGCGCCGAAACCGCCGGGCGCGCTCGCCAAACTTTCCGCCACGCCCGCGGTGACCAAGCCGATCTTGCCACCCGTCGTCATGCCGGCAAAGCCGGCGCATCCGGCTGTACCGGCGCGCGAGGTCGCCGAT
>DATJLK010000012.1:0-25480 GCA_035509615.1 Allostellaceae bacterium | reverse complement strand
GTGCGGCCGCCCTCGCGGATCACTCGAGCGATCAATTCGGCTCTATGGCTTTCGAACAGCTCGGCGGCGCCTTCAAGGATCGCAGAGCGCGCCGCCGCTGGGCGCCGGTCCCAGGCCGTCGCGACATCGGCGGCGCGCTCCAGCGCCCGGTCGAGCTGCTCCGGCGCAGCCTCGACCACATCGCCGATCTGGCGCCGGCAGTCGCTCGGGTCAAAAACCGGACGGGCGGCCCCGGGCTGCTCGACACCACCGACGATCGGGGCGGCGCGCCACGGCCGGCGCATCGCGTCGATCAGCTCGTCGCGCAGCATCATCAAGTCGGGCGGATGGTTCAAATCGATCCCGCGCGAGTTCTTTCGCGCCGGCTGGTAGAGATCGCGGGGCAGCGGGATGCGGGGATGCGGCTTGACCGGCAGCCGGGCCAATCGCGCCACCGGATCGGCGGTGATCTCGTCGATCGGCTGCTTGTCGTCGACGATGCGGTTGACAAACGAAGTGTTGGCGCCGTTTTCGAGCAGGCGGCGCACCAGATAGGCGAGCAGATCCTCGTGGCTGCCGACCGGGGCATACACCCGGCACGGTCGATCGAGATGTTCGGGACCGACGATTTCGTCATAGAGCGCTTCACCCATGCCGTGCAGGCGCTGGAACTCCCAGTCCCGGCGATTGCCGGCGAGTTCGAGCACCGCCGCGACGGTATGGGCATTGTGGGTCGCAAATTGCGGATAGAAGGCGCTGCCGCCGTCAAGCAGCCGACGCGCCGCGGCGAGATAGGAGACATCAGTCGCGACCTTGCGGGTGTAAACCGCGTAGCCGTCAAGCCCACGCTCTTGCGCCCGCTTGATCTCGCCGTCCCAATACGCTCCCTTGACGAGCCGCACCATCAGCCGCCGATCGCTTCGGCGAGCGAGATCACCGAGCCAGTCGATCAGCGGCAGCGCGCGCTTCTGATAGGCCTGGACGGCGAGCCCGAGCCCGTCCCAGCCGGCAAGCTCGGGAGCGAGCGCCATCGCCTCGATCAGGTCGAGCGACAGGTCGAGCCGGTCGGCCTCTTCAGCGTCGATCGTAAAGCCGATACCGGCCTGGCGCGCTTTGCCTGCCAGCGCCAGAAGCGGCGGTGTCATTTCCGCCAATACCCGCTCGCGTTGCGCCATCTCGTAGCGCGGGTGCAGGGCCGATAATTTGACCGAGATCCCCGGTGCCGCTTCGACCGCACGACCGGCGGCGGCAGCCCCGATCGCGCTGACGGCATGCTCATAGGCGGCAAGGTAGCGGGCGGCGTCCGCCGCAGTATGAGCGGCTTCGCCGAGCATATCGTAGGAATGGCGATAGTTTTCGCGTTCGGTCGGACGGGCACGGTCGAGGGCCTCTTCGATCGTCCGACCCATGACGAATTGGCGGGCGAGGATGCGCATCGCGGCAGTGACGGCCTGGCGCACCACCGGCTCGCCCGAGCGCAGCGCAAAGCGATACAGTGCGGCGCGCAGGTCGCGCGCCGCCGACCCGGCGCGCAGATCTTTTGGCGCGGGTTCGCCGCGTACGAGGCGGCCGGTCAACATCAGCGCCCAGGTCGAAGCGTTGACAAAGACCGAATCG
The DNA here is from genome assembly GCA_035509615.1 of Allostellaceae bacterium. Taxonomy (GTDB): domain Bacteria; phylum Pseudomonadota; class Alphaproteobacteria; order ATCC43930; family CGMCC-115725; genus AP-15. The sequence continues at coordinate 23,884 of DATJLK010000012.1, read as the reverse complement.
GAATGCCCGAGATGGCGCGCCCAATCGGCGTCACCAAGCTTGTCGCGGATCAGCCGATCGACGGTGTCGGCATCGGGAATGCGCAGCAATGCTTCGGCCAGGCAGAGCAGCGCCACGCCTTCCTGAGAGGAAAGCGCGTATTCGTGCAAAAACGCATCGATGCCACCCTTGCCATGACGCTCGCGGCGGACTGCGGCGACCAGCCGGCGCGCGGTGGCGGCGATATGGTCGCGCGCTTCCGGGGCGATCTCGGCGGCGGCGAGGATCTCGGCGTCCGCCGTGCTCTCGTCGCGACGGACATGGTCGCGAATCGCGGCGCGCAACGGCGAGGGCGTCGGCAACGGAGCAGGAAAGACGACATCCATGCGATGACTGGCTCGGCGCAAAGCATCTGCTGCAGATAGATATCGGTGGACCGGGCCCTGCTCGCATCACCCGGATAGCGCGTTCGATCAGCCGGCGGCATGCATGCCGCAATCACCGCGAGCACGCACCGCGAGCGCGCCAGCTACCGACACCTCAGCGGCGAGTAACAACCGCGGAAGGTGCCGGATCACGGTTCGAAACGCAGGATTTCGACGCCGGGCGGCCGAGTCAGTATCTCGCTGAAGGCGTGCATCCAGTTGCCGGTTTCCTCGCTCGACCCGACGCCGCGATTGCGGAATTGCTCAAGCTGATCCAGCCCCTTCAGCTCGACCTCGAATTGCAGAGCGGTGTAGTCGCCATGTCCCCGGGTCAGCGGCACCAGCATCCGGGCCTCGAGGCCGTTCTTGCGCGCCGCTTCGACCTCGCGGCGGATGAATTCGATCGCGCGCTGGCGATTGACTGGCTGCACATCGTAACAGAAGCGGGCGAGATACATCGGTCTCTCCTCAGGTTTAACGAAAGCGGACCACCCGGCGCTGCAACCGCGCCGCGCCGCATCGGTCTTCGTCCTGTCAACACGCGGGATTGCCGGCTGATGCACCGGGAGCGTGAAAACCTCGCCTTTTGCCACGCTCGGCGGCCTCGGCCGGGCCTTGCGGACCGTGTGCCAAAGCCGCATACACTGCGCCGGTCCGGCGACCCGGGCTGACCGTGATGGAGGGGGATTTGATATTGCGCTCTCGGCGGATTGTGACCGCTTTGCTGCTGTCTTCGGCGCTAACCTTCTCGGTTGGGGTAAATGCGCAGAGTCCTTCGCAGAGTCCTTCAACGATGGCGCCTGCGGCCACGGCCCCGGCGGCTTCGGCGTCATCCGCCGCGACATCGCCAGCGCCGGCGGCCCCGACCGCCGCAGCGTCAGCAGCCCCGGCGTCACCCGCCGCGCCGCCGGCAGCGGCTGGAGCGGCTGCGGAGACACCGCGTTACCTCATTTACTTCAATGAGTTCAGCGCCTATCTCTCACCGCGGGCAAAAGCGATCATCGCCAGGATTGCCGAGGAGGCAAAGGCGACGCGGGTCAAATCGATTACCGTCCAGGCACGCGCCAGCGCCACTGGTACGGTTCAGACCAACAAGTATCTGGCGATGACACGCGCTTCGATCGTCACCGACCAGCTCGAGGCGGACGGCATCGAGCCCTCGATGGTGCAGCAGGAGCCGATCGGCCAGACCGGATCGAGCGATCCCACGGTGTTCAATCGGCGCGTCGACATCATCCTGCATCGTTGACGGCGAGTGGTGGTCGCGGCGGCGCCGGTTATCACCTCTGTGCCGAGGCGCGCGGCCTGCTCGACAGCGCGGGGTGGGAGTGCCACCGACCGACAGCAGGTTGCCGCAAAATGGCGATGCGGCTACTGAAAATTCAGCCGAAATCGGCTATACGCCTGGAATGTCGCGGAAACCGAGGCGTTTCAGGGTAAGCGAGTGACCATCAGGGCAATCAGCCGGATCGGTAGCTGTGGCAAAAACCTCAGCCAGTTCAGGGATATAAGAGCGATCGGGGCGGAGGGTGCGGCGGCCCCGGGCAGCGTGCTCGCCGGCAATTCCGGTTTCTAGCGTCCATCCCGGTTTCCAAAGGGCGAACCCATGGCGTCCGTTGTGCCGCCTGAACCACCCGAACCTGGCGGCGCCGCGGCGCGGCTGTGGGCCGGGTTTCGTCCGCGCTGGTGGCGTGCGCATGTTGCGGGGCTCGCGGTCTGCGCGATTGCCGCCTTCGCGGTCTGGGGCATCGAGCGAGCGGCCGCCGGCCTCAGCCTCCACGCGCTGATGGCATCATTGCGGGCGACCCCGACATCGACGCTGCTGATGGCGCTCGCCGCAACCGCCGTAAGCTACCTGACGCTGTTTGGCTATGACCTCTCCGGGCTGTTTTATGCCCGCGCCCGCCCGCCGCTCGCTGCGGCCGCGCTCGCGTCGTTCTGCGGCTATGGGATCGGCAATGCGGTAGGTTTCGGGGCATTGTCGGGCGGGGCGGTGCGCTACCGCATCTACACCGCCGCCGGTTTGTCCCCGGGGCAGATCGCGCGGGTGATCCTGTTCATATCCGGCGCGATCAGTATCGGCGTCGCAACGATTGCGGCAATCGGGCTCGTCCTGTTCGCCGGCCGGGTCGGCCAGATCGTCGGCGCCCCGCCCGACCCGTTGCGTGCCGCGGCGGTGGGGCTCCTGGTTTTGGCGGCGAGCTTCCTGATCTTCTTGGCCACTCGCCGGCGGCCGCTGACAATCGGCCGGTTCCGGATCGAACCGCCGGGGCCGGCTTTGATCCTGAGCCAGATTGCGCTGACGACAGCCGACATGCTCGCCGCGGCGGCGGTGCTATGGGTGCTGCTGCCGCCGGTTGGGATCGGGTTTTTCGTCTTCGCGGCGGTCTTTGCTGCCGCGATCGGGCTGGGCGTGCTGAGCCACATTCCGGGCGGGCTCGGTGTCTTCGAACTGGTCATCCTCTATGCGGTCGGCGGCAAGGCCCCGGTCAGCGTCGTCGCCGCCGCCCTAATTGCCTATCGCGCGATTTATTTCCTGTTGCCGCTATCGGTCTCGACGGTATTGCTCGCGGGCTTCGAAGCGCGCCGCTTTGTCGTCACCAAGATCGGCAAGAGTTGGGGCGGCGTGCTCGCCGCCAGTCTGTCGCGCTGCGGCGGTCTTTATCGTCGCATCCGCCGGAAAGGCGGCAGATTTCTGGGTTAACCGTCGCACCTCAAGCGGTTTGGTGGTGGATGAAGTCGGCGATCAGCGCCAGCGCACGCTCGGCGTTGGCCGAATTCGGATCGCGGCCGATAAACGCATGCGGTTCCCCGGCGAATTCGTGGAACGCGATCGTCCCGCCGGCTTTGCTGTACGCGGCGGCAAAGTTTCGCGCCATGTCGGGCGTCAGGTTGTCGTCGACGGTGCCCTGCATGATCAGCGCCGGCGGGGTTGCGACCGCTTCGCCGCGTTCGAGGATCAGCTGGGGGCTGCCTTCCGCCATCGCTTCCTCGGACGGCCAGAACTGATGATGCGCCGTGACCAGCCGGTCATTGCCGCGCTCGCGAACGGCGCGATAGCGTGCCAGCGGGTCCGCCACCGGCCAGCACACGACAGCAAAGGCGAGACCGGCATCGGCGCCGGCAAGCGGGATCGCGGCGTAGCGGGGGTCGCGCGGACGCAACACGTTGAGCAACAGGAGATGGCCACCGGAGGAGGTGCCAAGACCGCCGACTCGATCGGCGCGGGTCGAGAAGCGCTCGGCGTTCGCTTTCAGAAAACGGATGCCGAAATTGACGTCGGCGACGGTTTCCGGATAGGCCGCGACGGGCGGTATCCGGAAGTCGATCGACAGCATGACAATGCCTTGCGCCGCGAGGTATTCGCCGATCGGAGTGTTGTTGAAGCGGTCGCCCGAAGTCCACGCCCCGCCATGCACTTCCAGCACTGCGGGAAACGGACCGGTCCCCTCCGGGCGGTAAAAGCGGGCGAGCAGCGGAGTTGCGGCCGGGCGGGCATATTCGATGTCTTCGACGTGGATCGGCATTTTCTGAACCCGGGTCTGTTGACGGCGTGCGCGCCGGTCATCCGACCGGCGATCCGCGGCCGACCCTAGCCCCCTATCCCAAGACCGTGCAAGCGATCCGCCTCTGCTCCCGCCCGCCGCCCCCAATCCGTTGATCCCGTCACGGCAGCCTTTGGACACGATATCCAGAAACGTCTTTTTCAGGTTGTTGGGCCGTTGGCCGGTAATGCAATCGCGGTCAGACGAAGCCGTGCCGCGCGAGATTGCCTCGGGTCGCTGGCAATGACAGCATGAAGACGCAACACACATCCGGGCCAAGACCCGGCTCTGACTGGCTCATAGTGGGAGGAACAGATGAGCGTTTTGACCGATTATCAGCAAAAATATCAGAGCGCCCGGCTGGAACGGCGCGACGGCATCCTGCAGGTCACGCTGCACACCGAAGGCCAGTCGTTGCGCTGGGGGTTCTTGCCGCACGGCGAACTACCCGAACTGTTTCACGACATCGGCGCCGATCGCGACAACCGGGTGGTAATCCTGACCGGCACCGGCGCCGAGTTTTCCGGCCCGCGCGCTACCCCCGGCACCTCGTCCTTTCCGTCGCGGCCGTCGATCGAGCGCATCGATCGCATCCACTGGGAAGGCCGTCACCTGCTGATGAACCTGCTCAACATCGAGGTCCCGATCATCAGTGCGATCAACGGCCCGGCGTGGCGCCATTCGGAAATTCCACTGTTGTGCGATATCGTGCTCGCCGCCGAGACGGCGCAGTTCCAGGATTCGGCGCATTTCGCGTCCGACGTGGTTCCGGGCGACGGGATGCACATCGTCTATCCGCTGCTGTTGGGCATCAATCGCGGCTGCTATTTCCTGATGACCGGCCAGACGCTCGACGCCGCCGAAGCGCAGCGGCTCGGTATCGTCGCCGAGGTGTTGGCGGCTGAGAAACTCCTGCCGCGCGCCTGGGCCTTGGCCGAGGATCTGTCACGCAAGCCGACCCTGCTGCTGCGCTACACCCGGCTGCTGTTTACCGAATACCTGCGGCGCCAGATGCACGAGCTCTTGGGTTACGGGCTGGCGATGGAAAGCCTGGCGCTGATCGAAAAGCCCGAGGCGCCCCGATCCTGACGGGTGATCGACACCCCGGCCTTTCGACCGGGTCACCCATTCATCACTAACCCGCGGTGCTGCAACAGCGGGCCGATCTCAGGGTCGCGGCCACGAAAGGCGCGGTACAGCTCCATCGGGTCGCGGGTGTCGCCGGCGCTGTAGATCGCCTTCAACCCCGCCGCCAAGGCCGGGTCAAACGCGTCACCGGTCTCGGTAAAGGCGGCAAAGCCGTCGGCGTCCAGCACCTCGGCCCAGAGGTAAGCGTAGTAGCCGGCCGCATAACCGCCGCCGGCAAAGAGATGCTGGAAGTGTGCCGGGCGGTGACGCAGCCCGATTTCGGGCGGCACCTCGTACCGGTCCAGAAATTCGCGCTCGAACCGGACGGGATCGAGGTTTTCGGGCGCCGGGTCGCGGTGCAATTCGAGATCGATCAGCGCCGAGGCAGTGTATTCGACGGTCGCAAAACCCTGGTTGAAATTGCGCGCCGCGAGGAGGCGCTGCAGCAAAGCTTCAGGTATCGGCTCGCTGGTCTGGTAATGGCGGGCGTAGCGCCGCAGATTCTCTGGCACGGACATCCAGTGCTCGAAGATCTGCGACGGGAATTCGACGAAATCGCGGCGCACCGCGGTCCCGGATTGCGAGGGATAGCGCACCTGGCTCAACAGTGCGTGGAGGCCGTGGCCGAATTCGTGAAACAGGGTCTCGGCATCATCGAAACTGAGCAGTGTGGGTTCGCCTTTGGCGAAATTGTTGTTGTTGACGACGATCGGCGAGACCCGGGCGTCGAGGTTTTGCTGGTCGCGGTAGCGGCTCGACCACGCTCCCGAATGCTTGCCGGGCCGCGAGAAATTATCGTGCAGAAAGATCCCGACATGGGCGCCGCCGCGGTCGCGCACCTCCCAGGCGCGGACATCCGGGTGATAGACCGGCAGATCGGGGCGGGCGGTAAAGCTAAGACCAAACAGCCGCCCGGCTGTATTGAATGCCGCCTCGACCATGTTGTCGAGGACGAAAAACGGCTTGACCTCGGCCTCGTCGAGATCGTACTGCGTCTGGCGGACTTTCTCGGCGTAGTAGCGCCAGTCCCACGGCGCGAGCGGCTCATTGAGCCCTTCGGCATGGGCTGCCGCCTCGAGCGCCAAACGCTCGGAATGGGCCTTCTCTTTGGCCGGCGACCACACCTGCAGCAGCAAACGCTCGACCGCATCCTCGGTCTTGGCCATCGAATCATCGAGCCGGTAGGCGGCGAAATCGTCGTAGCCGAGAAGCCGCGCCTGCTCGCCACGCAATGCCATGATCTCGCGGATCAGCGGCGTATTGTCGGTCTCGCCTGGATGGGTGCCGCGCGCGGTCCACGCCTCGTGCGCGGTGCGGCGCAGATCGCGGCGCGCCGAAAAGGTCAGGAACGGCTCGATCGACGAGCGCGCCAAGGTAATGACGTAATGCCCGGCGAGCCCGCGCTCCTCGGCCGCCTGCGCCGCGGCGGCGCGGACAAAATCGGGGAGCCCGTCGAGATCGGCCATGTCGAGCACCAGTTGCCACTCGCGCTCGTCGTGCAGCACGTTCTGGCCGAACAAGGTATGCAATGTCGCGAGCCGTTCACTGATCGCGGCCATGCGGCTCTTCTGCTCGCCGCCAAGCAGCGCGCCGTTGCGCACAAAGCGCAAATAGCGCCGCTCAAGGAGCCGCATCTGATCGGTTGCCAGCGCCAGATCGGCGCGTCGGGCATAAAGATCGGCAATGCGCGCGAACAGCTCCGGATCGAGCGCGATGCGCATCTGATGCTGTGCGAGCTTTGGCGCATATTCGCGGGCGATCGCCTCGAGCGCGGGGTTGGTGTCGCTGGCGTCGAGGTTGGAAAAGACGCGGCTTGCCCGGTCCAGCAACCGCCCGCTGCGCTCCAGGGCTTCGATCGTATCGGTAAAACTCGGCGGCCAAGGAGCGGCGGTAATCGACGCGATTTCGGATAATTCCTCGGCCATTCCGCGATCGAAGGCCGGCGCGAAATGCTCCGGCCGGATGCGGTCAAAGGGCGGCATGCCGAACGGCGTGTCCCAGGTCGCAAAAAACGGGTTTTCGCTCATATCGATCTCACAAGTGCTCGCATGCGTTCAAATATTGGTTGCGCCCGGATGCCTGTTGAGGGGCACGTCGCCGGATTCGACGCTGGGCTCACGCTATCGCCCGGATCCGACGAGCCCGGCTCCGGCGGGTATCGCGGCGGTGCTGACGATCGCTCGGATCTGGGCTGCCTTGACCCGCGACGTCATCATCTGCCGGTACTGGTCATAGTCGCGCTGGCCGCCGACATAGATGCAACCGCAAACATTCGGGTCGGCATACATGTATTTGACGCTGCCATTCGAATTGCGCATCACGAACTGGTGCGGCGGCAGCATCCTCAACGCCGCGAGACGTTCCTCGGTGTTGACGTCCCGGCGCACAAACCCCGCTTGCGCCAGCAGATCCGCCGTGGTCGGCGCTTCTGCCTGCGAGTTGGCGCATGCTGCTGCGAGTAGCGCCATGCCGGTGCTTGCGACTATGACGCGCAAAGATCGGGTCATCGCCAACCTCGTTTCGCCTTGTTCCGATCAGACAGAAGTAACAACTAAGTGAAGATAATAAGCCTGAGCTTGCCCGCGACGCAATTTTTGCCCCCGGGGGGGCGTCGCGCCGGAAAATCCGGCTTATGGAGTCGGAACGGGCGCCGCCTTGATCAATTCCGAGTTGTGCAAACAACAGTCCAGCGATGTGGCAGGACACCGGCACCGGTCGATATCGGCGCTCGCCGCGGAGGGTTGCGGGGCGCACCACGATGAGGCAAGCTGTCGCAGGTTGTCGGGACGCGAACGGCATCAGATGCCGATCAAGGCGACGGAAAGGATGACGGCCTATAATGCCGCGACTATAAGACCGTCGCGATGCAGTCCCGTCCGCAGCTCTGCTGCCGCCCCTGGCATGCGGGCTGTGAGCCTCGGTCGGCGATCGCGGTAAGAATAATGGCGTTGCCGGGACCACCGGACCGCCAGGAGGATCCAGTGCAGCCGACTGACATCAGTAATCCCGATTATTTTCACAAAGTCGTTGATTGCCAGTGGGCGTGCCCGGCCCATACACCGGTTCCCGAATATATCCGGCTGATCGCCGAGCGTCGCTACACCGACGCCTTCATGATCAACTGGGAGTCGAATGTCTTCCCCGGCATCCTCGGCCGCACCTGCGACCGTCCGTGCGAACCCGCCTGCCGCCGCGGCCGGGTCGAGAAAGAGCCGGTGGCGATCTGCCGGCTAAAGCGCGTCGCCGCCGACAACAAAGGCGATATCAGCCGGTTTCTGCCGCAGATCCCGCGCGAAAAAAACGGCAAACGCATCGCACTGGTCGGTGCCGGTCCGGCGTCGCTGACGGTCGCCCGCGATCTGATGCCGCTTGGCTATCACTGCGTGATGTTCGACGGCGACGCCAAAGGCGGCGGCATGATGCGCAGCCAGATCCCGCGCTTTCGACTGCCGGAAACGGTGACCGATGAAGAAGTCGACTTGATCCTCGATATGGGCGTCGAGACCCGGTTCGGCGCGCCGGTGCGCAGTCTGAAGGGACTGCTGTCCGAGGGCTGGGATGCGGTGTTTGTCGGCTGTGGCGCGCCGCGCGGGCGCGATCTCGACATCCCCGGCCGCAACGAGGCGGCGGCCAACATCCATATCGGCATCGACTGGCTGTCGAGCGTTTCGTTCGGTCATATCAGCAAGATCGGCCGGCGGGTTGTCGTGCTCGGCGGCGGCAACACGGCGATGGATTGCTGCCGCTCCTCGCGCCGCCTCGGCGGCGGCGAGGTCACCGTGGTCGTGCGCAGCGGCTTTGACGAAATGAAAGCCTCGCCATGGGAAAAAGAGGACGCGATGCACGAGGGCATCCCGATCCTCAATTGGCTGGTGCCAAAGGAATTCACTCATGACCGTGGCGATCTGACCGGCGTGCTGTTCGAAAAGGTCGAGGCGGAATACGATGCCCGCGGCCGCCGCAACCTGGTCCCGACCGGCGAGCCTGATGTGCATGTGCCGTGCGATGATGTTTTGATCGCAGTCGGGCAGGAGAATGCTTTCCCCTGGATCGAGCGCGATATCGGCATCGAGTTTGACCGGTGGGAGATGCCCAAGGTCGATCCGGTGACGATGCAGTCGAGCCTGGCCAACGTGTTCTTTGGCGGCGATGCCGCGTTTGGGCCAAAGAACATCATATGGGCGGTCGCCCACGGCCACGATGCCGCGATCTCGATCGATAAATTGTGCCATGGCGAGGATGTTCGTCACCGACCGCCGCCCGGCGTGTCGCTTGTCAGCCAGAAAATGGGCATCCACGAGTGGAGCTACGACAACGACATCTCGAACGATTTCCGGTATCGGGTGCCGTTGCGCGACACCGCGGTGGCATTGGCCGACATCCGGGTCGAGGTCGAGCTCGGCTATGACCAGGAGCTCGGCTATAAAGAAGCCGAGCGCTGTCTAAATTGCGACGTGCAAACCGTGTTCACCGGGCAGCTCTGCATCGAATGCGACGCCTGCGTCGACATCTGCCCGATGGACTGCATCACCTTTACCGACGATGGCAGCGAAGACGAGCTGCGCGGCCGACTGACCGCGCCGGCGCTGAACCGCGAACAGGACCTCTATATTGGGGATGCGTTGAAGACCGGCCGGATCATGGTCAAGGACGAGGATGTCTGCTTGCACTGCGGATTGTGTGCCGAACGTTGCCCGACGGGTGCGTGGGACATGCGCAAGTTCCTGCTCGACATAACCCATGCCGGCCCGGCCTGCCGCGCCCGGTAAAGCGATCGGCGGAGGGCGTGACGTGTCGCCGCGATGCCTTTGCGCTTCGCCCTGCCCGGGCTCGATCCGGCAATCCGGGGTTCATGCGAAGCGCTCGAAAAGATCCTCCCAACGCGGATTTATGCGACGATCAGCGCAATCTGCAGGCGCCCGGCCAATGCTGAAGATTCTTCTGCCGGCGGATTGTCGTTCGGGGCACCGTGATGGTGCTCACCGCCGGGGAGAGGCATGGGCCCGTGGCGTCGGGAAAAGCCGGGGAAGGCCTCGTCACGAGGCTCCGATACCCCGGCGCCCCGGAATACCGGCGACATCGTCGCAGAGGTGCGGTTCGGCCGAATCGTTGCGATATGAACGCATCCTCCCTTCATGGAATCGTTGTCAGAATCAGCAAGCCGGCGCGCAACCCTGGCGCGGATGGCCGGGTCGGGCCCGGCCATGACGGCGAGGAGGTATGAACGTGGACGGACTGGGCCGAGTGAACATCGAAAGCGTCAACGACTTCGTCGTCAAATTCGCCAATGTCAACGGATCGGGTTCGGCCAGCGCGAATGCGCTGTTTGCGAAATCCGTCCTGCGGATGGGCATCCCGGCGAGTTCGCGCAACATCTTTCCCTCGAATATCCAGGGCCTGCCGACCTGGTACGAGGTGCGGATCTCCGAAGCGGGCCATCTCGGCCGCCGCGGCGGCGTCGATATGATGGTGGCGATGAACCCGCAGACCTGGGACGAGGATCTGGCCGAGATCGAGCCCGGCGGCTATCTGTTCTACGATTCGACAAAGCCGCTGCCGGCATCCAAATTCCGCAACGACATCACTGTCATTGCTGCGCCGCTGACGGCGATCTGCAATCGCGAATACAACGATCCCCGCCAGCGCCAGCTGTTCAAGAACATCATCTATCTGGGTGCGTTGTCGGCCTTGCTGAGCATGGATGTTGTGGCGATCGAAAAGCTGATCTCCGAGCAGTTTCGCGGCAAGGACACGCTGATCCGCCCCAACCTCAAGGCCCTCAATCTCGGTCGCGAGTGGGCGCTGAGCGAGCACCAATGCCCGATCGGGCTGCGGCTCGAGCGTGTCGACAAGGTTGGCGACCGCATCTTCATCACCGGCAATGATGCCGCTGCCCTGGGGGCGGTTTATGGCGGGGCGACGGTTTGCGCCTGGTATCCGATCACACCATCCTCATCGCTTGCCGAGGCGTTTTCGAACCATTGCCGGCGCTATCGCGGCGACCCCGAAACCAGAAAGCAGCGCTACGCCATCATCCAGGCGGAAGACGAGCTTGCCTCGATCGGCATGGTCATCGGCGCCGCATGGAACGGGGCGCGGGCGTTTACCGCAACCTCGGGGCCCGGCATCTCGTTGATGCAGGAATTTATCGGGCTCGCCTATTTCGCCGAGATCCCGGCGGTGATTTTTGACGTCCAGCGCGGCAGCCCCTCGACCGGCATGCCGACGCGGACCCAGCAAGCCGACATCCTGTCGTGCGCCTTTGCCTCGCATGGCGATACCAAGCACGTGCTGCTGTTCCCCGAGGATCCGCGCGAGGCTTTTGCGTTCGCCGCCGAGGCGTTCGACTTGGCCGACCGGCTGCAGACCCCGGTTTTCGTGATGCTGGATCTTGACATCGGCATGAACGATTGGCTGGTCGAGCCATTGGCTTGGGAGGCGGACCGGCGTTACGACCGCGGCAAAATCATGACCGCCGACCAACTCGACGCCGGTGTCGAGTTCGGGCGCTATCTCGATGTCGATGATGACGGCATCCCCTACCGCACCCTGCCCGGCACCCATCCGACCCGCGGCGCTTTTTTCACCCGTGGCACCACCAAGGATCGCTACGCGCGGTATTCCGAGGAGGGACCGGATTATGTCGACAACATGCAGCGGCTGCTGCGCAAGTTTGACACCGCCAAAAGCCTGGTGCCGCGCCCGGTCCAGCGTGAGTCGCCAAATAGTCTGGATGGGCCGACCCGCTACGGCGCGATCTATTTTGGTTCGACCTCGCCGGCGATGACCGAAGCGCTCGAAGCGCTCGAAGCGCGTGGCATCCATCTTGATACATTGCGGGTGCGCGCCTATCCCTTCCACGAAGACGTGTTCGATTTTATCGCCGCCCATGATCGCCTGTTCGTGATCGAGCAGAACCGCGATGCGCAACTGCGCACCTTGCTGACAATCGACGGTGAGATCGACCCGGCCCGGCTCGTGCCGATCCTGCACTACGACGGCACGCCGATTACGGCGCGATTTATCGTCAAGGCGATCGCCGACATCATCGATGTCGTGACCCTCGCGCCGCTGCATCGCTCGGCGGCCCAATGACAAGACGCTTCTGACTCCCGGAGACACAGCGAGGCGGTGAGATGGAGATCGCCGCTTCTTGCTGCAAAGGTTCAACCCTGTGCCCGCTGGGTCGCTGTGGTGAATTTCAATCTGCGTAATGAGTCGAGGTCCTGATGACCTATATCGCCAAACCCCCGCTGCATCATCCGATGCTGCCGACCAATGCTCTCGGTTTTACCCACCGCGACTATGAGGGCGCGGTGTCGACCTTGTGCGCCGGTTGCGGCCATGATTCGATCAGTGCCGCCATTATCCAGGCCTGTTTCGAATTGAGCCTGCCGCCGCATAAGATCGCCAAGCTTTCGGGCATCGGCTGCTCGTCGAAAACGCCGACTTACTTCCTCGGCAAGTCGCACGGCTTCAACAGCGTGCACGGGCGCATGCCATCAGTGCTGACCGGCGCCAACCTCGCCAACCGTGATCTCGTCTATCTCGGGATCTCGGGTGACGGCGATTCGGCATCGATCGGGCTTGGCCAGTTCGCCCATTGCATCCGCCGCGCCGTTAACATGGTCTACATCGTCGAAAACAACGGGGTGTATGGCCTGACCAAAGGGCAGTTCTCGGCAACCGCCGACAAGGGTTCAAAGGCGCGTCGCGGTGCTGTCAATACCGACCAGCCGATCGACCTCGTGGCGCTCGCCCTGCAACTCGGCGCATCATTTGTCGGCCGCAGTTTTTCCGGCGATAAAAGGCAACTCGTGCCGCTGATCAAAGCCGCGATCGAACACCGCGGCGCCGCCTTTATCGATGTGATTTCGCCCTGCGTCGCGTTTAACAACAACCCCGAATCGACCAAGAGCTTTGATTATGTCCGCGCCCATAACGAGGCGGTCAATCGCCTCGACATGATCCTCGAGCGCGACGAGATCACCGCCGACTACGCACCGGGGACGATCGAGACCGTCGTTCAGCACGACGGGTCGATCCTGCGGCTGCACAAACTCGCACCCGATTATGATCCGCACGACCGGGTCGCGGCGATGACCTTTTTGCAGCAGCGCCAGGGGCAGGGCGAGATCGTCACCGGGCTGTTATATGTCGAACCGGAGGCGGATGATCTGCACGAGCTGTTGGGCACCGTCGAGGCTCCGCTCAACCAGCTCGGCGAGACCGAGCTGTGCCCTGGCCCGACGGCTCTGGCCCAGTTCAACGCCGCACATCGCTGAGCACGACCGAACTCAGCCCCGGTTCAACAGCCGCTGATCGACGGCAAGCGGAACGCAAACACCATCGTTGCCGCCGGTGTGGCATGCGGCAGATCCGGCTGACCCTTGGCCGCGAACCGCAGCGACGAGGATAATTTTACTCGGACCGGCCGCGGCGGTCAGCCGAGCTTGATCCAGGTCAGTTCGTGCTTGTTGTGGTAAAGGTGGCGCAGTTGCGAGCCGGGGATCGCGGCAAAGCGGCGGGCGATGGCGTGGTCGGTGGCACCCTGGAATTTGACCGTGCACACAAAGCGACGACAGGTGCCGGCGGCGAACCAGCGCTCGAGCAACGCCAACAGCCGGGCCGGATAGCACACGATATCCGAAAACATCCAGTCGATTGGCCCGATGCTCTGCGGGTCGAGTGCAAAGGCACTTTCTCGTCGGTGCTCGATGCCCGCCAGCACGGCGACATCGGGGGCGAGTGCTGCCTTGTCGACGCTGACCACCCGCGCCCCCAATTGCGCCGCGGCCCAACTCCAGCCGCCCGGAGCGCTGCCAAGGTCGACACACACCTCGCCTGGCCGCGGCCATTCGCCGATCAGGGTCAGCGCCTCCCATAATTTCAAATATGCGCGGCTTGGCGGTCCGCTCCGGTCTTCGACAAAGTGCACTTCGCCATTGCGGAACGGGCTCGTGCAGTGCGCCGAGGCGAGCACCGTTCCGGGATCGAGCAAGGTCCACGACCCCAGCGGCGCCGCCGGTGCCGGCGTTCCGAATATCAGCGGGCGCGCCGATACCACTGGCAATCGCTGTTGGATCAATACCGCCCGGCGATGTAGCACCGGCGCATAGACTGCCCAGTTGCGCTGGATCGCGTACAATTTCGTCGCCGCATCGGATATCGAGCTGATCGGAATCTTCTGCGGGTCGAGCCAAACATTGGCGGCCCATGCTGCCGGACGCGGTGGGCCGCCAGCGATCAGCAAGCGTTCGTGAACTCGCTCGACCCGGGCCAATTCCGCAGCGAGTTCGTCGACATAGCCTTCGGCGGCGAGATAAGCGGTTCGACAGCTCATTGAACGGCACGATATCGCACGGCAGGCTTGGCGGATCGGCTCCTTTTTGCGACGATTGCATCATGGCCGATGATCCGCAACTCGCTGAACTCACCCGGCTGATCGACAGATCGCATCATACAGTCGTCTTTACCGGCGCCGGCATCAGCACCGAATCCGGCATTCCCGATTTCCGCAGCCCGGGTGGCATCTGGACCCGTATGGCGCCGATCGATTTTGCCGATTTCCTGGCATCGGAGGAGGCGCGACGCGAGACTTGGCGTCGCCGTTTTGCGATGGAGGAGATGTTTCGCGCCGCCGCGCCCAATCGCGGCCATCGTGCCGTCGCCGAACTCGTCCGTCGCGGCACGGCCGCAGCAGTCATCACCCAGAACATCGACGGGCTGCATCAGGCCTCCGGCGTCCCGGCGGACCGGGTCATCGAATTGCACGGCAACACGACCTATGCCCATTGCCTTGACTGTGCCGGGCGCTACGAAATCGAGGTGATCCGCCGATCCTTCGAGCGCGACGAGACCGCTCCGATCTGCAATGCCTGCGGCGGCTTCGTCAAGACCGCAACGATCTCGTTCGGCCAGGCGATGCCGCCCGAGGCGATGCGCCGCGCCGAAACCGAAACGATTGCCGCCGATCTCTTTATCGTCGCCGGCTCGTCGCTTGTCGTTTATCCGGCGGCGGCATTTCCCGAATTGGCCAAGCGCTATGGCGCCGCCCTCGTCATCATCAATCGCGAGCCGACCGGTCTCGATGCGATTGCCGATATCGTCTTGCGTCGGTCCATCGGTGAGATCCTGGGCGCGGCGGTCGGCATCGACTGATCCGCGATCTGAACCGGTTCGTCTGCCGCGGGCGATGCTCTCAGCGGACCCCGGTCTCGGTGGTGTTACCGCTACGTCAGGGCCGGTGTCCCTGTGTGCGCATCGACCATTGCGGGCAGCAGCCGGCAACTTCGGCGCATTTGTGGTAGGCGCACAATAACCGGGATCGAGGCTGAGCGGATTGATGTCCGGAGTCAGCTCGACACGGCGGTTCCCATGGCGGTTCTGGACCCGCTGTTGCGATATGTCATTTGGAGCACCGGGCCAGCGTCTCCAAGACCGCGCGTCCGGCATTAACCCGCTTCGCTGTCACCAAGCAGGCTGCCGGCGGCGCACCACCAGCGAGGTTCCGCGGCGGTAAGCCCGATCTTCGCGCGCGTCGCGGTGGCTTTATCAGCAAATAACGCGAAACAGGTCGCCCCACTGCCGCTCATCCGCGCCATCAAGGCGCCGGGAAGCCGCTCGAGCGCGCCCAATACCCGGCCGATCTCGGGCACAAGGCCGATCGCCGCGGCGGTCAAATCGTTGCGCAGCGGCGCCAGCATTCTCGCCAAGGCGGCGGCATCGCGCGGCATCGGTACAAACCGCTCGGCAGCGCGGCCAAACCCGCCGGAACGCGCGTTGAATACCGCTGCCGTCGGCAGGCTGTGCCGCGGATTGACGAGCAGGATGGCGGCGGGCGGAAACGACCGGGCCGGCTCGATCCGTTCGCCGATACCGGCAACCCAGGCGGGGTTTCGGTGCACGCAGACCGGCCCATCGGCACCGAGCCGCCCGGCGAGCCGGGCAAGGGTCGCGTCGTCGATGGCGAGCCGCCACAGGCCACGCAACGCCCGCAGCGCTGCCGCGGCATCGGCCGACCCGCCGCCGATCCCGGCTGCGACCGGCAAGTTTTTTTCGAGATGCAGAGCGGCGGCAGCGGCGATCCCGGCGTGCTTGGAAAGCAGCCGGGCAGCGCGCAAGACCAGGTTGTCGCCCTCACCCGCCAGCCCGCCAGCCTCGCCGCCGGTCACCTCGAGCGACAGCCCGCGGGCAGGGCGAGCCGTCACCCGATCGCCGATATCGGCGAACGCGACCAGGCTGTCGATCAGGTGGTATCCGTCTGCCCGACGCCCGGTCAAATGCAGATAGAGATTGACCTTTGCCGGTGCAAAACACGCGATCGCGGCCACGGCACCTCAGCCGCCGCCGGCCTTGGTCACCACCGGCAGACCGCGGTCAAGCTTGGCTTCGATCGGCTTGACGTCTTCCTTGTCGGGTTTGAATTGCAGGGCGCGGCGCCATTGATAGCGGGCTTCGATTATCCGTCCGCTCTTCCAGTACGCATCGCCCAAATGATCATTGATCGTCGGGTCTTCGGGCACGAGTTCGAGCGCTTTTTCCAGATATTCGACGGCACTCGCATAGTCGCCCAGCCGGTAATGGGCCCAGCCGAGGCTGTCGACGATATAGCCGTCATCAGGCCGCAGCTCGACCGCCTTTTCGATCATTTTCAGCCCGCGATGCAATTTTTCGCCGCGGTCGATCCATGAATAGCCGAGATAGTTGAGCACCAGCGGCTGATCGGGTTTCAGCTCGAGCGCGTGCTCGAGGTCCGCTTCGGCGAGGCTCCATTGATTTGACCGCTCATAGGCGATCCCGCGGCTGTAATAGAGCGTCCAGCGCGGCGGCATATTCTCGGCTTTCAGGCGCTTGATCGCTTCGCTATAGGCGTCGGCCGCCTCGGTAAACCGCTTTTGGCCACGCAACAGATCACCCAGCTGGATTTCGGCGGAGGCCCAGCGTGGTTGCTTGGCAGCCATCGCCTGGAGTTGTGCGGTCGCTTCGTCGATGCGGCCGAGCGCTTCGAGGTTGGCGGCGGCGCGCAGCTGCGCCGACCAGGCGTATCGCGAGTTTGGCGTAATTTGGCTCAAGACCGCCAGGCTCTGCTCCGGCTTGTCCTGGTCCGTCAGAATATCTGCCAGCAGCAATTGGGCCACCGTCAGGTTCGGTTCGAGCTCCAGCGCACTTCGGTCGTAAAGCAGCGCCAGGTCGATCGTCTCCGGCCGGTTGACGACGCTCGCCAGGTCGAACATCGCTTCGGCCAGCCCATCCGAAGCCGATCGGATCAGCGGCGCGGGGATGCCTGTCGGCTTGTAGGATTGCACCGCTTCGGCAAGTTCGCTGCCCGGGTTCTCTTTGACGAAACGGGCATAGGTCGCAGCAGCCTCGTCGGGGCGTCCGTGCCGCTCATAGAAATTCGCCATCGCATCGGCCAGTCGCCAGTTAAGCTGACCGGTCGCCGTCAGCGTCTTTTTGTAGAAATCTTCAGCTTTAACCGGGTTCCCGGCAAAGTCATAAAGCAGACCGAGTTGAAAATATTCGAGCGGCGCAAAGCCGTCGAACTTGTCGAGATTATCGAGCGCCGCCTCGGCGCCGGGCAGATTGCCCATCGCCATCCGGGTCCAGCCGCGGGCCAAGGGACTGACATAGCGGTGCAGCCCGTCATCGGGTAACGCCTCGGCGCGGGCCAGTGCGCCGGCATTGTCGCCGGCTTTCATCCGGTCGATCATCAACACGATGTCAGCCACCGCATCCGAACTGTCGAGCGTCAAAGCCTGCTTGGCGAGCGGCAAGGCTTTATCGAAATGGCCGTCCTCGGCCTCCATCTGAAAGGTGCGGCTGATCAGTTCGGCCGACTGCGGGTCGGAGCGCAGCGCCTGTTCGTACCATGACGCGGCAACGCCAAACGCCCCTTCCTCCTGCGCATGCCGACCCGCCAAATAGGCGCCGTAAGGTGAAGCCGCTGGTGGCGTTGCTGGTCCACCGGCGACGGCAGCGCTTGCCGTGGTGAGCGCTGCGAGAGCGCCCAAAACAAATCCGGCCACCGGCCCGATCTTCACCCACTCGCTCACCGGTTTCTTCATCTGTCTCTATCCATCCACCTGTGTCCAGACGACCATCACATATTCGGGTAATTCGGGCCGCCGCCTCCCTCGGGCACGACCCAATCAATGTTCTGCTCGGGATCTTTGATATCGCATGTTTTGCAATGCACGCAGTTCGGCGCGTTGATCTGCAGGTACGGACTGCCCGCCCCTTCCGGCCGCACGATTTCATAGACCCCGGCCGGACAATACCGCTGTTCGGGCGAATCGTAGAGCCGATAATTGACCGAGATCGCCTTGGCCGGATCGCGAAGTTTAAGATGCGATGGCTGGTCCTCTTCATGGTTGGTGTTGGAAATAAAGACCGAGGACAGCCGATCGAAAGTGATGCGACCGTCAGGTCGGGGATAGGCGATTTGTCGCGCCTTGCTCGCCGGCGCGAGCCGGGTATGGTCGGCGTGATGATGGAATGTCCAGGGCGCCGAACCGCGCAACACGTAGGTGTCGAGCGCCGAATAGGCGAGCCCGGCCCACATCCCCCAGCGAAAGCTCGGCCGGATGTTGCGCACTGCGCGCAGTTCGTCCCATACCCAGCTTTCGGCGAGGGCGCCGCGCACCGAGGCATGCTCATCGCCGGTCAGCCGGCGAAATACCGCTTCGGCCGCGACCATGCCCGATTTCATCGCGGTATGGCTGCCCTTGATCTTGGGAACATTGACAAACCCGGCGGCGCAGCCGACCAGCGCGCCACCCGGAAAGTCGAGCCGCGGGATCGATTGAAACCCGCCCTCGTTCAACGCCCGCGCGCCATAGCTGATGCGCCGTCCGTCCATCAAATACCGGCGAATGGCGGGGTGCGTCTTGAAGCGCTGGAATTCCTCGAACGGGCTCAGAAACGGGTTCTTGTAATCAAGCCCGATCACAAAGCCGACCGCCACCTGCCGGTCTTCGAGGTGGTACAGAAACGAACCGCCGTAAGTGGCGGCGTCCAGCGGCCAGCCGATCGTATGGACCACGAGCCCGGGCTGGTGCTGCGACGGGGCGACCTCCCACAATTCCTTGACGCCGATCGCATAGGTCTGCGGATCGATCCCATCGCGCAAGTGAAACCGCTCGATCAGTGTTTTGGTCAGCGAGCCGCGGCAGCCCTCGGCGAACAGCGTTTCCTGTGCCAGCAACTCGACGCCCGGCTGATAGCGTTCGGTCGGCCGGCCGTCCTTGCCGATGCCCATATCGCCGGTCGCCACCCCGCGCACCCGACCGCCATCGTCGTACAGCACCTCGGCGGCGGCAAATCCCGGATAGATCTCGACGCCAAGCTCCTCGGCTTGCCCGGCTAGCCAGCGGCAGAGATTGCCGAGACTGATGATGTAATTGCCATGGTTGTGCATTTGCGGCGGGGTCGGGAGCCGAAATGCGCGCGAACGGGTCAATAGCAGAAAGCGGTCTTCGCTGGCCAAAGTCACAAGCGGCGCGCCGCGCTCACGCCATTCGGGGATCAGTTCGTCGAGCGCGCGCGGCTCGAATACAGCGCCCGACAGAATGTGGGCGCCGACCTCCGAACCCTTTTCGACGACGCAGACGGCGATGTCGCGCTTGGCCGCGGCGGCAAGCTGCTTCAGACGAATCGCAGCGGCGAGACCGGACGGCCCGGCGCCGACCACGACCACATCGTATTCCATCTGCTCGCGCCCGACCCGCTCCTCGCCCATCATTCCTCCGCCGCCAAAACCGGACCGAGACTATAAAGGATCGCTGCGAGGCCGGGCTATCACCGCGCGTTGCGCGCTGCCACGAATGCGACATGAGTGACGCCTGGGTCTGTCCAAACGCATCCCTCAGTCGCCGGCGACAGCGGCGGATGTGTCGCCAATCACCCGAAGATCGTGATCGGAAACGATCACGGGCGACAGTCATCAACCGGTTCCGACCCCCGACCTCGAGCCACCCGAGGCTTCATGCAAAGCCCGGCCTTCGCGACAACGGCCGGACAGGTTATCAGGAGTCATCAGCTGTCCAGACTTGCTGACAGCGGTTAACGACGAACCTCTTCGCCTTGCGGACAGAGGCTGACAGACGGCCCGGGATTTCTCGACAGGGGCATGGAAGTGCTCATCGGGCGGTCGCCGGCCACGAAATAATCCTGCCTTCCGGGATCAGGCCGCGCAGCAGCACCAGCACGGCTTCGACGACCTTGGGCGCATCGAAAAACTCGATCGTTAGCGGCAGATCCACCATCACCCGCAGGATGTCGGAGGCGTGGACCTCGCCATTGTCACCAAACCCGGCAATGCCGCGGAACACCGTAACGGCCCTCACCCGATGCTGGTCGTGCAGAATATTCAACACCTCCTGCATCAAATTCCTGTGGTGTCCGTGATCGGCCTCGCTCAGATAGATGCGGACGACCGTGACCTCCATTGCCATTCCTGCGCACTCCCTTCGAGGTTTCTAGAGATTTCGGGCGATATAGGCGCCGGCGAATGCGGCGAGAAACCCGAGCCCTAACGACAGCACCGCATAAAGCGCACTCTTGGCCGGCTCGCCCTGCTCGGCCAGCAACAGCGTCTCCATCGCAAAAGTCGAAAAGGTGGTGAACCCGCCGAGAAATCCAGTCAGAATACCAATGCGGAACTGTGGGCTGATGGTCAGCCGCTCCAAGGTTTCGATAAAGAGAAAGCCCATTAAAAAGCTGCCGAGCACATTGATCGACAGTGTCGCGTAGGGGAATTCTCGACCATAGATCGCCTGTACCAGATTTGTCATTCCGTAGCGGGCCCAACAGCCAAGAGTCCCTCCGATCGCGATGGCGAAATAGGTCTGCATTCACCCTTTTTCCGTGGTGTTTGTTTCTGGTGACCGAAGTCAAGCAAGTGCGATGAGCAGAATGATGACGAGCAGTGCGCCGATCAGCGACAGGTAGAGATTGAGTTGGCCGGACTGGATAAGACGCAGCCGTCCGGCGAGCGCCAGCACCAGTCGTTCCAAAGGCGCAAAGAGATGGGGGCCAAAGATTGGCGCGACATCATGGCTGAAGACCAGTCGACGGACAAAATAGGGGTGTCCGTTCGCGCCATTCGCCAACTCGCGCTGCGTCTCCGCGGTCGGACGATAGATGAAACTGTAAAAGGTGCGCAGTGCATTGGAAAAGGTCAAAGCCGTCGTGGCCGATTCTCGGGGCGCTTGCTCGCGCCCGCCGTACCATACTTCTGCATGGCGCACGCCATATCGGCGGCTGCCGAGCAGCAGGCCCAACGGCAAAAGCGCCAGCAACGGCATCACCAGGACGAGCAAAGTCGGAGAGATAAAGGCGAATGTCTCCGGTATCCGGATCGGCGCGCCGGTCGCGGGCACCAGCAGCGGGCCAACATGCATCTTTGTGAGCGCGGCGCGGGCAAAGGCTGTGGTCACCGCGGGCGACAGCGCTTCGAGCCAGAGCGGCATTCCCACCGCGAGCGCCAGGACCAGCAGACCGAGCAAGCCGACCGCCAGCGAATTGCCGACCGGTACGGGCAGGCTCGTCTTGTCGACGCGCCCCAGCAGTCCGATACCAAAGGCCTTGAGATAGGTCGCAAAAGCGATCGCGGCGGTCAGCGCGAGACCGGCGCCGCCGAGCGCCGCCGTCAGCCGGCTTCCCAGGCTGGTCAGATGGAAGCCCTGAAAGAAGGTCTGAAAGACATACCATTCGCTGACAAACCCGCCCTGTGGCGGCATCGCTGCCAGGCTCATCGCGGCAAAAAGCGCGCCGAGACCAAATATCCAGGGGCTGCGCGCCAGAATCCCGCGCTGCACCAGCCGATAATCGCCCGCCGCACGGAAAACGCCATCGGCTGACAGAAACATGGCACTCTTGGCAAGCGAATGCGCCGCCAGATGAAGAAGGGCCACGACCCAGGCCAGCCCGGCGAGATCCAACAGCCCGTCCTGGCGGAACATCAGCGCGACGCCGAGAAGACAGACTGCAACCGAACCGTTTTCGGCGGATGAGAGGCTCAGGAGTTCGCGCCAGCCCTCCTGCTGGAAGGCGTAGAGTGCGGTCAGGATGGCGCTGATCACGGCAACGGCGACGATGACAATACCGGCGATCGAGACCTGCAAGCCGGGGTCGACCGGCAGCCACCCGACGAGCCCGCGACTGAGCGCAAAAAAGGCGGCGTTGAGGACGATCCCGGACATGAACACCCCGGTCGCCCCGCTTCCTGCGCCGTAGGCGCCGGGAAACCATTCATAAAACGGCAGCAGGCCGAGTTTCGCCCCGAACCCGATCAGCAGCAAGAAGCCGACCACCAGCTGTCCAGCACGAGACATTGCGCCAGCACTTGCGGCGAAATCGCCGAAAATCAGGCTGCCGGCATGGCTGGCCAGCAGGATGAAGGCGAGGATCAAGGCGACAGCCCCGGCTTCGAGCAGCGCCAGCATGAACAGCACCGGCCGCCCCGTTTCCGAGGCCAGGTTTTCGCCAAGGATCATGACCGCACCGCCAAGGCTCATGATCTCCCAGCTCACCAGAAAACTGGCGGCATCCTGCAGACCGAACACGCCAAATGCGCCGATCAGGCTGGCGGCGGCGCCAAAGATCCAACCCCCCTGCGATCTCGCCGGCGTACCCAGCCAAGCGGCAAGGACGGCGCCGACGAGGCCGAAACCGAGAAGCCACAACGCCTCGGGCGAAAGCCGGAAGACCGCGCCGGCAGGGCCGATTCCCAGCACGGTATGGATCGGCGCGACACCGGTCGACAAGCTCATCACGACCAGCGCCAGAATTGCGACGCCGCCCAGAGCGAGAAGGGTGCGAGCCAGCGCCGCGCCGCGTCCGCAAAGTCCGAGGATCGCAGCGATCACCCAGGCGCCGAGCGCCGCGACGATCAGTTCACTCGACAAGGCGGCCTCTACGCACGCGCTGCGGAACGCGATCGAGGAACATCAGCAGGGCTTCGATGATCGCCGCTGGGTTGGGAGGACAGCCGGGAAGATAGAGATCCACCGGCAAAACCCCTTCCAGGCCGTTACCACAAGCGTAGCCGCCACCAGCGACGCCGCCGGACACGGCGCAGGTGCCGACGGCCATGACCCAGCGCGGCTCCGGCATCGCGTCATAGGTACGACGCAACGGGTCGTGCATCGCATAGGTCACCGGACCGGTGACGAGCAGCAGATCGGCAAAGCGCGGCGACGGCGTGAAGAAGACGCCAAAGCGATGCAAGTTGTAGAATGGGTTGTTGAGCGCCTGCAGCTCGGATTCGCAGCCATTGCACGACCCGGCATCGACATGGCGGATGTGAAGACTGCGGCGAAAGCCGGTGCGCGGCGCCGCTGCGGTTGGTGCGTCTGCCACGATGCCGTTGGTGAGCAGCAAATCCGCGCGATCGCGCGTGCCGAACGCCCAGTCAAAGGAGCTCATCGCTGCGTCCGCAGGACACGCTTCGACGCAGAGCTGGCAGACCACGCAGCGGCCGTAATCGACCGACAGCCGTTCTTCTCCGGTCTGGCCGACCGCGACGGTAATCGCCGTCGTCGGGCAGGCTGCTGCGCATTCGTCGCAGTCCGGCTCGCATCGCTCGGGTGCAAAGCGCGGCATGCCGAGCACGCCCTCTTGCCCGGCCGTGTCTTGTCCAGTCGCGTCTTGTCCAGTCGCGTCTTGCCCGGCCGTGTTTTGCCCGGCCGTGGCGGTTTTCGGCCAGGATGTCGTCGCCTGCCCTCGCCACAGGCCAAAAAGCGTCCAAAGCGGCACAATGTCCTCCCTACCGGTCGCAGCCGGCGATGGTGAGGCCAAAGCTCG
>DATJLK010000011.1:0-13855 GCA_035509615.1 Allostellaceae bacterium | reverse complement strand
GCCGCATATGGAGCGGGTCGAGGGGCAGGAGAAAGGCACTGTCGTGCTGGCGACGGTGCGTGGCGATGTCCACGACATCGGCAAGAACCTCGTCGACATCATCCTGACCAACAACGGCTATCGGGTCGTCAATCTCGGTATCAAGCAGCCGATCGGCGCCATTCTCGAAGCGGCGGCCAACTACAAGGCCGATGCCGTCGGCATGTCGGGCCTGTTGGTCAAATCGACCGTGGTCATGCGCGAGAACCTCGAAGAGATGAGCCGTCACGGCATCGATCTTCCGGTCATGCTCGGTGGTGCAGCACTGACCCGGCGCTATGTCGAAGAGGATTGCGTCAAGGCCTATGCCGCCGGACGCGTCGCCTATGCCCGCGATGCGTTTGACGGGCTCGCGCTGATGGACAAGGTCGTCGACGGCCGATTTGACGCTCACCTAGCCGCAATCCGCGCGCGCAACGAAGACCGGCCGGTGAAACCGTCGCGCAAGCTCGGCCGCGCCGCCGATCCGCGGCCGTTGCGCCCAATCGATCTCGACGAGATCCGCTTGCGCCGCGCCGAGTTGAGCCGCAACGTGCCGGTGCCGCAGCCACCCTTTTGGGGGCCGCGAACAATCACCCGGCTGTCGCCAAAAGCGATCGTCCCCTATCTCAACGAGCGCATGCTCTACCAATTTCAATGGGGCTATCGGAAAGACGGCCGGTCGCTCGCCGAATATCGCGAATGGGCCAAGGACGAGCTGCGCCCGGTGTTGTCGCGGATGCTCGACATCGCGATCCGCGAGGGAATTCTGGCGCCGCAGGCGGCCTATGGGTATTGGCCCTGCGCGGCGCAAGGCAATGACGTCATCCTGTTCGCCGACGACCGCCGCCGCGAAATCGCGCGCTTTTCGTTCCCGCGCCAGAACAAGGCGGGCGGGTTGTGCGTCGCCGACTTTTTCCGCGACGTCGATGCCGGCGAGCGCGACGTGATCGGGCTGCAGGTTGTGACGATGGGTCGCCGCGCCTCGGATGTCGCCCGCGAATGGTTCGCCGAAAACCGCTATCAGGATTATCTTTATCTGCATGGGTTGTCGGTCGAGATGGCCGAGGCGCTGGCCGAATATCTGCACCGGCGGATTCGCGGCGAATTGGGTTTTGCCGCCGAAGAGGCGCGCGACACCGAAGCGATGCTGGCGCAGGGCTATCACGGCAGCCGCTATTCGTTCGGGTATCCGGCCTGCCCCAACCTCGCCGACCAGCGGCAATTGCTCGAATTGTTGCGCGCCGACGAGATCGGCATCAGCTTGTCAGAAGAGGATCAGCTCGAACCCGAGCAATCAACTTCAGCGATCGTCGTCCACCACCCGCAGGCAAAGTACTTCACCGTCTGATCAGGGTGTTGCGCTTCAGGCCCGCGCGAGTTTTGTTTCGACGAGGCGGGCGAAGAGGCTGGCCCCGAGCGGCAGGATCGCGTCGTTGAAATCATAGCCGGGGTGATGGAGACCGCGGGCGCCCGGCGCGCCGGCATTGCCGATCTGGATGTAGGCGCCGGGCCGCTTTTCGAGCATCAGCGAGAAATCTTCCGATACCATCGCCAGCTCGCCGTTGCGGTCGACGTTTTCGTCGCCGACCAGTGTCGCCGCGACATCGGCAATAAAGGCGGCCTCGGGCGCATGATTGACCAGTGGCGGGTAGCCGAGACGGAAATCGAGCTCTGCCGTGGCACCGAACGCTGCGGCGACCCCGGCCGCGATGCGCCGCATATTGTCTTCGATCAGGGTCATTGTCCCGCGGCTGAACGAACGCGCCGTGCCGCGAATCACGGCACGCTCGGGGATGACATTGTAAGCTTCTCCGGCGTGGATCTGGGTCAGGCTGAGGACTGCAGCGTCGACCGGCTGGAGATTGCGCGAGATGATCGTCTGCAGTGCGATCGCGATATGGCTTGCGATCACCACCGGGTCGATGCCCGCTTCCGGACGCGCGGCGTGCGCGCCGTGACCGGTAACGGTGATGTCAAAGCGTGCGGCGCCGGCCCACATCGGCCCGGTGCGCAGCTGAAACCGGCCGGCCTCGAGGTCAGGCCAGTTGTGCATGCCAAAGATCGTCTCGCACGGAAATCGATCGAAGAGCCCGTCGGCGATCATCGCCGCGCCGCCGCCCAGCCCCTCTTCGGCCGGCTGAAAGATCAGGTGCACCATACCGTCGAAATTCCGGGTCTCGGCGAGATAGCGGGCGGCGCCGAGCAACATCGTCGTGTGCCCGTCATGGCCGCAGGCATGCATGCGGCCCTGGTGCTGCGAACGATAGGGCAGATTGGTGGTTTCCTCGATCGGCAAGGCGTCCATATCGGCGCGCAATCCGATCGAGTGCGGCGAAGTGCCGGCGCGCAACCGGCCGACGACCCCGGTCCGGCCGACTCCGCGAAACACCTCGATGCCGAATTCGGCAAGCTTTTGCGCGACAAAATCGGCGGTGCGCCGCTCCTCAAAACCGAGTTCGGGATGGGCATGGATCTCGTGCCGCCATTCCGTCAAATCTCTGTGGAATGCCGCGATCTGCTTGATGATTTCCATGCCGGTCTCCGGATGACCCCAAGCCACTGTCGCGCGCCGGCTGGCCACTGGCAATCCGGCTCGCGCATCGCGACGAACACGCTATAGTGACAGCTGATGCATTCTCGGGAGGAGTGACGGACGATGGCAATAGCGGGCGTGGAACTCGACTGTCTCCAAGGGGTGCGGGTCGTCGACTTCACCCAATTCGAGGCCGGACCATCCTGCACCGAGGCGCTCGCCTGGCTCGGCGCCGAGGTTGTCAAGATCGAAAACCCGGGTCGCGGCGATCCGGGCCGCAGGCTGCGCCCCGGCCATCCCGATGACGACCCGTGGTATTTCCACCAGTTCAACGCCAACAAGAAATCGTTGACATTGAACCTCAAATCACCGCGCGGGCTCGAAATCGTCAAGGAACTGCTGAAAAAAGCCGATATCACGGTCGAGAACATGGCGCCCGGCACGATCGAGCGGCTGGGCCTCGGCTATGACGCGGTCAAGCAGCTGAACCCCGGCATCATCTATTGCCAGGTCAAGGGGTTTGGCGCCGGCAGCCCGTACGAAAAGAACCTCGCTTTCGACATGATCGCGCAAGCCGCCGGCGGCCCGACCAGCGTCACCGGCTATGGCGATCGCCCGCCGGTGAAACCCGGCCCGTCCTTTGGCGACACCGGCACCGGCATGCTGATGGCGATCAGCATTCTCGCCGCACTGCGCGAACGCGATCGCACCGGGAAAGGCCGGCGGCTGCAGGTGGCGATGCAGGACGCGATGATCCACTATATGCGGGTGCCGTTCTCACGCACGCAACTCTCCGGCAAAGCGCAGATCCGCGGCGGCAGCGACCGGTCCCAGCCCGGCGGGCTGGTGCCCTCGGCGCTCTATCCGTGCAAGCCCGGCGGTCCCAACGACTACGTCTACGTCTTCTGCAGCCGCGGCAACGCCGACCATTGGCAGCGCCTGCTCAAGGCGATCGGGCGCGAGGATCTGAGCGGCGACGCGCGCTACGACACCCAGGACGCCCGCAGCCAGCGCGCCGCCGAGGTCGATGAAATCATCGCCGCCTGGACCCGCCAGCACACCAAGGAAGAGGCGATGAAGCTGATCGGCGAGGCCGGGGTTCCGGCCGGCGCAGTGTTCGATACGGTCGAATTGATGAACGATCCCTCGCTCGCCGAGCGCGGCATCATGCAGGATGTCGAGCACCCGACCACCGGCCAGTACCGGATGCCGGCGTGGCCGGTGCGGTTCGACGGCGCGCCGGCCAAGGTCAAGCCGTCGCCGCTGTTGGGCCAGCACAGCGCCGAGGTGTTGCGCCAATGGCTCGGCGTTGACGAGAAGGAAGTCGAGGCGTTGCGCGCCGAGGGCATCCTCTGAGCGGCTGTCATAACCCATGCGAGGAGACCTGCGATGAAGCTCTATTATGCTCCGGGCGCCTGTTCGATCGGCATTCATGTCCTGCTCGAGGAGATCGGCAAGCCCTATCAGGCCGAGGCCGTCAATTTCCGCGAGGGGGCGCAATACAAGCCGCCCTTTACCGGCATCAACGCGAAGTCGAAAGTGCCGACGTTGGAGCGCGACGACGGTTCGGTCCTGACCGAGTTCCCGGTCATCGCCCGCTGGCTGGCGCTGAAGAACCCGCAAGCCAGTCTGATCCCCAAGGATGAGGAGACCGACATCCGCGCGATGGAGGTCATGGAATACGTCGTCGGCACGATCCACAGCCAGGGTTTTACCCGGCTGTTCCGCACCGAGCGGTTTGCGCCGTCGGCGGCCGATCACGAAAAGGTCAAGGAGCAGGGGCGCGAACAGATCGACAAGGGTTTCGCCGTCGTCGACAAGGCGCTCGAGGGCAAGGACTATCTCGGCGGCAAGGATATGTCGATCGCCGATGCCGCGCTGTTCTATGTCGAGTATTGGGGGGCAAAGCGGGTCGGTCTGTCGTTACCGAAAAATTGCGCCGCGCATTTCGCGCGCATGATGGCGCGCCCGGCGGTGCAGCGCGCGCTGCAGGCCGAGGGCCTCAACTGAACGCCGACAGGGTGCTGTTCAGACCATCTTTAAAAGGAGCAGAGAAATGGATGCGCCAATCGCCCCGCCGAATTGTCTTAGCGGCGTCAAGGTACTCGATCTGACCCAGTTCGAAGCCGGCACCACCTGCACCGAGGCGCTGGCCTGGATGGGCGCCGACATCGTCAAGATCGAGCCCCCCAATGGCGGTGAAGCCGGCCGCCGCGGGTTCTCCGACCCGTATTATTTCATGACATACAACGCCAACAAACGCTCGGTCACGGTCAACCTCAAAACCGAGCGCGGGCTCGCCCTGGTCAAGGAACTGGCGAAAAAGGCCGATGTCTTTACCGAGAACTTCGCGCCGGGTGCCGTCGAGCGCCTCGGGCTCGGCTACGATGTCGTCAGTGCCCTCAACCCGCGTATCATCTATGCCCAGGTCAAAGGCTTTGGCGACGGCATGCCCTATGAAAAGGGGCTGTCGTTCGATCCGGTGGCGCAGGCGACTGGCGGGGCGATGAGCATTACCGGCGAACCGGGCGGGCGGCCGATCAAGCCGGGCTGCACGATCGGCGATACCGGCACCGGTATGCTGCTCGCTTTCAGCATCGTCAGCGCTCTCTACCAGCGCAACACGACGGGCAAAGGGCGCCGGCTGCAAGTGGCGATGCAGGATTCGGTCATGCATTACAGCCGCGGCATGTTCATGTCGCAGGCGCGCACCGGCAAGGCGGCACCGCGGCGGCCGGCGGCGGCGAATACGCCATCCGGGACCTATCCGTGCAAGGGCGGCGGGCCGAACGACTATGTCTATCTGCTGACCAGCCGCGCCAACCCGGAGCACTGGCCGCGCCTCTTAAAGCTGATCGGGCGCGAAGACCTGCTCGGTGACAAGCGATACGACACCGCCGATGCCCGCGTGCAACGCGAAGCGGAGGTCGACGAGATCATCGCTGCCTGGACCCGGCGGCACACGAAGGAAGAGGCGATGGCCCAGTTGAGCGGGGCCGGGGTCCCGTCCGGCGCGGTGTTCGATTCGAACGACCTTGTCAACGAGCCGGCCTTTTATCGCCGTGGCATCCTGCAGAAGATGCAGCACGGTGACCATGAAATGGCGATGACGACCTGGCCGGTGCGCTTTGACGGCAAGGTGGCACCGGTCAAGCCGGCGCCGTTGTTGGGCGAGCACACTAAAGAAGCGCTCGGCGAGTGGCTCGGGCTCAGCGCTGGCGAAATTGACGCGCTCAAGCGCGACGGTGTCGTGTAGGCTGCGTCCGCCCCGATAATTCCTTCCCCCGATAATTCCTTTCCTTCAATGTGAGGATCCGTGATCCCTTGGGCGCACGGATCCGGCTATTGGCCGGTCCCGAGGACGCGGGACGGTGGCATCGATGGCGCGGATGGGCCTTCGAAGGTGTGGCGGAGGCAACCGGGCTGTCCTGGCGGGGCGCGAGCACCGCGGGCGAGCCCGGCACCCGACTATGGCGCCCGCGGCATTTCAGGCCGATGCGATATGTCGGTTGCGGGCTGCCCGCGGGGGATTCCCCGGAGGCATCCCGGGATCACGATGCTGCCGATCCCGATACTGTCTCGCTCCGCCGTCGGGGTGACAGCGTTTCGAACAGCGGGAGATTGGTTCACGACGCCAGCGGCTTGGTCCGGAAAGGCCTGTCCGGCGGCGCCAGCGGGGAGAAGGCGTCAATGCGGCCATCGCCTTCTGCCACACCAGGATAGCCGATGCGGCCGCTGAAACGGTCGGCGAAGGCCTGGGCCTCCGCCAGCGCTTTGAAGTCGACGCGGACCACGAACCCCGATCCTGCTTCGCGGCACCAAAAGACTGTCGGTTCGAAATGCTGCTCGTCGAGCCATATGCGCATTTCGGCCATCACTACCGACAAATCGCTCGATCGCAGGCTCATCTCGACCGTGCTCATGCCCCCTCGTCTCGGTTGTCTCACTGAGAGGCTATATGTGGGGCGATCCGGTCAAACGTTCCCGATCGATCTCTGCGTTCACGTTTTTGACACGGCGCAATTGAGTACGAGCCCGCGATGGTGAGCGTATGACCCAGATCCCGGACGGACACGACGACTTATTGGCTGGGCTCGAGCGCGGCGCGTCGTTGCCGGCGTGGTGGTACACCGATCCGGCGGTCACCGACCGAGAAATTACCCAGATCTTCCGCAAGGCGTGGAATTATCTCGGACCGCTCGCCGAACTCAAACATCTCGGCGACTACATTTCCGGCTATGCCGGTGGGGTGCCGGTCGTCGTGATCCGCAACGCGCGTGGCCTCGCCGGGTTTGTCAATGTCTGCCGGCACCGGCGTCATGAGGTCATGAAGGGCCGCGGCAACGCCAAATTGATGCAGTGCGGCTATCACGCCTGGACCTACGATCTGGCGGGTTGCCTCGCGACCGCACCGCGTTCCGCCGGCGAGACCGGATTTCGCCGCGAGGACTTTCCGCTCCTGCCGATCAGAGTCGAAGCGCTGGGCCCATTCGTATTTGTCAACCTCGACAGCGACGCGCCGCCGGTGCAGACCGTGTTTGCACCGCTGCTCGAGGCACTCGGCCAGAGCGGCGTCGATCTGGCGGCGCTCGAACTCTTCGAACGCGAGGAATGGCGCTCGCCGGCCAATTGGAAGACGATGATCGAGAATTTTCTCGAATGCTATCATTGCCCGGTTGCGCACCCCGCGTTCAGCGCGGCAATCGATGTGCGGCCGGCGAATTATCACCTTGCGGCGCATGGCTGGTTTTTCAGCCAAACCGGCGAGGTCCGCCCGGCCGCGCTCGCCGGCCGCAGCCGGCCCGATCTTTATGATGTTCGCGGCGCGGTAACCCGCTCGCAGTATTACTTGCTGTGGCCGAACACGACGATCTCGGTCAATCCGGGCTTTCCGAACCTCGCGGTCGATGTCTGGGCCCCCGATGGGTCCAATGCGACCCGCGGTTTTTCGGAGCAGTTTTTTGCCCCCGGGGTCAGCGCGGAGTTTGCCCGGGACCTGATCGCATTCAACCGCCAAGTCGGCGCCGAGGATGGGGCGCTGACCAGTTCGGTCCAGCGTGGTCTTCAGGCGGGTCTGCCCGAGCGGGGCCGGCTGTTCGTCGACAGCGAGCGTCTTGTCATCCATTTTCAGAAGCTGGTGGCCGAGGCCATCGCCGGCCCGCCGCGGCGCGGTCTCGATCAGCGGGGATCGATGCCGGCCGCCGAGGATGTCCGCTGCCGACGATAATGATAGCGGTATAGTTCGGTAAATCCGAGCCGATCGTAGAGCGTCCGCGCCGGCGCATTGGCGGCTTCGACCTCGAGGCAGGCGCCGACCGCACCCTGTTCCTCCGCCCAGGCGGCAAGGCTCGCGATGATGCGACGCGAATAACCACGGCGCAGCCGGCGCGGATCGGTCACCACCGACTGGTAGCAAATCAGGCCGTCATGGATGGCGCCAAAGGCCAGCGCCGCAATCTCGCCGTCATCGACCAGTGCCGCAAACGCCGCCGGGATCGCCAGCGCCGCGACGATCCGGCGGTACAACCCCGCCTGCTCCCGGGTGTGCCGCTGCAACTGCGCCATTGCCGCGAGCCATCGCGCGTTCGGTCGCGGCGACAATCTCACCGCCGGATCGCTCGCCGGCGGAATCGCGCCGATGGCGGCATGAAGAACCAGCGAAGGACCCTCACTGCCATATTCGCGCGTGGCGAGCGCTAGGTCGATGTCGCCGCCGATCAGCGACAGCAGGCGAAAGATCGTCGGCTGGTGCTGGCCGCGGTAAATCGCTTCGCAACCGGCGATCAGAGCATCCGGAGAGAGGCGTTCGACGCCGAGCGGGTTGGCCGAATTGGCGCGGCGCGACAGCCCGCCGCTAAACCGCAACACCCAGCCGCCGAGCATGACCTGCCGCAGGGCCGGCCACGCATTGAGGCAGGCCTCTTCGACCCGCCAAGCCAGCACCGTACCATCCATCGGATACCTGACAAGGAAAATGGTCCGGACCGAGGATACGGTAAAAGGCGTTACCGGCGGAAGGCCGGGGTCCACCCTCGGCCGGCGGCGGAAAAGCGCCCGGGAGTAGTTCCGGTGGCAGTCCGACAGGTTGATCACCGGCAGGGTGGGAATTCACAACTGCTCTTGGGGTACCGGCGGGTCAGGACCATTTGCCTAGCGGCGTGGCGCCGATCGGCCGCTATTGACTTCAACCGGGGTCCGCCCTCTAAATTAAGCGAAGATGAAAAAAACCGACGGGTGCCAATGCGCCATATGGGGAAGGAGACAGTCATGGAAGGCTTCACTCGTCGCTCGCTGTTGCGCGCCTCGCTGGGAGTGGCGGCAGCGGGAAGGATTGCCCGGCCCTTTGTCGCTAACGCCGCCGCGACAACCGCGACCGTGTGGTGGATCCAGGGCTTTGCCCAGCAAGAGGACGTCGCGTTCAAAAAGATCGTTGCCGACTATGAAAAGGCGAGCGGCAATACGATCGACTACACGATCATTCCGTATGCCCCGATGCGCCAGAAGATCATCTCGGCGGTGACGAGCGGCGTCGTCCCCGATATATTCCAGAGCAGCCCGACCGAGTTGATCGCACTACAGGCATGGCAGGGCAAGCTCGTCGATGTATCCGATGTCATCGACACCCAAAAGAAGAAATATACCAAGACCGCGCTCCTCTCCGGTTATTGCTATAACAGTGTCGAGAGGAAGCGCAGCTATTATGGCGTGCCCTATACGACGGCTACCCTGCCCAACCATATCTGGCGGTCGCTGGTTGAAAAGGCCGGCTACAAGATCGACGACATGCCAAAAACCTGGGACGCCTATTACGATTTCTTCAAAGAGGTGCAGAAGAAATTGCAGGCGCAGGGCATGCGCCATGTCTACGGCCTCGGGCTCCAGGTGACGACCCAGGGCAATGATCCCAATAATACCTTCAACTATTTCCTGATTGCCTATGGCGGTCAGAACATTGTTTCGCCCAGCGGCAAGCTGCGCTCCGATGACCCGCAGGTGCGCGCCGCAGCAATCAAGGCGCTGAGCTACCCGGCGACCGCCTACAAGGAAGGCTTTATCCCTTCGGGGGCAATCAACTGGAATGATTCCGACGACAATAACGCCTTCCATTCGCAAGAGATCGTCATGGATCTCGACGGCACGATTTCGACCGAGGTGGCGATCATCGGCGATAAAGAGCGCTATGCTGACATTTTGACAATGGGCTTGCCGCTGAGCAATGACGGCAAACCGGTCCCCGCGCAAGCCAGCAACGGCTGCGCGCTGATCCCGCAGGGCGCAAAGAACGTCGCAACCGCCAAGGATTTTCTCAAATATTTCATCCAGCCCAAAGTCAATGACGAGTATCTGAAGGTCGGACTGGCGCGAAGCATCCCGGCGATGCCGTCGATCGTCAATGACGACCCGTGGTGGCTCGACCCGCGCGACCCGCACCGGGTGGCTTATGTCCACCAAGGCTTGCTCGGTCCGACCGTGCCCAATTTCTGGGTGTTCAACCCGGCCTGGGCCGAAGTTCAGAACCAGCATGTCTGGGGTGCCGCCTGGGCCGACGTGATCCAGCATGGGATGACGCCCGAGGCTGCCGCCGACAAGGCCTTCAAATGGACCGAGGCCATCTTTGCCAAATACCCGATCCCGCAGAGCTGAACTACCGCTTTGCCCGGGTTTTTGGCCATCTGCGAACGATCCCGCCGGCACTCCGCAGCGCGGTTGCCGCCTAACCAGAAGGAAAGGAATAGCTGAATGGTTCACCTGACCCGCCGCTCATTGTTGCGGAGCTCGGCAGCCCTGATCGCCGGTGGCGCTGTCATGGCGCCGCGCATCGGCAGCGCCGCCGCCAAGACGGCAACGGTCTGGTGGACCCAGGGTTTTGCCCAGGAGGAAGACGTTGCCTTCAAAAAGCTCGTTGCCGATTACGAAAAGGCGAGCGGCAACACGATCGACTATACGATCATCCCGTACGCGCCGCTGCGTCAGAAGATCATCTCGGCGGTGACGAGCGGCAGCGTTCCCGATCTCTTTCAGAACACACCGCCTGAACTGATGGCGCTGCAGGCCTGGGCCGGCAGGCTTGTTGACGTCACCGACGTCATCGAAACACAAAAAGGAGAATACAACGAGACGGCGTTGCTCTTTGCCAATTGTTATGACGGCACGACCAGAAAACGCAGTTATTACGGCGTGCCATATACGACCGATTCTTTTATCAATCACATCTGGCGCTCGCTGGTCGAAAAAGCGGGCTATAAAATGAGCGACCTGCCGAAGACATGGGACGCGTTTTACGATTTCTTCAAAGGTGTACAAAAAAAGCTACGCGATCAGGGCATGCGTCATGTCTATGGTCTCGGCTTCCAGTTGACCGCCAATGGCGGCGACCCGAATAACTTCTTCAATTATTTTCTGATTGCTTATGGCGGAGAAAACATCGTCGGCAAGGACGGCAAGCTGCACCTCGACGATCCGCAGGTGCGCAAAGCGGCGATCGCAGCGCTCACCTATCCGACGACCGCCTACAAGGAAGGCTATGTACCGTCGGGGGCGATCAACTGGAATGATGCGGACGACAACAACGCCTTTCATTCAAAAGAGGTCGTCATGGACCTCGACGGCTCGCTGTCGACCGAAGTCGCCATTATCGCAAACCGCGAAGATTACGACGACATCGTGACAATGCCGCTGGCCCTCAGCAACGACGGCAAACCGGTGCCGGCGCTGACCCAAAATCTGTGCGGCCTGATCCCCAAAGGCGCGCAAAATATTACCGTCGCCAAGGACTTCCTAAAATATCTGATCCAGCCCGCAGTGCTCGACGAATACCTGAAGACCGGGCTTGGTCGAAGGGTGCCGCCGATGCCGTCGATCGCCAAGAAAGACCCGTGGTGGCTCGACCCCAAGGACCCCCATCGCGTCGCCTATACCACGCAGCTGCTGTTCAGGCGGACAGTGCCTGATTTCTTCTCATTCAACCCGGCCTACGCGCGGGTCGAGAACGAGCATGTCTGGCAGGCCGCCTGGGCCGACATCGTGCGCAACGGGACCGCACCCGATGCCGCCGCTGATAAGGCCTTCAAACGGATCGAAGACATCTTTGCCGAGTATCCGATCACCTAGTGCCCGGACCCGTTCACAAGATTCACTTTGCCCCGGCCGTCCACGTTCGGATCAAGATGCCGACCACACCGGCGAAGGCCGGTGTCCGCGGCGGGGCCTGGGTCCCGGCCGTGAAGGCAGAAGAACGACACGGCGTCGGCGATCCTGTCTCCAAGCCGTCAGCTTGACTGCATTGCGATAGGATTTGAACCGGCGCGGCTGAGGTTCTACCCTGACCCGGCTAGAGCAAGGCAAAAACGCCCGTAAAGGGTGTGATGTGAACAGGAAGGAGGATCGGAATGACGAATCCGAGCAGGCGTTCGCTGCTCCGCGGCTCGCTCGCGCTCGCGGCCGGCGCGGGTCTGGCGCGACCTCACCTCGCCAATGCCGCGGCGACCACCGCAAGCGCGTGGTGGGCGCAGGGCTTTGCCCAAGAGGAAGATGTGGCACTGCGCAAAATCGTTGCCGATTATGAAAAGGCGAGCGGCAACACGATCGATCTCAGCATCGTGCCATTCGCTCCGCTGCGGCAGAAGATCGTCTCGGCCATGACAAGCGGTTCGGTGCCGGACCTGATCGACGCCAACCCGCTCGAAATCGTGCCGGAAGAAGCCTGGAACGGTCGGCTCGTCGATGTCAGCGATGTCGTCGAGACCCAGAAGGCAAACTACCTTCCTAACGCCCTCCTCTCCGCCCGCTGCTACGACAATGTCAAAAAACAGCGCAGCTATTACGGCGTCCCGTATAAGGCTTCGGTGCGGCCGTTTCATTACTGGCGGGATCTGGTGGCAAAGGCGGGTTACAGGGAATCCGACATTCCCAACACTTGGAACGCCTTTATCGATTTTTTCAAGCCGGTGCAGCAGAAGCTGCGCGACCAGGGAATGCGCCACGTCTACGCGACCGGTTTTGTGCTGAGCACGGTAGGCTATGATGTCGCCACGACCTTTGACCAGTTCTTGATCGCGCATGGCGGCATCGGGCTTGTGACCGCCGACGGCCAGCTGCACGCCGATGACCCGCAAATTCGCGAAGCGGCGCTGACGGCGCTGAGCTATCTCGGCGCCATCTATAAGGGCGGCTATGTGCCGCCGGGAACCTTGAGTTGGGATGACGCCGACGACAACAACGCGTTCCACTCAAAGCTCGTCGTCATGGATATCGACGGCACCTTGTCGACCGAGGTCGCGATGATCCACGATAAGCAGGCCTATTACCACGACATGGCCATCCACGAGCTGCCGCGCAGCAACGACGGCAAGCCGATCCCGGCGGTATACCCGGTCAATCTCGCCTTTGTTCCTGAGGGCGCCAAAAATATCGAGGTCGCCAAAGATTTTTTGAAATATCTGATCCAGCCGCGGATCAACGGTGGTTATCTGAAAGTCGGCCTCGGTCGATTTTTGCCGGTGTTCCCGGAACTCGTCAAAGACGACCCGTGGTGGACCGACCCGAAGATCGATCCGCATCGGCCGCCTTACGTGCACCAGGCCTTTGTCGAGCCGACGACGCCGTTGTTCTATGTATACAACCCTGCCTATGCCCGGGTCGAAACCGAGCATGTCTGGGGTGAGGCGATGGCCGACATTATGGCCAACGGGATGTCGCCGCAGGCTGCTACCGATAAGGCGCTCGGCCGGCTCGAAACGATCTTTGCGGAATATCCGATCCATCAGGCCTGAGCGACCGGCGACTTGGCGGCCTACATCAGTTCGGGAGATGTTCTGGGCCTTGCGCCGGTCTGCGGGACTGGTCTTGACCAGGGGCGGCGTCAAATGTGAGTGGCTGGCCTCGAGCGGGTTATTCGGCTTATTTAAGCATAGCCGTGGAGCGACGTGATGACGCTGGCGTGACGCCCGGGAACCGCGGGCGAGCCGACGCGATCGTTGTCACAGCCGATCGCGCAGAGTTGATCGAGATGGCCGAGCCGTTGCACGCGTCGTCCTGTGGCTGATTGACGCAGAAATCATTGTAAACCACCACCTTTTGGGTGGCGGTGCCGGTCCGGCCGGTCGAGCGGCGGATCGCCAGGAGGGAGTTGCGCGCCCGCGGCCAGCGATGATAAGCCTTGACAACAAATTGAGCCGGACGCCCGATCGGTCTATATTCCGCCGATCAGCGTTCGCCGGGGCGAGCTGGCGGCTCGTGTGCGACTGGCAGGAAGGCGGAGGACGAGGGACTATGAACATTCCGACGAGGCGGTCGGTGCTG
>DATJLK010000010.1:0-34207 GCA_035509615.1 Allostellaceae bacterium | reverse complement strand
GCTCACCGTGCACAACTTCGTCTCGGCCGCGACCGGCATCGCCATGGCATTGGCGCTGATCCGCGGCTTTGTGCGGCGCGAGGCCGATACGATCGGCAATTTCTGGGTCGATCTGACTCGCTGCACGCTCTACATCCTGCTGCCGATCTCGATCATTGGCGCGCTGGTGCTGTGCTGGCAGGGGGTGCCGCAGAACCTCGCCGCCTATACCGAGGCAACGACGCTCGAAGGGGCAAAACAGATCATTGCCCAGGGCCCGGTTGCCTCGCAGGAGATCATCAAGGAGCTCGGCACTAATGGCGGCGGGTTTTTCAATGCCAACTCCTCGCACCCTTTCGAAAACCCGAATGCGATCACCAATCTGATCGAGCTGGTGGCGATTTTCTCTATTGGCGCGGGTCTCACCAATGTCTTGGGCCGAATGGTCAAGGATGAGCGCCAGGGCTGGGCGATCTTTGCCGTGATGGGCGTGCTGTTCCTCGCCGGCGTGACCGTCTGCTACAACTCGGAAGCGCACGGCAACCCCGCTTTTGCCGCCTTTCACGTGACATCGACGCCGGGCCCGGAGCAGGCGGGCGGCAATATGGAAGGCAAGGAGGTGCGGTTTGGCCCGGCATTGTCGGCGTTGTGGGCGACAGTGACGACCGACACCTCGTGTGGTGCCGTCAACTCGATGCATGACAGCTATTTGCCGGTCGGCGGGATGGTGCCGCTCGTCAACATGCAGCTTGGCGAGGTGATCTTTGGCGGCGTCGGCTCGGGGCTCTACGGCATCCTCGCCTTTGCCATCGTCGCGATGTTCGTCGCTGGGCTGATGGTCGGGCGCACTCCCGAATATCTCGGCAAAAAGCTCGAGGCGAAGGAGGTCAAGATGACCATCCTCGCACTCCTGAGCCTGCCATTGGCGATCCTCGGCTGGACGGCGCTCGCCGTCGTGCTGCCGGCCGGGCTCGCCGGCATCGCCAATGCCGGCCCGCATGGCTTCAGCGAAATCCTCTACGCCTATACCGAGGGCACCGCCAATAACGGCAGCGCCTTTGGCGGGCTGTCGGCCAACACGCTATTTTACAATACTACGATTGCGGCAGCGATGCTGATCGGGCGCTTTATCTTTGTGATCCCGATGCTGGCGGTGGCCGGGTCGTTAGCGAAGAAGAAATTGCTCGCCCCCTCGGCCGGCACCTTTCCGACGCACAGCCCGCAATTTATCGGGTTGCTGGTTGGCGTGATCCTGATCATCGGCGGGCTGACCTATTTCCCGGCGATCTCGCTGGGGCCGGTGACCGAGCAGGTCGCGATGAACCAGGGCAAGCTCTACAGCGGCCCGTAGAAACGTGATCCAAGCGGATCGCATCGTCAACTCGTCGCCCCCGTGTGATCCCCGGATCAAGTCCGGGAAGGGTCCAGAGCAGCCGCGCGTCGCTTGCCTCTGGATACCCGCTCTGATCGGGAATAACGGTGGGATGGAGCCAGGCCACTTTATATGACCGACATCACTCCGATCATCGACCTGCCGCCGAGCGGGTTTACCAAACGCAACCCCCGGCCGTTGTCATTGTTCGACCGCTCGCTGCTCGTCCCGGCGATCTCGGCCTCGGTTCGCAAACTCGACCCCCGCACTTTGGTTAAGAACCCGGTCATGTTCTGCGTCGAGATCGTCTCGGTGCTGACGACGATCTTTTTCTGCCGCGATCTGTTTGGCAGCGCCAGCAAGGTGGTCGGCGGCGGCACCTTGTTTGCCGGCCAGATCACGATCTGGCTGTGGTTTACCGTACTGTTCGCCAACTTTGCCGAGGCGGTGGCCGAGGGCCGCGGCAAGGCCCAGGCCGACGCGTTGCGCCGCACCCGGACCGAGACCAAGGCCAAGCGCATCGATAGCGCGCCAGCGACGGCATTCGAACTCGTCGACGCGGCGAGCTTGAAAGCCGGCGATCTCGTGCTGGTCGAAGCCGGCGATCTGATCCCGAGCGACGGCGAGGTCGTCGAGGGTGTCGCCTCGGTCGACGAATCCGCGATCACCGGCGAGTCGGCGCCGGTGATCCGCGAGAGCGGCGGCGACCGCTCGGCAGTAACCGGCGGCACCCGCGTCACCTCCGACTGGCTCAAGGTAAAGATCACCGCGGCCCAGGGATCGACCTTTCTCGACCGCATGATCGCGCTCGTCGAGGGCGCGGTGCGGCAGAAAACGCCCAACGAAATCGCGCTCAACATCCTGCTTGTCGGCATGACGCTGATCTTTGTCTTTGCCACGGTGACGATCCCGAGCTTTGCCGCTTACGCCGGGGGTGCGGTTTCGGTCGTGGTGCTGACCGCGCTCTTCGTCTGCCTGATCCCGACGACGATCGGCGCCTTGCTGTCGGCGATCGGCATCGCCGGCATGGACCGGCTGGTCCGCTTCAACGTGCTGGCGATGTCCGGGCGTGCGGTCGAGGCGGCAGGTGATGTCGACACCTTGCTGCTCGACAAGACTGGCACGATTACCCTGGGCAATCGCCAGGCGACCGAATTCATCGTCCTTCCCGGCATCGCCGAAAGCGAACTTGCCGATGCGGCACAGATCGCCTCGCTGTCCGACGAGACGCCGGAAGGCCGCTCGATCGTTGTCCTCGCCAAGGAGAAATACGGTCTGCGCGGGCGCGAGATGGCGCCGCTCGAGGCGCGCTTTGTGCCGTTCTCGGCGCAGACCCGGATGAGCGGCATCGATGTCGGCGGGGTCGCGATCCGCAAGGGTGCGGTCGATGCGGTTGTCGCCTTCGCGCAGGGCGGTTCGACCGCGCCCTTGTGGCGCGCCGCGGCAGGGGGAGCGACGGCGGCGCTGCGTGCCGTCCCAGTGTCAGAAGCCGTCCGCCAGATCACCGCGATTGCCGAAAGGATCGCGACCCAGGGCGGGACCCCGCTCGCGGTGGCCAAGGATGATCGCCTGCTCGGCATCATCCATCTCAAGGACATCGTCAAGGGCGGCATCCGCGAGCGCTTTGCCGAATTGCGGCGCATGGGCATCCGCACCGTCATGATCACCGGCGACAACCCGCTGACCGCGGCCGCGATCGCCGCCGAATCCGGGGTCGACGACTTCCTTGCCCAGGCCAGGCCCGAGGACAAGCTGGCACTGATCCGCCAGGAACAGACCTCGGGCAAGCTCGTGGCGATGTGCGGCGACGGCACCAACGATGCACCGGCGCTGGCGCAGTCCGATGTCGGCGTGGCGATGAACACCGGGACGATGGCAGCGCGCGAAGCCGGCAATATGGTCGACCTTGACAGCGACCCGACCAAGCTGATTGAGATCGTCGAGATCGGCAAGCAATTGCTGATCACCCGCGGCGCCTTGACCACGTTTTCGATCGCCAATGACGTCGCCAAATACTTTGCGATCATCCCGGCGATGTTCGTCGCGTTCTATCCGCAGCTTGGCATCCTGAACGTGATGCGGCTGCACAGCCCCGAGAGCGCGATCTTGTCGGCGATCATCTTCAACGCGCTGATCATTGTCGCCCTGATCCCGCTGGCATTGCGCGGGGTGCGGTTCCGCCCGATCGGTGCGGCGGCGATGCTGCGCCGCAACCTTTTGATCTACGGTGTCGGCGGTCTGATCGTGCCGTTCGTCGGCATCAAGCTGATCGATGTTGCCGTCACCGCGCTCGGCCTCGCCTAAGGCCTCCCGAGGTGAACGGACTCTCTCGTTATTCCCGTGGAAAGCTGTGCGGGAAATTCCCCAAAATGTCATTCCGGGGTGTGAGCAAAGCCCGCGAGCCCGGAACCCATGGAACCGGCCTATCGCCACATATGAGAGGCGCCGTGTTCCTGGCGTCCGGGCCTGCCCTGACGGGCACCCCGGAATGACAATCCCGTACGACCTCGGAAGCGAGATAACGGCGAAAGATTAACCGCGCTATCCGCGAGAGAACTCTGATGCTGAAGCAAATCCGACCCGCGATCCTGATGATCGTTGTGATGACCGTGATCACCGGCCTCGTGTATCCGCTCGGGATGACCGGGCTCGCGCAACTGATCTTTCCGCACCAAGCAAATGGCAGCCTGATCGAAAAGGATGGGCACGTGATCGGCTCGCGCCTGATCGGCCAGAATTTTACCGCCGACAAGTATTTCCATCCGCGACCGTCGGCG
The DNA here is from genome assembly GCA_035509615.1 of Allostellaceae bacterium. GTDB lineage: Bacteria > Pseudomonadota > Alphaproteobacteria > ATCC43930 > CGMCC-115725 > AP-15. The sequence continues at coordinate 30,079 of DATJLK010000010.1, read as the reverse complement.
ACGACCGAGCCCGACCCGAAGGACCCGTCAAAGACGATCCCGGTGCCCTATGCCGCCGACAATTCCGGCGGTTCGAACCTCGGGCCGACCAACCAGGCGCTGATCGCGCGGGTCAAGGCCGACGCCCAGAAGCTCGCCAAGGAAAATCCGGGAACGCCGATCCCGGTCGATCTGGTGACGACGTCGGCAAGCGGGCTCGATCCCGACATCACCCCGGCCGCCGCCCTGTTCCAGGTGCCGCGCGTCGCCAAGGCCCGCCACATCGACCCGGAGAAATTGCGCGCGCTGATCGCCGACCAGACCCACGACCCGATGCTCGGCGTCATCGGTGAAAAGCAGGTCAACGTCCTCGAACTGAACCTCGCCCTAGACCAACTCAAATAAGCTAAACTCTCGGGATGGCAGAAAGAGAGGCACGGCCCTCGCCCGAGGCGCTGCTCGATGCAGCCAGACAGGAGGGCCGCGGGCGCCTCAAGATCTTTCTGGGCGCAGCACCGGGTGTCGGCAAGACCTATGAGATGCTGCTTTCGGCGCAGGCGAAGCAGCGCGAGGGAGTCGATGTCGTTATCGGCATTGTCGAAACCCATGGTCGGCGCGAGACCGAGGCGCTGCTCTCGGGTTTGGAGATCATCCCCCGGCGCGAGGTGGACTACAAAGCCCACCGGCTGACCGAGATGGACCTCGATTTCATCCTCAAGCGCCGGCCGCAGCTGGTTCTCGTCGATGAATTGGCGCACAGCAACGCTCCCGGCAGCCGTCATCCAAAACGCTATCTCGATGTCCAGGAGCTGATCGATGCCGGCATCGACGTGTTCACGACACTCAACATCCAGCATGTCGAGAGCCTCAATGACGTGGTTGCCCGGATCACCCGCATCCGGGTGCGCGAAACCGTTCCGGACAGCATCCTCGACCAGGCCGATGACATCGAAATCATCGATCTGGCACCCGACGACCTGATCCAGCGGCTGCGCGAAGGCAAGGTCTATGTTCCGCAACAGGCCGAGCGCGCGGTCCGGCACTATTTCCAGCCGGGCAATCTGACCGCGCTGCGCGAACTGGCGCTGCGCCAGACGGCGCAACGGGTCGACGACCAGCTGCTCTCGCACATGCGCGCCCACGCGATCACCGGGCCGTGGGCCGCCGGCGAGCGCGTCCTTGCCTGTATCAGCGAGGCGGACAATACCCCCGCCCTGCTGCGCTATTCCCGGCGCGCGGCCGATCGGCTACACGCACCGTTGACGGCGATCTATGTCGAGACCGCGCGCACGGCGCGTCTTGACGAGAGTGAGCGCGATCGGATCGCCGATTACCTGCGGCTGGCCGAGCGGCTCGGCGCCTCGACGATCACGATCCCGGGGAGAAAGATTGCCGACGAGGTCGTCGCCTACGCCAAAGCCAACAATATTACCCAAATTGTCATCGGCAAATCCGCCCGGCCACGCTGGTTCGAGATGGTGCATGGTTCGGTGGTGCATGATCTCTTGCGCAAGACCGGCCCGATCAGTGTTCACGTGATCTCGGCCGAAGCGGAAGTGACGCCGCCGCAGAAATCGGTGGCAACGCGCACCAGCGCCGAACCGGTCGAACCCTGGCCCTATCTCGGGAGTGTCGCGGCGGTGGCGCTGGCTCTTGGCGTCGGCGAGATCATCAGCCGCTCGGTCGGGGTCCAGAGCATCTCGCTTGCCTTCCTGATGGCGGTGATCGGCACCGCCATCGCCTGGGGATTGCTGCCAGCGCTCTCGGCCTGCGTGCTCAGCGTCATGGCCTACAATTTCTTTTTTCTGCCGCCGCTCTACACCTTCACGATCGCCGACCCGGAAAATGTCGTTGCACTATTCTTCTTTCTCGTCGTCGCGGTCGTCGTCAGCAACCTGACAGCGGCGGCGCGCCGGCAGATCGTTTCGGCGCGGTTGCGCGCCAAGGCCACCGCCGAGCTCTATGCCTTCAGCCGGAAACTGGCTGGGATCGGGACCCTCGATGATCTCTTGTGGGCAACCGCCTATCAGGTATCCTCGATGCTGCGGGTGAGCACCGTCCTGCTGTTACCGGGAGGAGCCGGCGGCAGTCTCGATGTCGCCTCGGCTTATCCGCCCGAGGACGAGCTCGATGACGCCGATATGGCGGCGGCGCAATGGTGTTGGGAACACAATCATCCGACCGGACGCGGTTCCGACACCCTGCCCGGCGGCAAATGGCTGTTCCTGCCGCTGCGCACCGGTAGCGGCCCGGTCGGCGTGATCGGGATCGAGCGCGATGCGTCGGGGCCGCTCTTGACCCCGGACGAACGGCGTCTGCTCGACGCGCTCGCCGATCAGGCGGCGGTGGCGATCGAGCGCATCTCGCTGGTCCGGGGGTTGGCCGAGGCGCGGGTTCAGGCGGAGAGCGATCGGCTGCGGGCGGCGTTGCTGACCTCGATCTCGCATGATCTGCGCGCCCCACTGGCCTCGATCCTCGGGACGGTTTCCAGCCTGCGCAGCTTTGCCGACAAATACGATGCGGCTGATCGCGAGGAGCTGCTGGCGACTCTGGAAAGCGAAGCCCAGCGCCTCAACCGGTTTGTCGGCAATCTGCTCGACATGACCCGCCTCGAATCGGGCATGATCGACATCAAGCTCGATCTCGCCGACCTCGCCGAAATTGTCGGCGCCGCACTGGAGCGCGCCGGAAGTGTGCTGGCACGGCATCACATCGATGTCCGCATCGCCGCCGATCTGCCGATGCTGCGCCTCGATCCGATATTGTTCGAGCAGGTGCTGTTCAATCTGCTCGACAACGCCGCCAAATACGCGCCGCCCGGCAGCCGCATCGAACTGCGCGCCCGGCGCGATGGCGACATTGTCGCAATCGAGGTCATCGATGAGGGTCCGGGCATCCCAGCCGAGGACCTCGAACGCATCTTCGACAAGTTCTATCGGGTTCAGGCGCAGGACCGGCGGCGTGCCGGAACCGGATTGGGGCTGGCCATTTGCCGGGGCTTTATCGAGGCGCAAGGCGGCCGGATCGAGGCGCGCAACCGCCGCGACCGCTCGGGCGCGGTTCTGACAATCCGTTTGCCGGTGCCCGAACCGGCCGAAATCCGCGAGCCGATCGTGGCGCATGGCTAATGCCTATACCGTGCTCGTCGTCGACGACGAGCCGCCGATCGTCCGGCTTCTGCGTGCCAGCCTCGCCGCGGTCGGGCATCGGGTCGCGACCGCCGAGGATGCCGGCGGGGCGCTGTTGGCGATGGCGGCGGAAAAGCCCGATGTAGTGATCCTCGATCTGGGACTGCCGGATCGCAGCGGGTTGGAGGTGATCGCGCAAATCCGCCAAAGCTCGACGATCCCGATCATCGTTCTGTCGGCGCGCAGCGACGAGCGGTCAAAGGTCGAGGCGCTGGATCTCGGCGCCGACGACTACATCGGCAAACCGTTCGGCATGGCCGAGCTGATGGCCCGGATCCGCGCCGCGTTGCGTCACCGCTATCAGTCGCAAGGTGAATCGTCGGCTTTCGTATCGGGCGAGCTGACGGTCGATCTGGTGCGCCGGCAAGTGACCCGTGCCGGTCGCGAGGTCAAGCTGTCACCCAAGGAGTTCGAATTGCTGCGTCATCTCGTGGCGCATGCCGGCAAGGTGCTGACCCACCGCCACCTGCTGCGCGAGATTTGGGGGCCGGCTCACATCCACGAGGTCCAATATCTTCGGGTGTTCATTCGTGGCCTGCGGCAAAAGCTCGAGCCCGACCCGACCCGTCCGACCCATATCCTGACCGAACTCGGCGTCGGATACCGCTTGCAGCTGCCGCCGGAGCAGCGCGCCTGACAGCCGCCAGCGGCGCTGTCGGCTGGCGTTTGGCGCTATATGCGCGCCCCGACAGCAACGGTCCAGACTAGGCGGCCTGCGCAAATGCGGTCTGCACCTGCTGCTCGTAGGCCAGCAGTTTTTGGACGCTCGGCCGCTGCTTCATGCGCTCGAAATGCGCCATGCAATTTCGGAATTGAGAAACATCGAGCCCGAACTGGATCCCACGCCGAAAGCACCAGAAAAAGTGTGCATCGACCGCCGTGAAATGATCAAAGAACCATTCGCGGCCGGCGAGCACGTCGTCGGCGATCTTGTAGTTCTCGAACAGCTGCTGTGTGGCAAGGCGTTTTACCGATTCTTCAGCACCCGAAAGGTCGCAGACCCGCACCGGTGAATTGATCCGCGACAAAAAAGGATGAATGCCGGAGGCACACCAGGACAAGAGCGAGATCGCCTGGAGCTCCAGCATCGGATCGGCGGGCAGCAGCTTGGCCGCCGGGAAATTTCGCGCAATCCAGGTCTGGATCGCGACATTTTCAGTCAGAGGCGTGCCGTCGATGACCAGGACCGGGACTTTGTGCTTGGGATTGACCTGCAGGTATTCAGCCGTCATGTGCTGAGACTTGCGCATATTCAGCGGGCGTACCTCAAACGCAGCACCAGCCTCAGTCAGTGTGACATAGGGCACCAGCGAGCAGGCATTGGGGGCGTAATAAAGGATCAGTGACATGTTGAATTTCCCTAAACCCAAGGAATCGGTGGCGGCGACATCGGTGACCGACCGAGGTGTCAGGATTGCGCAACTGAGCGTCGCGGGTCAATTGACCCCGGCCCGCTCGGCCACACGGATGGAGAAATCGATTGCGCGAAGAACCGCTGCGATCCTGAACTTTTGAGGCGTCCCACCGTTCGCAATCGGTTCACCTAAGCGGCGCGTTGCGGAGGCTCTCTTGGCGAAAATCCGGGTGGCACTGATCGGGATCGGGAACTGCGCGTCATCGCTGGTCCAGGGCGTCGAATTCTACCGGAACGCGACGGGAGACGATCCCATTCCGGGGATCATGCATCTCGATCTCGGCGGCTACCATATCGGTGACATCGAGTTTGTCGCCGCCTTCGACATCGCCGCGGGAAAAGTCGGCCGCGACCTCGCCGACGCCATCGGCGCCGCGCCTAATAATACCGAGCGCTTTGCCGCGGTACGCCCGACCGGGGTCGAAGTCGGGCGCGGCCCGACCCACGACGGCATCGGGCGTTATCTGCGCGACGTCGTCATCGAGTCGCCAGAACCGGTCATCGATGTCGCCGATACGCTGCACCGCACCGGCGCCGAGATCGTCGTCTCGTATCTGCCGGTCGGCTCGGAGATAGCCGCGCGGTGGTATGCCGAAGAAGCGCTGCGCGCCGGCTGCGGTTATGTCAATTGCATCCCGGTGTTCATTGCCAAGGATCCGCGCTGGCGCGAGCGGTTTTGCGAGCGCCGCGTGCCGCTGATCGGCGACGACATCAAGAGCCAGGTCGGCGCCACGATCGTCCACCGGGTGCTGGCCAATCTGTTCCGCGAGCGCGGTGTGCGGGTTGATCGCACCTACCAGCTCAATTTTGGCGGCAACAGCGACTTTCAGAACATGCTCGAACGCGAGCGGCTGCAGTCGAAAAAGCGGTCAAAGACCGATGCGGTCGTCAGCCAGCTCGATGACAGGTTGTCGGACGAAGAGGCGCATGTCGGGCCCAGCGACTATGTGCCGTGGCTGACCGACCGCAAATGGTGCTATATCCGCATCGAAGCGACCACCTTCGGCAACCTGCCGCTCAATTGCGAACTGAAGCTCGAAGTGTGGGATTCGCCGAATTCAGCCGGTGTCGTTATCGATGCGATCCGTTGCGCCAAGCTCGCCCTTGACCGCGGCATCGGCGGCGCGCTGTTGGGACCGGCGAGCTATTTCATGAAAAGCCCGCCTGAGCAGTGTACCGATTACGAGGCCCGCGCCCGCACCGAAGCCTTCATCCGCGGCGCGGTGGAGCTTTGAGCAGAAAGCTCGTACCGTCCCACAGGGCGAGATCGCGCGTGCCGTTGCGCACCACCCGCAACCCGGTAGCGGCAGCGCCGGCGGCGATATCAGCCCGGTCGGCCGCAAGATCGCAGCGATACGAATAATTAAAGATCGCGAGGCTTCCACCAGGCCGCAATAGCCGCGCCGCGTCGATGATATGCCGCTCGGCAATGTCGCCGCCGATGGCAACCATGCATGGAAAACTGTCGACCGCCAGGATCAGATCGAAGCCGGCGGTCGGGAACGGCGCCAGATCACGACCGTCGCATACGGCAAACCGGACGTTTGCTATCCCGCGGCAGCGGCGCCGCGCTTCCTCGATCATGCCCGGCGACAGATCGATCCCGAGGATATGGCGAAGCTGCGGCGCAATCGCCCGCTCGATGCGGCCGATCCCGCAGCCGATGTCGAGCGCCTCGCGATCGGCGCCGAGCAGTCCCCAGCCGTCGAGCAATGTCGCGAGTTCGGTCGTGGCGCGTTCGAGGATGACCGGATCACCCAGCGAATAAAGCGCGACCGCCGCCTCGGGTGCGGTGGCTACCGCGCGATCGTATTGTTCGCGAGTGGCGGCAAGGCGGTCATCGCCATCAGCCTCGGTCAACCCCGCCGTGACCAGTCGGGCGGCGCGCTCCAGACTTTCGCCATGGGCGGCCGCGAGTTGCGCCAGCCGCAATAGCGGCTCGCGCCCGGTCGTGCACAGCCGCTGCAGGCATTCGATAAGCTTTGGCAGGCTGCGCTCTGCCAGCAGCAGGTGCATCAGCGCTATCTCGCCGGAAATCTCGCCGGCGAGATAGCCGTTCAGAACGCGGAGCGCCGCCGGGCAGGCCGCCGCTTCGGCATCGCTCAGCGAGCTGTGCATTGCTGCCAGCTCAGCCGCAGCGAGATCTTATGGCGATCGACAGCGCCCCAGGCATATTTGTAGGCTTCGTCGCCGCGCAGAAAATCGAACCTCGCCACCCCCTCGGCGATGGCCTGCTCGATGGCATAGGCGATGATTTGCGTTCCCGGGCTGAGGCGCGGCTGCGACAGGTCGAAGCCGCCGAGATAGGCGTAAGCGGTGCTTTTCGCAACAAAGCCGTAATAGACGGCGGCGACCCTATCGCCGATCAAAAGGCGATAGAGGCGCAGCATCCCGACGGCCTGCAACCGGTGGGCGGCTTTGCGGTGGAACGCCTGGACCAACGGATCGCCGCAGACCCCGCTCTCCCCGCGCCCGCGCCAGCGCTGTTCATGCAACCGGAACAGATCATCGAGCGCGGCGTCGAGCCCGCCATCGGCGATGGCCTCGATGACAATCCCGCCCGCAGCCATGGCCCGCTTTTGCACCTGGTGAAGATCGCGCAAGGTCTTGCGCGGCACGACCTCGCCGAGCCGCGACGGATCTGCCGGCAAACCGAGGACCGGACAAGGCGGGGCTGGCATGGTCCGGCTCGTCACGCCGGGAAAGCCCGCGGCGCCCGCCAGCTTACCCTCCGCCGCCAGATCAGGCAGCCAGCACTCATCCCATCCCTGGGTCTGCGCTACAGCCGCAATCAGCAGATCAACGACGCCGTCGTCCGCGATCGGATCGATCAGCGCGTCGATATGATCCGACAGCCCGACGCCGATCGGCAGCAATTTGCGGCAGCCGGGTTCGCGCAACAGGTAGAGCGGCAACAGCCCGACCAGTTCGGCGCCACATCGGGCGGTCAACACCAGCGGTTCGGAGGTGCCAAAATAATCCCACCACGCCTCGAGCCAGGCTGGCGATTGAAATGGTGTCGCCGCCGGGTCGCGCTGCCACAGTTCTTCCCACTCAGGCCGCAGCCCGGCGATGCCCGAGGCCTCGATGATTTTTGCGATTTCGATCACGCGCGCGATCTCGCGCCAGCCAGTCGGCGATAGAGCGCGAAATAGCCCGACACCATGCGCTCAAGCGAGAAACGCCGGCGCGCTATCCGGCGGCAGCGCTCGCGGTCGAGGTCGCCGACGGCGCGGATCGCCGCGGCCATTCCGGCGGCATCCCGGACGAGATAGCCGGTAACCCCCGGCTCGACGATATCGGCCAGCGCGCCCGACGGAAAGGCGATGACCGGGGTGCCGCAGGTGATCGCTTCCATCGCGACCAGCGAACTGGTTTCAGCCGCGAGGCTCGGCACCAGCACGCAACGCGCCGCGTTCAACAGCCGGCGCTTGCGCGCCCAGCCGACCGGACCGAGAAAACGCGCATCCGGTCCAAGACGCGGCCGGATCGCGGTCTCGAAATAATTGCGATGCGTCTCGTAGGGAAACACCCTGCCGCCGATCAACAGCGGTATTGCCGCAAGGCGGGCCGCGTCGAGGGCATGCTCGAAGCCTTTTTCCGGGCATAGCCGGCCGAGACAAAGCGCGAATTTGCGCCGCGCATGGCGGGCCTGCAGGCGATCGGCCGGGACGCCGTTCTCGATCTCCGACAGCATTGCTGCAAATGGCCGGAAGCTGCGGCGCTGGCTTGCCGAGACGCAGTTGAACCAGGTTCGCGGCCGGTCTCCCGGCACCGCACCGGGCGGATAGAAGTCGCGCGGCAAATGCAAGGTCACCAGCGTCGGTACATCGGCAGCGGGCAGATGTTCGGCAAAATCGACAGCGTGGCTGTGCACCAGATCGACCGGGAATTCCGCCAATGACCGCGCAATCGCTCGCCGGTGCCGCTCGCCGGCGCGGCGGCGTTCGTCATCGGTGATGCGGGTCGGGACCGGGCCGGTTGCCAGCAGGATCCCGGCGACTTCCGAGCCTGAAGCGCCGACTACAATCGAGCGGTGGCCGGCATCGACCAGTGCGCGATCAAGCGCCGACAGGATCTGCTCGGCGCCGCCGACCGCGTCAGGTCCGATCGGCGCCAGCGGGTAGCCGATACTGAGCACGGTCAACGGCACAGTAACGCGCCCAGCGAGTCCAGTGCCTCCACTGCGTGGCGACGCCAGTCAGCACCGGCAATACCCCAGCCGAAGGTTTCATAAAGCAACGTCCCGGAATGCGGCGGCTCCCCGAAATCGTAGAAAGGTGCGAGCCGGAAACACTCGCGACTGAGATCGAACAGCGGGAGCAACTCGCGCTGCGTATCAAAGCATTCCGCCATCAGGTGCTTGCGGCGCAGGTCGGTTTCACCCAGCACGACGACAATCTCTTCGGTGGCTCGCGGCAGAAACCTGCCGGTGATCATTTTGCCGTCACGGGCATGATAAAACGGCATCTCGATGATTGCCGGCCGATCCTCAGGCGGCATGATCAGGCAGGCCGCCTGAACCGCAAACGCCGCCGCATCATGGTCGGGGTGACCGCCTTCATAGGCATGGGTCAGCACCGCAACCGGCTGTTCGCGCCGCAGCAGATCGGCGAGTTGCCGCGACAACCCCGCCAGATCGAGAAAAGATTGCTTGTCGGGGATGCCGATCGCGACGGTCCGCATTGTGGCGGCTTCGCCAGCGATCAGTGCGGCGGCAAGCTCGCGCCGACGCGCCGCGGCGTATCCGACGCAGTCGGCAAAGCCATGGCGTCGCGCATCTTCCCCGTCGCGCGGCGCACCATCGGTAATGTGCACCAGCAATGCGTCGCGAAACCGCCGCAGTTGCCCGCCCATCGCAATGGTCTCGTCATCGGGGTGGGCGACGACCAGCAACAGGCGCCGCCAGATAGCGGACGTGCCCGCTAGCTCGGTCAATAACGAGCCGGCAGACCGCAGAGCCGCCGATGGTTGGATCAAGTTCATGGCAGCGACGTTGACGCGAGCGCCGGGTTCGCCCCATAGCCGGTGCCGGCTCCGCAATATCGCGCGATCATCCGCACACAGAAATCGGCGAACTCTTCCTCCGACTGCGGCGGGCTCGTATGGTGAGGAGCGAGACCGCGCTCTTCCGGTGTAAAGCAAAAAGTCAAAGTGACATCGAACGGCTCGAGCGCCCGCATCTGGCGGTCGAACCAGGCTTCAGCATTCGGCCGGAAACTGTCGGCCCAGCTGACGCCGGTTCGCAGGTGACGCACGCCGAGCCGCTTCATCCATTCGACCGCGGCGTCGAGCCGGTGGTCTTCAAAGTGAAACCACTGGCAGATGCCGAGTTCCGGCGTGAAATTAGGGAAATGCAGTGCCGCGCGCTTTGGCGTGCCATCCTCGCGCAGCAATCCCATATAAAAATGCCGGTAATAGGATGAGCCCTCGGCCTCTTTGTGGCGCGTCGTCGCCGGCCATGCCTGTGGCAGGTCGAAAAGGCTGTACCAATGGATCCGCGGCGCCAGTCCGATCAGCAACTCGGCAGTGCGGATCAGGCCGAATTCCTGGACCTCCTCGGCGCCAAAGCTGGACGCGCCGCATTCCGAGACCCAGACGGGCAGCTCGGTAACGGCGGCAATCTCCTCCAGCTTGGCCGGCCACTCGTCAATCGACCATAGATTCCAGTCGAGCGGAAAGCCGTGCACCGCCACGATGTCCAGCCGTTCGAGGACACCCTGCCCGGCGAGATTGCGGATGAATGCCGGGTCGATCGGTGAAATTCCGCCCAGCACCCGCGGCAATCCGGGGGCGGCAGCGGCGATCGCGTCACCGGCCAGCCGCATCATCCGGGCGAATTTCGACCAATCCGGATCGAGTTCCAAATCCCAATGCGATTTGTTATTCGGCTCGTTCCACAGCATGACGGCCTCGATCATCGCGCCGCACCATAGCCATGCTGCCGCGGCCGCGCCGGGTAAACCGCGCGATGGTTTGCGGCCGGGTCGGGACGGCAGATGAACACCTCCTCCTCCGGGTTGCCGGCGATCACGAAACCGGCGCTGCGCAGCATCGCTGCCGTACAGGCGCGATTGGGGATCCACCAGTTGGTGTCGTCGCCGGCATAGCAATTCTCGATAAAGAGCAGACGCGGAAAGCCCGGCTGTTCAAACACCGCTTTCTCGGCGAATGGGTAGTCGTCAGCGAGCGGCACCGCGGCGGGGTCGCCGCGCTGCATCGACTGGCAGACAAATAAGTCGCCGACGACATTGTCGCGGATCAGGTCAAGCGCCAGCAAAGGATGGCGCAGATGGTAAAGCACTCCGAGAAACAGCACGACATCAAAGCGCTCGGCCAATGCGGCGACGTCATAGACCGAAAGCTGCGCAAATTCGATGTCGAGCCCCACCATCCCAGCGGCAAATCGGGCCTGGCGCAGATAATCGTCGTCGATGTCGATCGCGAGCACCCGTGCCGCCCCGCGACGCTTCATCTCGATCGAGTAGAAGCCGCCATTGCAGCCGATATCCAGCACCGTGCGGCCGCTCAGATCGGCCGGCAGGGCATGGGCAAACCGGCGCCATTTCACCATCGGGTAGTCGCCAAGAAAATGCTCGGGCGCGGTCACGACGCCGCCGAGGTCGATGTTGTGAAACCAGGGCCCGAGTGCCGCCGCCCGCCGCCTGATCTCGTCGGGTGCAAGCCCGGTCATGGCTGACGGCCGGCGCGCGCTGTCGCCGAGACTTCGAGGATTTTCGCCGGCCGCGCCCGCCTGGCCGTCAACAGCCGCATCGCCTCGCGATAGCCGCCCAACGTGCCGACATCGACATAGTCGGTACCGGCGGCGATCGCTACCGCGTTGCCGCCCTCGGCGAGATAGGCATTGACCAGGGTCCCGACATATTCGTCGCTGCGGCCGCGCGCCTCCCACAGACGATAGAGAGTGTGCAGGACGGCGCCGGGAAGCCGGAAGGCGCCCCAAATCCAGCGGCTCGACGGACCCGGCATCTTGACCTGAATCTCCAGGACCCGGCCATCCCGGCTGGTGGCGACGGCATCGAAGAATTCCGGCCGAGCGACCGGGAAGGTCAAAAACGCCAGCTTGTCGTCCGGCAATTCGGCCAGGCCGTCTTCCGGCAGCCAGATCGTGTCGGGCAGCCCGACCACAACCGATTCATCAGGCCGGATCAGCGGCAGTGCGCGGAAGATCGCATCGCACAGACCGAGCGGCTCGGGCTGCACGACATAGGCGATGGCCGCGCCCTCGACCCGAGCGCCGTAATACTGCAGGATATCGGACTTCCACGGTGAGATCACAAAGCAGATCCGATCGGCGCCGGCATAGAGCATGCGCTCGACGAGATATTCGCTGACCGCGCGCGGCCGCTCGGTATCGCCATCCAGGCGGCTGCCGACCGGCAGCAGCTCTTTCGAGAACGCGAGCGGCTGGATGCGCGTGCCGTTGCCGGCGGCCGGGATGATCCCCCACATTGCTCAAGCCTCCTCGCGGATGCTGTCCGGCGCGCGGCTATAGGCCGCCGACAACAGTCCGACCAGCTCCGTTGCCCGGTGATCGGCGGTGTGTTCGGCCAAGGCGCGCGCCCGCGCGGCGGCTCCGGTTGCCACCAGTTCGCGATCACTCAATTCGAGTGCGTTCAGCACGTCCTCGGTCGTGTGCACGATCAATATCTCGGCACCGGGAACGAAAAACTGATCGAGACCCTCCCACCAGTCGCTGAGGATCGCGGTTGCGCACGCCGCCGCCTCGAACAACCGGCCTGATGGGCACCAGCCGCACTCGGCCATTGCCCGCCGCGTGATGTTCAAGGTCATCCGGGCGGCCGCGTAAAACCGCGGATGCGCGTCCGGGGATACATGGCGTTCAAAAAAGATATTGGCGCGCCAGGGAAAATGCTGCGGGTATAACGCGCCGCCGATGATGAAGCGCTGAGCCGGCCGGCAGCGCGCCGGCTGGAGCAAGAACCGGTTGAGTTCGCGCTGACGATCTTCGGCATAGGTCCCGAGATAGGAGAGTGCAGCGCGCCCGCCATCGCGCGGCAGCGCCGGCCGATAGCGGTCGGGATCGACGCAGCCGTAAAGCGGCGCCACACGCGAGGCACCCAGCCGTTCGCGCAAGGCCGTCAGGACGGTGCCGCCGGCATAGCTGAGCGTCAGGTCAAATCCGGCCAGACCCCTGCTGCCGAGGTAGGGCACCCGCTCGCCCGAGCCAAGCCGCGCCAGCGTGACCGGGCTGTCGAGATCGTAAAAGACGCGCAAGCCCGGACCGTCAAGGACCAGGCCGGTGGCGGCCAGCGCATCGGGACAATATGACGTCACGATCGCGGCATCGGCATCGGCAAGCTCCCGCCTTGCCCGCGCCGCGATCTCGTGCCAATCGCGGTACAGCACCAGCGAGCCGCCGTTGAGCTCGGTCAAATCACGGTTTTCCGCGTAATACGGCACGTCGCGCTCAAAAAACAAAACGCGATGGCCAAGCGCCCCCAGGCTGCGGATCAGCGCGCGCCACAGGACCGCGTGGCCGTTTCCCCAGGACGAACTGACCGAGAGACCAAAGATCACCAGCTTCATTGCGGCAATGCTCCCGCCACCGATGCCCGGATCCGCGACGCTCCCGATTGTTGCGCCGAGCGGCCAGGGCGCCGCTTTGCGCCGTGAATTTCGCCAACATAAGTTTCGAGGGTCGCGGCGCGATGATCGGCGGTGTGGCTGGCGAGAACCCGCGCGCGGGCATTCCGGGCAAGATCAGAGCGATGGTCTTCAGGCAGTTCGCGCAGATAGCGCAGCACTTCGTCGGAACCTTCGGCAACCAGGATTTCGCGGCCGGGACAGAAGAATTCGTCAAGACCATCCCACCAATCGCTGATGATCGGGGCGCCGCAGGCGGCAGCCTCAAACAGGCGAACACTTGGCGAATAGCCGCTTCGGATCATGTCGGTGCGGGTCACGTTCAGCGTAAAACGCTGGCGCGCAAAAAACGTCGCATGTCCGCCGGGATCGATATGTTCGATGCGCTCCAGGTTTGCCGGCCAGGCCACATCAGGCGGGTAGAGTGAACCGGCAACCGCAAAGCGGCCCTGCGGCCAGGCGCGCGCCGGCGCACACATCAATGAATCGAGGGTCGGCTGGCGGTCGGTGCTGTAGGTTCCGAGATAACCAAGATCCCAGCGCGGATTGTTCGCCACCGGTCGATGGCGGTCCGGATCGACGCTACAATAAAGGGCTCGCGCGGCACGGGCACCAAGATCGTCCTCGATGCGGCGCAGGATCGGCCCGCCGGTGAACGACAGATAAAGATCAAAACCCGGGACCAGATCAGCGGCGAGATAGTCGCAGCTGCCCCCAGCGACGGCTGCCAATGTCACCGGCGTGTCGATGTCGTAAAACGCGACAAGCCCGCGCGCGGTGCGTTGGACGAAACTCACCACCTCGATCCCCTCGGGGACATAAGAGCCGATGATCACGAAATCGGCGGCACGGATTGCGCCGCTCCATCGCTGGCGCAGTTCAGTGATGCTGTGATAGAGGCAGGTGCGGCCATAGGGCGGATGCGCGAGGTCGCGGTGATCGCGATACCAGGGCGTCTCGCGCTCCAGAAACAGCACCTGGTGGCCACGGCGGCACAATGCCCGCACCAGGCCGCGATAGGTGGTCGCGTGACCATTCCCCCAGGAAGACGTGATCGACAGACCGAGAAAGACGATCTGCATCGGCGACGGCGATAAGGGGGTCGGCGCCTGGTGCATTACCCGCCCCCCGCGAGGACTCGCTGCAGCAGCATGACGCGTTGTGCGTAGGTATGGTCGGCAAGAGCCCGCGCCCGCGCCGCGGCGCCGATCCGGCGTGCATCCTCGCGGGTCAGCCGAGCCAGCTGTTCGGCCACCGCCGGCCCATTCGCCGCGACCAGGATCTCTCGTTCCGGCTCAAAGAACTGCTCGATCCCGCTCCATGCATCGGTGATGACGCAGGCCGCGGCGCCGGCTGCCTCGAACACCCGCGTCGCCGGGCTGAAGCCGTAGGCCGCCATGCTGTCGCGGCTGACGTTCAAAACCGCCAGCGCCGAGGCGTTGAAGGCGTTGTGCTCGCGGGTATAGACATGGCCCAGATACCCGACATTGTCCGGTAGCGGCTTGTCGCCCCAGCCGCTGCCGCCAAGCAGAAATCGCCGCTCGGGTAGATCGCGCGCCACATCGAAAAAAAACTCGTCGATCCGGCGCTCGCGGTCCGGCAGCCGGTTGGCGACGAGCCCGAGATCGCAGGCAAAGCGAGGTTCGGGTGCTGTCAGAAAATGGGTGAGCGGATCGAGCCCGTTATAGATCGGAACGCAATCGCGCGCGCCAAAGCGCTGATAGGCGGCGACGACCGGCGGGCCGCCGCCATAGGTCAGAATCAGATCGTAGGCAGGGATCAGCGCGCGCCATGGGTCGTCCGGATCGGCGGAGATGCGGTCGAGTGTTGCCGGCGCGTCAACGTCCCAAAACGCAGCCATGGCGCCCGGACGCTTTATGGCCGGCACCCGCGCCTCCAACAGCTGGTCGAACACGCCGACACCGCTGGCCTTGACAATCAGATCGGCCGACCGCGCCTCGTCAAGAGCGCGTTCGACGCCGGCATCGCCTTGCGCCGAATAGACGACGACCCGCGCCCATTCAGGATCGGCAATGTCACGGTGCTGCTGGCGATCGTAGGCGTCGGGCTCGTAAAAGCTGATGCAATGCCCATTGGCGGCCAGCGCCTTTAGAATCCCCCGATAATAAGTAGCGGCGCCGTTCCAATAGGCCGAGACCAGACTGGACCCGAAAAAAGCAATGGTCAGCGGGCTCATCACACCTCCGCGATCGCACCCGGAGCAAATTCGCGGCCCAATACGGCACAGATCGCCAACAGCTCATCGACGCGCTGGGCGCAGCTGTGACGCGCCGTGACCGTGGCCCGCCCGCGTTCGGCAAGCTGCGCCCGCAACACCGAATCACTGCGCAGTGCCGCGAGGTGACGCTGCATCTCGGCGCCGTCGCGCGCGACGAGGTAGTCCTCGCCCGGAGTGAACAGCTTTTCGCAATCGTCCCAGGCGGCCGAGACCAGCGGCATCCCGCAGGCCAGCGCCTCGAAGATGCGGATCGTCGGAATACCCGGCAACATCCGGACATAAGGCCGACGCGGCACGTGGATCGTCATCCGCGCCGCGGCAAAGGCTTGCGGCACGCGAAAATTCGGCAGGTATCCAGCGTAATCGATCGCTGCCGCTGCCAGCGCTGCGCACGCGTCTGCCGGGTAGCGCACGCCATGGATTTGCGCCGCAAGACCCAATGCGGTCACCGGCTCGATCAGAAACTCGCGCAATTCGGCGGCACGCTCGTCATCACCCCAATTGCCGATCCACACCAGGTCGCGCTCTTTCGACAGAGTGGTGTCCGGCCGGAATACGCGAAGATCCGCACCCTCATGCCAGGTGAAGACCTGCGTGCCCCAGCCGCGGCGACGATAGGCCTCGGCCAGCGACTGGCCAAAGGCGAGCACCGCATCAAAACCCGCGAGATCGAGCTTTCTTATCTCGCCGGGGGCGCTGACCATGCGGTGATGGGTGTCGTGAAATAGCAGCAGCCAGCGGCCACCGCCACGGCGCCGCGCCGCCAACCGGCTGATCAAGGCCGGATCGGCCCACTCGTGAACCAGCACAAGATCGGCGCCATCCAGCGCCCGATCGAGGTCGATGCTTTTCGGATCGAAGATTGTCAGCGGCAGATCGGGATAGGCAGCGCGCCAGGCGGCAAGGGCGGCCGGTCCGCAATCCGCCGCCAGATTGGCAGCACTCCAGCTGTCTGCTGGTTCGAACGCTTCGAGATCAAACCCGCGGTGCTGCAATTCGCTTGCGACGCCGCGCAGAAAATGCGCGTTGCCGTGGTTCCAGTCAGACCGCAGCGAATGACAAAACAGTATGATTTTTGCCATTACGCGACCCGCGGCTCGACTGACACTCCGGTCAGGTCCTGGTAAAGCGCATGATAGCAGCGGGCGGTGACAGAAAGCGTGAAACGCTCGGCGCGAGCGCGCGCTACGGCGGCTAGCCGCGCGCGTTCGCCGCGATCGTCGATCAGGCGCGACAGTGCCCGGTGCCATTGCGCCCTATCATCAGTCGGCAGAAAGATTGCCGCACCGTCCCAGTTCTCGCGCAAAGAGGCGATGTCGCCCAGCATCAGGGCGCAACCCGACGCGGCCGCCTCGAGAATGCTGAGACCGAACGGCTCATAGCGCGCCGGAGCGGCGAAGATGGCGGCCGCGCCAAGATGCCGGCGCATCGCTTCCGAGTCGAGTCGGCCGAGCGGCCGCGCATAGTGAAGTCGCGCAACCCCTGCCTCGGGATGAGCGGCATCACCGGCGATCTCGATCGGCCAATCCAACCCCGGGGCGATGTCGTCGAGCAGATGCAGGTTCTTGGCAGCGTCCCAGATCCGGCCGGCAGCGAGAATGACCGGCCGTTTTGGTGCGGGCGCATACCGGCCGATATCGATGCCGTTGCCAATGACCCGGGCATGCGGCGGGAACCCGTATTGCCGCTGCAGATCACGCTGAACCGCATGTGTCGGCACCACCACCCGATCGGCGGCGTGCAGCCCGCAGGCAACCTGGCGGCGATAATCGCACCACTCGGTCGGCGCCGTCGTGCCATGCACCGCCAGCCACCAGCTGAGTACATCAGAATGGGCGACTGCGACGACCGGGCGCCCGCTCTCCAGCCCTGCCTGCGCATACCCGTTGACATGCACGAGATCGACCGCGTGACGCCGCGCGAGTTCCTCAAGCCAGCGGCGGCTCGGAGCGATATCAGCCTGGCCGCCGGCCATCCACTCGAGACGAAAATCGCTCTCTTCCAGAAGCAGATTGCCAGGCCGCGCAATGGCGGCGCGCTGGGCCGGCTGCGGGCGCGGTCCGAGCGTGGCGAGGACGAAACGGACCTGCGGCAGTGCCGCGCAAAGCCCCAGCGCATAGGACCAGACGCCGCCGACCGCGTCGGCGGTCATCAGCACGGTCAGCCGCGATCGGGTCACCGCGCCACCGCCTCCAATTCGCACAGGCGCCGCGGTCGGGCGTCCTGGATATCGCTAAAGGCGGCATTGCGCTCGAGGTAGTAGTCAACCGCGCGCTCCCAGGCGACATCATCGGGCAAACCCCATAAACGGCGGTAATCCGGCGAACCCGGATACGGAAACAGCGGCACCGGCTCGTTCGCCCACACCGCTGCGCCCTGCAAGGTCGTCCGCCAGCGCTCGACTGCGGCGGGATCGTCGCTGTCGGCGGCAATCAGATTGGCTTGCACAAACGGCACCGAGCGCCTGGCGTAGATCAGGCGACGCGTCAGCTCGTCGGTCGATGCGCGGCAATCCTTGTCGAGCCAGTCGCGACCCTCGGGGGTCAGGCTTTCGACCCCCGCCTCGATCGACACGCAGCCCGCTCGGCCCAGCAGATCAAGCATGTCGTCGCGCCACAGATCGATGCGGGTCTGAACCCCGAAAGCGACCGGGCGCTGTGCCAGAGCTTCCAAGAGTTCGCGCCACGGTAGAAAGATCTCATCGATGAAATAGACATACCCGATCCCATGCGCGATCAGACCGTCGAGTTCGTCGAGGATTGTGGCGAGCTGGCGCCGGCGATAGCGATCGCGAAATCTCTCCTTGGCGCAAAAGCTGCAGTGATAGGGGCAGCCGCGCGACGTCTCCATCTCCGCTCCCGGAACTGCCGGAATGGCATCAAAGCGGTGATGGTGGTGGACATGCCGCTGCACGCTTGCGGCAGACCAGCGCAACGCCGGCAGACGCGCGACGTCCGCCGCTTGCGGCGCACCCTGGACGACGATCTCACCCGAAACCCGGCGGCACAGCCCGGCGATGCCGTCCCAATCATCCGGGGTCATCTCGGCGAGCCGAACCAGCACCTCTTCGCATTCGCCCAGCACCACCGCATCGACTGCGAGCTTGCGCAGTGCGGCGCGCGGGGTCGCCGAACCGTGCGGTCCGACCGCGACCCGGATCGCGGGGATCCCGGCCAGCGTCGCCAATGCCGCTTGCGGAACCCGCAGCTCGGGTGGGGCGCAACGCCAAAAGAGGTAGCTCGGCGCGGTGGTGACGACAATCATCTCCGGCGCCATCGTCGCGACCCGCGCCCGCAACCCTGGATCATCGAGCGCTTCCGCCTGGGCGTCGACGATGACCGGCTCGTGCCCGGCAGCGGTCAAGAGCGCTGCGGCGTATCCGAATTCGAGCGGCAGGTGCGGCTCGCGGCACCCGAAATAGATGCTGCCGCTAAAATCCCAGTTCGGATTGACGAGGGCGACCTTCATTCCACTACCGACTGACACCGGCGCGTCCGTTGCCGAAACAAAGCCGGCGGCGTCATACGGTCAGCCCGCGCGTGGCGAGCGCGCTCAGCGCCTCGCCGACCCGATCGACCGCGACGCGCCCGTCGAGCCATTCGACGAGCCGACCGATCCCCTCCTCGAGCGGGGTTTGCGGCCGGTAACCCAGGACCGAACGGGCGCGCGAGATATCCGGGAAGCAGTGCCGTATGTCGCCCATCCGGCATTCGCCGGTAACCTCGGGTTCGATGGCGACGCCGAGGGTATCGGCGAGCAACCGCGCGACCTGGTTGATCGTCACGGCGCGGCCGCTGCCGATATTGAAGGCCTGTCCGACCGCGGCCTCGCACGACAGTGCGAGGCGACACGCCTCGGCGACATCGCCGACATACACAAAATCCCGGCGCTGCTCGCCATCCTCGAAAATCAGTGGCGCCCGGTTGTTCAGCAGACGCGCGGCAAAGATCGCAAGCACCCCGCTATAGGGGTTCGACAATGCCTGATGCGGCCCATAGACATTGAAGAAACGCAGTGCGACGCTCGGAATGCCGTAAGCGCCGCCGACCAGCAGACAGAGCCGCTCCTGGTCGAATTTTGACAGGGCGTAGACCGAGCCCATCGATACCGGTTTGGTCTCCGGCGTCGGAAGCGGTTCGAGGGGGTTGCCTTCACCATCGATCGGCTCCCACAGACCGGACCGCAAATGGCGCGGCGCCCGTTCGACCCCGGGCATCAACGCGCCATCAGCTGCCCGATAGAGACCTTCGCCGTAGACGCTCATGCTTGAGGCAACGATGAGACGGCAGAATGGCCGGTGCCGTGCGCGCCGGATCATCGCTTCGAGCAGCACCGCGGTGCCGCGCGAATTGACGTCGGTATAGTCGGCTACCTCGTACATGCTCTGGCCGACCCCGACGCGGGCGGCGAGATGAATGACGGCGTCGACGTCAGCCAGCGCGCGCTTGACCACGCGCGGCGAGCGGATGTCCCCGACGATCAGCTCGACCCGGCTGTCAAGATAAGCCGGTGGGCGCCGCTCCGGACCGTGGATCTGCGCGTCGAGATTGTCGAGGGCGCGCACCTGGTATCCATGGCGGAGCAGCAATGCCGAGCAATGCGACGCGATAAACCCGGCCCCGCCGGTGATCAAAACCGTTTGTGTCATTCCTACTCTGGATCGCGAAAGCACCTCCCTCCAACACACCCCCGACAAGAAGGTTCAAACGTTTTGGCTGAAAATCGCCTCAAAGGCCCAATTTCAGCGAGTAAACGGCCTTCGGCCATCGATACGCGCGGCCGCGAAATTGAGGCGGCCAATTTGCTCAAGCGTTCTCCAATTTGTTGAGAGGTTCTATTGTGGCAGGCAGCTCACCACGGCAAGCCGAGAAGGTCATGTCCGACGATAACATCGCGTCCGGATCACTGAAGGGACGGCGGATCGCGTTGCTTGAGACCCGGGAGGCGGACCGGCTCGCGGCGATGCTGCGCGAGGAAGGGGCGGAGGTCATCGCCTGCCCGGCGGTGGCGATCACCGACCCTGCCGATCCCGCTCCGGTGATCGCCTGGCTTCACCGTTTCATCGCCGGCTCGTTTAACGATCTGGTTCTCCTGACCGGCGAAGGTGTTTACCGGCTTCGCGGCCTTGCCGGTTCCGCCGGAGTCGAGCCGGCATTTCTTGCAGCACTCGGCCAAACCCGAACGATCAGCCGCGGCCCGAAGCCGGTCAGGGCCTTGCGGGCGCTCGGGTTGCAGCCGCAACTGCGCGCCGAGCAGCCGACAACCGACGGGGTCATCGCACTGCTCGCGGGTCTCGATCTGCAGGGTCGGCGGGTCGGCGTGCAGCTCTATCCGGGGGCGACGGACAACCGGCTCGTCGAGTTTATCGCCGCGGCCGGCGCCATTCCCGCCCCGGTAACACCATACGCGTACGCCTCGCAAGCGGCTGACGCGGCGATACTGGCGCTGATCGAGCAATTGGCGACGAGCGTAATCGACATTGTCGTGTTCACCAGTGCGCCGCAACTCCGCCGGCTGTTCGATGTGGCTCAAGCCCACGACGCCATCGACCGGCTTCTCGGCGGATTGCAACAGACGACGATCGCTGCGATCGGTCCGGTTGTGGCTGAAGCCTTGCAGCGGCGCGGCCTGACTGCAGCAATAATGCCGCAGGGAGCCTATTTCATGAAGCCGTTGGTCTCGGCGATCGGGGCGGCAATGGACCGGTAGCGCAGCCGCTCAGCTCGATTGAGCAGCCCTCGCCCTGCCGGCGCTCCAGGGACCGAGCGCGTCACATCGAGCGCATCGCCCGTCGACCGCTCACCCGCGGCGGTGATGGCGCGATGTGTGGCTCTCGCCATGCCGCCGCGCTTCCGCGGTCTCGCGACCGATCAGCTTGTTGAAAAAGCTCTTTTCGCCGCCCGCGGTGTTGTCCTGGTAAACGAGGGCGAGATTGGCATCGTCAAATTTCTCGAAGAACTCCTCCCAGGAGATCTCCTCGAGACTGTCATCATTGGCGTTGGGCGCATCCGGGAAAATCAGGCGAATGATTCCCGGATCGTCGCCGCGATGCGTCGCCTTGACAGCAGCGGGTTTGCCGCCGCGCGCCCCGACCCATTGGCGGATCTGATCGTGATCGGTCGTGATCCGGGCTTCGGTCGTATTGTGCGCCGCCATTACCCTCTCCATCGGAAGAGTATCAATCTTTTCTCAACAAGGCGGACGCCTCTCCCGTTCCCCGCCCGGCTGCCGCACCACCCGTGCCAGCTCTGCCAGCAGCTGTTCGACGACCGGCTCCCACACGCCCGGTTGCGATTGCCGCAAGACCCGCATTGTCGGATACCACGGGCTGTCGCTGCGGCGGCGCATCCAGCGCCAGTCGGCGTCGGCGTCCAGCAGCATCCAGACCGGCCGGCCAAGCGCACCCGCGAGGTGCGCCACCATCGTATCGACCGTGACGATCAGATCGAGACGGCAAATCAGCGCCGCGGTCTCGGCGATCGCGGCGGTCTCGGCGAGCGCCATCGCGCACGCCCGCAACAGGCAAACCGCATCGGGATCGCGCCGCGCCGCACCGAGCTGCAAACAGACGAGGTCGAGCGGCAGCTGTGCGAGCGGGAATAGCAGCGTTGGCGGCAATGAGCGCTCGCGCCGCCAGTCGCCAGCGGCCCAGACGATGCCGACCCGCAGCCGCGGCGCCCCGGTTGGGCGCGGCAACCCGTGTGCTGCTCCCGACCGTGGCCTGCCCGGCGCGCTCAGATAGGGGACCGGGCCGGGCAGATCGTCGAGGCGGAGCCGCAACGCGTGCGGCAATTCCATCGATTCGATTGCCACATCCCAGCACGGCAGTGCGGTTCCGAGCGGGTGAAGCGCCGAAATTCCGCTGATCGAACGCAGCAGAGGAAAAAGCTCCATCTGGGCCTCGACGATGACGCGACGCGCGATCGTGGAAAGACGCGGTACGAACCGGATGAACTGCAGCGTATCACCCAGCCCATGATAGCAGCGCACCAGCACATCGCGGCCGGCGAATGGCGCCCCATCCCACACCCAGCGCAAATGGCAGGGCAGATCGGTGCAGGAACGCCCCCGCCGCTGCCGGATCACCGCATCGCTGACCGCCCAGGCCTCTTCGAATGCGCCGTCGAGCATCGCCTCGGTCCACCGGTCGCGCATCGCTAGCCGGACGAATTTGACGTTTGGTGGCGCCGTATCATCAGATTAAAGGTTGTTGGCTGGCTAAGGTTGTTTGGCTGGGCCGCCCCGCCGCGATCGCCAACAGCCGGCACTGTCCGTCTGGTTTCGACACTAGCCGGCGCGCCGCCGCGGTCCGTCTTCGATTCGCGCGAGCTTCTCCATCCGCAGTCGCAGAAACGCGACGACCGCCGCTTCTTCGGCGCTCATCCCTTCGATATTTTTTGCCATATAGGCGCGGGTTCGCGCTGCCAGGGTGCGCAGCAATGTCCCGTCGAGATAGCCCTCGAAGATCGCCGGGTGGATGTAGCATTTGCGGCACACTGCAGCGGTGTTGCCAAGGTGTTTGGCGACCCGCTCGACGGCGCGGACAATCGTCGATTTCGGCGCCGTCGTGCCGTCGAGCGCGGATAATTCCTGCAACGCCATCGCGGCGAGATGGGTCCCGGCCCAAGTACGGAAGTCTTTAGCGGTAATGTCCTCGCCGCTGATCTCTCGCAGATACTCGTTGACGTCGGCTGAATCGACCGCATGTCGGTTGTCGTCTTGATCGAGATATTGGAATAGCTCGTAGCCTGGAAGGTCGCGACAGTTCTTGACGATCCGCGCCAGCCGCCGGTCGGCAATCCGGCCTTCCTGCCGCACGCCGCTTTTGCCGCGAAAGCTGAGACGGATCTGATCTCCGGCGATCTCGGCATGGCGATTGCGCAACGTAGTCAAGCCAAAGCTGTGATTGGTTCGCGAGTATTCTTCATTGCCGATGCGAAACAGCGTCAGCTCCATCAGCCGCACGATCGCCGCCAACACGCGCTCGCGCGGCAGCCCGCGGCGCCGCAAATCGGCTTCGACGCGGGCGCGGATCTGCGGCAAGGCGCGGCTGAAGACCAGCATGCGGTGGTATTTCGTCTCGTCGCGGGTCTCGCGCCAGCGCGGATGATAGCGATATTGCTTGCGACCGCGAGCGTCGCGACCGGTGGCCTGAATGTGGCCATTCGGCAACGGACAGATCCATACTTCGGTCCACGCCGGCGGGATCGCCAAAGATTTGATGCGGCTCAGCGTCTCGACATCGCCGATCAGCGCGCCGTGGAGATCACGGTAATCGAAACCGTGGTGCGCCTTGCACCGGGTGATCCCCGGGCTGTCGTCGCTGACATGGCGCAGTCGCGCTGCGCGCGCCGCTGCGACCGCCTCGTCGTCAATGCCGGGCAGCGCGGGTGCCGGCGAACTGCGCGCGGACATCAGCGAGAGCCGTGCCGGCCGCGCCGCCGCCTCTCCATCGCCCTGATCGTTCCGTTGCCGCGCCGCATGATTGTTTCCTCCCTGTGGGCCACTCAGCCCCGTGGGCCACCCAGCCCCGTGGGCCACTCAGGCCTTGCCGAGCGCGAGCAGGCTGGCGCGGGCGGTACCGTCAAGAATGGCATCCCGGTCAATACCGTAAGCGCGATAGAGGTCGGGGATGTCGCCCGATTGGCCGAACCGCTCTACCCCCAGCGCCACGATCGGGTTCTGCCGGACCGCACCCAGCCACGACAATGTCGCCGGATGAAAGTCGCCGACCGTGACGAGGGCGGCGCCGGGCCGCAGCTGTTCCAACAGTCGCTCCGCCGTGCTGGTTCCGCCGTCCGCCTGGGCGGCGCGCCAACCCCGGTGCAGCCGGTCGGGCGAGGTGATCGCCAGCACCCCGGCCCCGGGCGCATCTTCGGCGAGTGCGTCATGGGCGGCGAGTGCCTCCGGCGCCACCGCGCCACAATAGACGATCGCCAGATCAGCGCTGGGACCCGGCGCGCGCAGCCAGTAGCCGCCAGCGATGATCGCCTCGGCGAGTTCCGGTTCGAGCTGTCGGCTCGGCTGTTCGATCGACCGCGTCGACAGCCGGAAATAGACGCTCTCGCCGCCGTCGCGCTGGATCTCGGCAAAGGCCCAGCGCAGCAGCACCGCCAATTCATCGGCATAGGCCGGCTCGAAACTCGTCAGCCCCGGCTGAGCGATGCCGATAAGCGGCTCGCCAATCGACTGGTGCGCCCCGCCTTCGGGTGCGAGCGTCACCCCCGATGGCGTCGCCACCACGATAAACCGCGCGTCCTGGTAACAAGCGTAGTTGAGCGCATCGAGCCCGCGCTTGATGAACGGATCGTACAGGGTCCCGATCGGCAGTACGCGGCTGCCGAACAGCCCTCCCGACAGTCCGAGGGCGGCGAGCAGCAGGAACAGGTTGCTTTCGGCGATGCCGAGTTCGATGTGCTGGCCGCGCGGCGACATCCCCCAGCGCTGTGCCGAGACGACATTTTCCTCGCGAAACGTGTCGGCCCGCTCGGTGCGGTCAAAGATGCCGCGGCGATTGACCCATGGTCCGAGATTGGTCGACACCGTGACATCGGGCGAGGTGGTGACAATGCGCTCGGCCAGCGGGCTGTCACTCGCGGCAATGTCGCCGAGCAGCCGTCCAAAGGCTTCCTGCGTCGACTGGCGGGCGCCGCGCGGCGCCGGCAGGGTTGGCGGCACCGGCACCTGCGGCGGCCGGGCCCGGTCGCGCCTGATGGTTGAGCCGGCGAGCGGCAGGCTGTCGAGAAACGCCGCCAACTCCTCAGGGGACCGATCAAGACCGGCAAAACGGTCCCATTCGGCACCTTCCGCCACCTGCATCATGCGGCGGAACGAGGCCATCTGGTCGAGGTTCATCAGCCCGGCATGGTTGTCCTTGTGTCCCGCAAACGGCAGTCCGAACCCTTTGATCGTATAAGCGATAAAACAGGTCGGCCGATCGTCGGCGATGGCGTGAAAGGCGCCAAGCACCGAGGCCATGTCATGCCCGCCGAGATTGGTCATCAGCCGCTGCAGCGCGTCATCGTCATGATCATCGAGGATTGCGCGGATGCCGGGATAGCGGTTGAGATCGCGCTGCAGATGCTCGCGCCAGCCCTCGCCGCCCTTGTAGACGAGCGCCGAATAGAGCGAGTTCGGACAGGCATCGATCCATTCGCGCAGATGGTGGCCGTCGTCGCGTGCGAACGCGGCTTCCAGCAGCCGCCCATATTTGAGGGTAACGACGCGCCAGCCCATCATTTCGAACATTGCGTCGATGCGGCCAAACAGCCGGTCGGAAACGACGGCGTCGAGGCTCTGACGGTTGTAGTCGATGACCCACCACAGATTGCGGACATCGTGCTTCCAGCCTTCGAGCAGGGCTTCGAAGATGTTGCCCTCGTCGAGTTCGGCGTCACCGGCGAGCGCGATCATCCGGCCGGGCGGTTCGTCGGTCGGGACGAGTTCCTTCAGCCGCAGATAATCCTGTGCGATCGAACTGAACAACGTCATGCCGACCCCAAGGCCGACCGATCCGGTCGAGAAATCGACAATATCGCCGTCCTTTGTCCGCGACGGATAGGATTGAGCGCCGCCAAACGCACGAAACCGTTCCAGTTTGTCGCGTGTCTGATTGCCGAGCAGGTATTGGATCGCGTGAAACACCGGCGAGGCGTGGGGCTTGACCGCGACCCGGTCCTGCGGCCGGAGCACATCGAAATAGAGTGCGGTCATCAGGGTCGCAACCGACGCGCTCGATGCCTGATGCCCGCCGACCTTGAGCCCGTCGCGGTTGGGACGCAGGTGATTAGCGTTGTGAATCATCCAGGTTGACAGCCACAGCACCTTGCGTTCGAGCGCGCGCAACGAAGCAAGCCGCTCGGCCTCCGCCAGTTGCCGGCCGGTGGGCGGGCTCTCCAGGACCTCCGGCATCTCAAACTCCGCTTCTGCCATGCAGCGATGCTGATATATCCGATGGCCGTGAATTTTTTGGCGGTGAATTTTTCAGCGTCGGCGGGGTTAGCAATAAGAGCAACACGAGAATAGCGATGATCCAAAGAACGCTGGCTGCCCTGCTGATCGTCACCGCCGCCGCTGCCGTGAGCGGCACCGCCCTCGCGGCTGAAAACGCGGTGGTGCCCGAGATGAATACCGGGCTCACCAATCGGCCCCCGAAGAATTTCGCGGTAAGCCCGACGGCCAACGAGATCACCGCGACCCACGTTATCGGTGCCGACGTCAAAGACGCCAACGGCACGACGATCGCCAAAATCACCGACATCATGATCGATCGCCAGAACGCGACCGCCGCGGTTGCCCTCCTCGCACCGGCCGGCGCCCAGTCCTTCGATCACGGCCAGTCCTTCGATCACGGCAAGAAAAGCGCGGTAGCCTGGAGCAGCCTCCAATTCGAGCCGACGCCGCTACCCCACTTCGCAACCAGGCTCGACCAGACCGCTTTGAATGCCGGCGCCGCTCTAGTCGAGGAGGCAAAGAACCGCCGGTCCTATTACGATGTCAAGCAGGACCTTCTCGGCAAGAAAGTCGTCGGCCCCAACGGCGCGCCGGTCGGCCACGTGCAGAACCTGGTGCTGACCTTTGGGAGCGGGCGCATCGTCGCGTTGGTGATCAACACCGGCGGCTTTATCAGCCTCGGCGGCGCGAACGATCACGCGGTCGCCTGGAGTGCAGCAGAGCCGCAAATTACCGCAAACAGCGGATCGGTTCAGGTGAAGCTGACCAAAGCCGAGGTTGAAGGCGCCCCGGTAACGGCGACAATCGCCCCGGCGCCGATCCCGCCAAAACCCGGTAACCACAATGTCGAGGTCCGGCGCGACTCGGCTGGAAACATCAGTGGCACCAAGATCCCGGCTCCGCAGGATCAGCGCTAGCCGCGCGGATTGAAGCCGCGCCGTCGGTTGCATCGCGGTTGCTGCGCGAGGCCCCCGTGGGCGGGTGGTACGCAGCGCCGAGCGGCGGACGCGCAATGACGATATCGCTGCGCTCGCTGAAAATTGTTGCCGTTGCGAGAGAAAATCGTTGCCGTTGCGAGAAGTGGGGTGACGTACCGCGAGCCTGACCGGCAGCGCGGGTCATCTCGCGGGTTCGTACCACCGGCCCCGGCGTTCGGGGATTTGACCGCGCCACTGCTTATCCCTACATAAATGCCCCGATGGTTCGCAGTCATCCGGGCGGCTGGGGAGTAGCGAGAACATGTCCGACAGCGGGAACGAAGTTCAGCAGCGCCGCGTCATCTTGACCGAAAACGCTGCCCGACGCATCGCGATGCTCAAAGAGCAGGAACAGGCGCAGGAAGCGCGGTTGCGGATCGCGGTGTCGGGAGGCGGCTGCTCGGGCTTCCAGTACGGTTTGAGTTTCGACGATCAGCGCCATGACGATGATTTCGTCTTTGAGCGCGACGGTGTCGGCGTCGTCGTCGACGAGGTGTCGCTCGACTTGCTGAACGGCGCCGAGGTCGATTTCGTCGAGGATCTGATGGGGGCCGCTTTCCAGATCCGCAACCCCAACGCTGCTTCATCCTGCGGCTGCGGCAATTCGTTTTCGATCGGCTGATCCCGGCCAGGCGTTGCGCGCGTGAAGATCGCGAGTTGGAACGTCAATTCGGTCAAGGTGCGGCTGCCGCACCTCCTTTCCTATATCGAGGAGGCGCAGCCGGACGTGCTGTGCCTGCAGGAAACAAAATGCCCGCCGGCGGACTTTCCGCGGCTCGAACTCGAGGCCTTGGGCTATCGGGTCGAGACTATCGGGCAGCGCGCCTATAACGGCGTGGCGCTGGTTTCGAAGCAGCCAGCCGAGGAAATCTTGTGTGGCCTGCCCGGTATGCCGGAAGACGAGCAGGCGCGCTATCTCGAAGCATCGTTTGGCGCGGTTCGCGTCGCCTCGATCTATCTGCCAAACGGCAATCCGGTCGGCACCGATAAATTCACCTATAAGCTCGCCTGGATGGAACAGCTCATCCACCATACCCGCGACCTGTTGCGGCGCGAGGTTCCGTTTGTCCTCGCCGGCGACTACAACATCTGCCCGGCCGATGAAGACGTCTACGATGCGCTGGCGTTTCGCGATGACGCCCTGTGCCGCCTCGAATCGCGCTCGCGGTTCCGGGCGCTGATGAATCTCGGCTTGACCGACGCCTACCGCGTCTTTCATCGTGAGTCGCACCGCTATACGTTCTGGGATTATCAGGCCGGGCGGTGGAACCGTGATGAGGGGCTGCGGATCGATCATCTGCTGCTGTCGCCGCACGCCGCCGACCGGGTCGCCGTCTGCGAAATCGACAAGAAGCCGCGTGCCAAAGACCGCGCCTCGGACCACACCCCGATCTGGTGCGAACTGGCGGTGTGACGGTCAGAGGGTTTTCCAAGCGGCTTTTCCAGCGGCGGTGCCAAAAAGCCGGTCGGCAGCCGCGACGAGGGTGTCCTGGCCTCGCGGATCGGGGTTACCCTTAATCGGCGGGATCCGGCGGATAGGCGTGCCCCCGTCCGTCGCTGTCTTCGACGGTCCACCCGCCGGTGGCGTGATCGGCATGCACCGCACAGCGAGCGATCGGGACCTTGCCGAAGCCGCCTGGGATGTCGAGCACATAAGTCGGCTGACAAAGACCGGAGACCCGGCCCCGCAATCGACCTACCAAGCGCTGACCGTCAGCAATCCCGGTGCGAAAGCGGGCGGTGCCCGGGGCCAGATCGGCGTGGTGCAGGTAATAGGGTTTGACCCGCATCGCCACCAGCCCGCGGAACAACGCTTCGAGCACCGCGGCATCGTCATTGACACCGCGCAACAGCACCGTCTGCGACAGAACCGGGATGCCGGCGCGCACCAGCCCTGAAACCGCCGCTTTTGCCGCCGGGGTCAGTTCGCGTGGATGGTTGGCGTGAATGACGGTCCATACCGCCTTTTGCGCCGACAAGGCCGCGACCAACTCTGCGGTGACGCGGTGTGGGTCGACAATCGGAACCCGGGTGTGAAACCGGACGACGCCAAGATGCGCGATCGCATCGAGGGTCTGCACGATCGCGCTGAGGCGTCGCGGCCCCAGCACAAACGGGTCGCCGCCGGTGACGATGACCTCCCAGATTTCCTGCCGCGCGCGGATGTAGTCATAGGCCCGTTCGAGATCGGCCGGCGGCAGCATCGCCGGCGCCTTGCCGACGGTCTCGCGGCGAAAGCAGAAACGGCAATAGACCGGGCACAACAGCGTCGGTTTCAGCAGCACACGGTCGGGATAGCGGTGCACGATCCCCGGAATGGGCGTCCAGCGTTCGTCGCCGATCGGGTCGGCCCGTTCCTCGGGCGCCGTCTCAAGCTCGGCGCCGTGCGGCACGAATTGCGCCGCAATCGGATCGGCCGGGTCGGCGGGATCGATCAGCCCGGCCATGTCTTCTGTCACTGCGACCGAATAGCGTTCCGCCACCCGCCGGATCTCGGCGGCTCGCTCCGGCGAGGCAAAGCCGCGATCAACCATGCTTTCGACGCGCAGGGTTATGCTCACCGCCGGCACTGTCGGGTTCACACCGCGGCCAACCGGTCGAAGGCCGCCTTGAGCCGGTCGCGATTGCGGCTTGCATCGGCTTCGCGTTCGCGCTGGTCCTCGATCACCTCCGGCTTTGCCTTGGTGAGGAATTGCGGATT
>DATJLK010000009.1:0-6218 GCA_035509615.1 Allostellaceae bacterium | reverse complement strand
CCTCGGGTTGGCGAGCGCGACAGCAATGCCGGCCGCGGGCAACGCGCAAGGCACTGACCAATACAAGAACGTAGTGTTTACCGAAGCCGATCTGGGGCATTGGTCGCCGCAGATTGCAAAACTCCATGTGCCGGACACGACGGTCGCCAATGGCAAGTTGACGGTCAAGACGCCGCACCCAATGAGCGAGGCACACTACATCGTCAGCCACACCGTGGTTTTGGGAGACGGCACATTTCTCAGCCGCAAGACCTTCTCCTACAAGGACGAACCGGTTTCTGAGCACGCCCTGCCAGCCGGTTATGCCGGCAAGCTGACCGTGACCAGCACCTGCAACCAGCACGACTGGTGGGCGAAGAGCATTTCGGTATAGACGGTCCGCGCGTAGCGGGTCGCGGGAGCTGAAACCTACTATCCTCTTCGCTACCCAAGGAGCTTGCGTAGCCGCGCGGCCATCGTATCCGGAGTGTCGTCAGGGCCGAACGTCGCCGTGAATCGCCCCTGCGGGTCCATTATGTAGATGACCGCGCTGTGATCCATGTCGTAGCCGCCGCCCGCGGTCGGATGTTTGGCATAGAACACGTGATAGTCCTTCGCCGCCGCGGCGACCTCTTGCGGCGTGCCGGTCAACCCGGTGACCGGTCCGCCGAAACTCTCGACATAGGATTTCAGCACCGCGGGCGTATCTCGCTCCGGGTCGACGCTAATAAAGACAACGCCAACCTCCTTCTCCTTGGCCCCGAGCTGATTGAGCGCCAGTGACAGGTCGTTGAGCGCTGTGGGGCAGATGTCGGGGCAGTGGGTATAGCCGAAGAAAACAAGGTGCCATTTGCCCTTGAGCTCAGCGTCAGTGAACGGCTTGCCGTTGTCGTCCACCAGCGCAAACTTGCCCCCGATCTGTCCCGTGAGCGATCCAGTGGCGTCGCCTGCCGCCTGATGACGAGAGGCGATGCCGACCAGCACGCAGGAGATCAGGGCCAAGATCCCCAGGAACCCCAGCGCGGCGAACTTGACCAGCCGCTGGCCTTCGGGCTCGCGGCGGGCCTTGCTTGAGACCGCCATCGCCTGGACCCGCCTAATGGTGCTGCATGGGCGTGCTCATGCCGGGCATATTCATGCCGCTGCCCTGGGCGCCGGGCCCCATCGAACCGACCTTCTCCACCGTCACGCTAACATTCTCGGAACCCGCCTTCGCGAAGGTCAGCGTGAGCGGAAAGGTTTGGCCCTCCTTGAGCGGCTGGCCGACTCCCATCAGCATGATGTGGTAGCCGTTGGGTTTGAGGCTCACCGGCTGACCCGCGGGCAAGTCGATACCCTCGACCTGGCGCATTTTCATGACCCCATTGTCCATAGTCATAGAGTGTAGCTCGGCCATTTTGGCGACCGGCGTCGACGCACCGGTCAGGCGATCGCCGGTTGGCGACCGCAGCGTTACGTAAGCGGCGCCGGTTTGGGCGCCGCCCGGCATCGCGCGCGCCCAAGCGTCTTTAATCTCGACGCTCCCACTCTGCGCGCCGGCCGCGGAGGTGAAGAGCGCAAAGACGAGAGCGGTGGCGAGCGACAACAGATTTCGTTGCATCGGTTTCCTCCAAGTAGATCAGCCGGGCGAGTGGCGCGACGCCGGCCCGAGCACAGTTCAAACGGTGTGGCTTGCGAACTAGGCGGCGATCGGAGGTCCGCGCGGCAGAACGGCGCCGCGAAGGTCAGGCTGGATCGGGAGCGGAGTCACCGACCAGGACAAGTGAACGAGCGCGCCCGCGACAACCGGTTTCGGCACGAGCGCGATCTGACCCGGTGCCAAACCGTGCACGCTGCAGCAGCAGCACAGCGCGCAATGCCGCTCGGGCAGCAGCGGATCATGCTTTGTGGGCGCGCCTGGAGAGCGGTCGCCGCAAATGGCAAGAGCCGGTGCGCCGCCGACCGAATACCGCGCCGCCGCAACCCCGGTCGGCAGCAAGGCGTCGATCAAGATCGCCAGCAAGGCGAGCCAGACGGGAAGCTTGCGTCGAGAATGTGGGTGGCTGAAATTCACCCGATTGCCTCGCAGTCGCATTCCGCACGGTGCTGGACCAGCATAGCGCGTATTCGCTCCCGACCATATGCAACAAAAGCCTGCTTCCCACCTGACACGCGTCTTGGAAAAGCAAGCCGTTCGGCGTTTTGGTTGCTCGCTGCGATGATCCCATCTTAATCTCGGGTTGAGATGGCGAAACGACCTAATAGACTTTGGCGATGGCTGGGGGCTTTGCCCGCGGCTCTGGCCCTTGGCGCGCAACTCGCTTTCGCGAGTTGGGGGTTGGTTCTGCTCGGTGCGGCGGGCGATCCGCTTAACGCCTTCGATCCGCATGCGGTGTGCCGCGCCGCGGACGAAGGGTCCTCGGGCGCGCCGGATCATCAAACCCCCGCCGGGTCCACGCATAGACATCTGGCGTTCTGCTGCCTCGGACATCAGCTTCCCGGCGTGGAGCCGGTCCTCGCGCAAGTCTCCGAACCGGTCGGCTACGCGCTGATCGCGTGCGAGGAGCGAGAACCTGATCTCTTTACAACCGCGCCGCTCTATGACCCAGGCAAAGCGCGAGCGCCGCCGACCGTAGTCTGAGATTTCCGCCCAATCACGCCTTTGGCCCGCTCGATGCGGCGGCTGAGGCGTTTGGTACATCTCCGGCTCGGGTATTTCTCGATGTATCCTGCACGTTCCGCCGGTTCACCGGCGCTATCCGGCTCCGCTCTTTATGCCGCGGTCTGGCGCTGGCACTTTTACGCCGGTCTGTTTGTCATCCCGTTTGCCGTGCTGCTCGCGATCACCGGCGCGATTTATCTCTTCAAGCCGCAGATTGAGGGGTGGCTTTACGCCGGCCTTTACAACGTCGCACCGGCGACGCGGAGCATCGACGCGGATGACCAGGTCGGTTTGGCGCTTGCGCGACTTCCCGGCAGCCGGGCCGAAGCCTACACGCCCCCCATCTCCACAACGAGAAGCGCGCTGGTCCGCGTGGTGACGGCCGATGATCGGGAAATCACCGTCGCGGTCGACCCGCATCGCGGGATGATCCTCGGCACAATCGACGAACAATGGCGCACCATGCAGGTCGTGCGCGACCTCCATGGAACGTTGCTTGCGGGCACGGCAGGACAACTCTTGCAGGAGCTTGCAGCGTCGTGGGCGATGGTGCTGCTGGTGACCGGCCTCTTTTTGTGGTGGCCGCGGCAAGCGAGCGCGATCTGCGGCGTGATCCTGCCTCGCCTCTCTTTGCGCGGCCGGCCGTTCTGGCGCGATCTGCACGCGGTCACCGGCTTTTGGGTTTCCGCGCTGCTGATATTTCTCGTCGCCACCGGTCTCCCCTGGACCATCGTCTCGGGAAAGATCTTTAGCGAGGTAGCCGGCGTTCTCGGCGCCGGCAATCCCTCGACCGGTCTGGGTTGGGGCAAGGCCGGGAGCGTCACGCTCAAATCTGATCCGCCCGGTCAAGGTTGGGCGGTAACGCATGCCGAGCACATGGCGGGCTCGGCGCAGTCCATGCCGAGTCAAGGAGCCGAACGGCTCCCACTCGCCAAGGTCGTCGCGATGGCGCTCACCATGCCGGGGATCAGCCCACCATTCGAGATCAGGCTTCCGGTCGACGTTCGCGGCGTCTTTTCCATCGTCACGGACAGCGAGCGCAACCCCGAGGGTATGGCCTATGTGCACCTCGACCAGTACAGCGGTCGTGTCATCGCCGATGTCCGCTGGACGGATTTCGGGCCTGTCGCACGCGGCATCGCGCTCGGCGTCTCGCTGCATGAGGGGCTCTATTTCGGGCTGGTGAACCAGCTGATCGGCCTTGTCGCTTGCGTTGGCCTTATCGGCATGGCGACAGCCGGCACGGTGATGTGGTGGCGCCGGCGCCCGGCGGGGCAGCTGGGCGTGCCACCGGCGCCGGTGAGCTATCGCGCGGGACCGGCCATCGTAGGCATCACGATCGCGCTGGGCGTCATTATGCCGCTGATGGGCGCCTCGCTTGTCCTCATCCTTATCCTCGATTGGGTCTTACGTCGTCGCGCCGCGCCTCGGCTTGCCGGCACGGCTCTCGTGCTCCTCCTCTTGGTTCACGGTCACGCGTTGGCGCAAGACACCTCCGGCTCGCAATCCGGGCCGACGCCAAACTTGTCCTTGGGCGAGGTGGTGATCACCGCAACGCGCAGCCCGATCAGCATTACCAATGTCCCGGCCAGTGTCAGCGTTGTCACCTCGCAGGAGATTGAGAACAGCTCAGCGCAGGAATTGGACGATGTGCTGCGCCTCGTGCCGGGCATCGACCTGCTGGGGTATTCGGGCGAGGCACAGCACCCGACATCGGACAGTATCGGAATGCGCGGGCTGGGCGGGACTGCGCAAGGGATCAGCCGTGCGCTCGTCATGGTCGACGGCGTGCCGATCAACGATCCGTTCTTCGGCTATATCCAATGGGGCCGGGTTCCGCTGGCGAATATCGATCACGTCGAGGTGGTTCGCGGCGGCGGCAGTCCGCTCTGGGGAAATTACGCGGAAGGCGGCGTCATCAACATCATCACTCGGGAGCCGACCACTCAAGGCGGCTTTGTGGATGCAGGCGGCGGCAGCTATGGCACGTACAGCGGCAGCGGTTACGGCGCCTACATCCCGGACGGGATCATGAAGTTCCAGGGCTTCGGGTCGATCAACGGGACTGGAGGTTTCCAGCAGGTTCCGGACTACGAGCGCGCGCCTTTCAACATCCCGACAAGTTATCGCGCGGGAAATCTGCAGCTCAAGGACACGATCGAACCCAGCGCCGATCTGGTAAGCAACATAACGTTGAACTATCACCATAACGATCAGCGGCTGGAAACCCTGCTCGACCGCAACTCACAGGACATCTACAACGCGACCGGCGACATCAAGAAAACCTTTGACAATGGCAGCTCGCTAACCGCGACGGCGTTCTACTCCGACAGTTCGTTCTCAACCAACAACTCGACCTATTTTCCCATCCAGACCGATCCCTCGGCGACGACCCAGAGCCTCAACGAAATCCACAACGTCCATGCAAACGACGCCGGCGGATCGCTCATCTGGGCGCAGGATTTTGCCGGGTTGCTCAAGCGATTCATGGTCGGGATGGATGTGCATTATATTACCGGTGTCGACAACACCGACCATTTTATCGCGCCCGATTTCACCCCGACGTTTTCGACGACGCTCAGTCATGGCAACCAGACCTTCGCCGGCGCATTTTTTCAGGGAACGGTGGCACCGATTGATAAGCTGGAAATCACCGGCAGCGGCCGGTTCCAATATCTGCTGAATACCGACGGTTACGATGGCAGCATCGGCGGTATCGGCGCCGTCCCGGATCGCACCTATACGAGTTTCGATCCGCGTGTTGATGTGCGCTATGCGCTCCCGGCTGGCTTCGCCCTCAGAGGGGCCTATTACCAGTCGTTTCGCGCGCCCAATATTGGGGACCAATTCTATACCTACGCGGCCGGTGGCTTTGTGCAATTGCCGGCCCCGTATCTGAAGCCGGAAAACCTCACGGGCGGAGAGGTTGGTCTCGACTACACTTGGCAAAAGCTGCGATCGCAGTTCACGCTCTATCGCCAGAATATCGACAACTACATCGTCGCCGAATCAACAACAAATCCGGTGTATAGCCCCCTCGGCTATTTCGTTGTACAAAACATGAATATCGCCTCGGTGCAGGCGCAAGGGTTTGAGACCGAGATTAACTGGGACATTGGCGCGGGATTTTCGACCAATATAGCCTACACACTCGCGGACTCGGTCGTGAAGAGCAATCCTGTCGATCCGGCGAGCGTCGGTCAGCAGGTCATCGACGTCCCGCGAGACAAGGTGGGCGCCGGTTTGACCTATCAAGACGTCAAGGGGTGGAAGCTATCGACGAATATTATCTGGTCGAGCCGAACCGCGTGGGCCAGTCCCGATCACACCGATCCGGGGTATCCCGGCAAAATCTCGGCCGACTCCTACTTCCTGGTAAATGCGTCGGCATCGTACCCGGTCACCGATCGGGTTGAGCTTTACGTAAAGATTCTGAACCTACTCGATCGGCGCTATATCGCGACGAGCTTTTCGGCCCCTTCGGCGCAGGTGTTTGGTCAGCCGTTCACTGTCTTCTCTGGCCTACACGTGACGTTCTAAGGGTGGTCACGTCCGACCGCTGGCTCGCCGAAGACCTTCGCGTCAACACTGAAGTGCT
>DATJLK010000008.1:0-2586 GCA_035509615.1 Allostellaceae bacterium | reverse complement strand
CGCCAGCGCGGATGCACGGCAGCCTTTGTCTATACCGTCATATTTCAGGCGCCCGGTTTTTACGAGCGGCACGGCTACCGTCGCTTTGGCGAAATTCCCTGCCCGCCCGCCGGCGCCACCCGGATTTTTCTGAGCAAGGCGGTCGAATAAACGACGAACCTAGGCGACCGCCAGCAAGTCAGCTTCGAATTAGTAGGATCGCGGATGAGGGCGGTGAGCCCGCACTATCTGACCGGTGCGCTTTATGGCTTTGCCGCAGTATCGATCTGGGCGAGTTGGAGCGTCGTCACCCGGCTCGCCGTTACGACAAGCCTCGATGTGTGGGATATTTCGGCGCTTCGCTTTGGCGTAGCGGGCCTGCTGCTGGCGCCGGTTCTGGTGCGGCGAGGCCTCGCCCTCGATCGCCTGGGATGGCTTGGACTGGCCGCGATGATCGCCGGGACGGGCTGGTGGCCGCCGCCGGGCTGCGCTTTGCGCCCGCCTATGACGGCGGCGCGCTCAATCCCGGTTGCATGCCGCTGTTTGTTGCCCTGATTGCCGCGCTCGCTCTCGGAGAGAAGCTTTCGACGGCGCGAAAATCGGGGCTCTCGCTGATGCTGGCGGGCGCTATTACAATCGTCGGCGGGCACGCCGCCGCCTGGAGCACCTCGCGCATGTTGGGCGATGCACTTTTCTTATTCGCGGCGTTCTTGACGGCATCTTTCACCGTGGTCATGCAGCGGGCGAGACTCGATCCACTGCACGCGGCGGCACTCGTCGCCACCGGATCGCTGGTGATCTATTTGCCAATCTATCTCGCATTGTGCGGAACCCGCCACCTCGCGCAGTTACCATTCGCCGACATCACGGTTCAGGCGATTTTCCAGGGCATCCTTGTAACGATTGTTTCACTGGTTCTATATGGCCGCGCGGTTGCCATCCTCGGCGCTTCTGGCGGTGCGGCGTTTGGTGCACTGGTACCGGCGCTCTCGGCGCTGTTCGCGATACCACTCCTGGAGGAATGGCCCAGCAACACCGATTGGGTCGGCATCGTCCTGATCTCCACCGGTGTCTATCTGGCGAGCGGTGGGCCGTTGCGGCGTGGCAACGGCGCGAGACCCACCGGTAACGCTATTGGATCAGGTTGATCTGCTTCTCGCTCAGCGCGCGGATGAAATCGGGTAACGGGATCAAGCCTACCGCATCGAGATATTTCGGCGCATCGTCGCGGTTGGCGGAGCCGCTTCGACGGAAACCTCGGTCCGCGCCGTAGTTGGCAAATCAGGATATTGGCACCATCGAGTCTGCTGGTCGATCGCGACCATTCATCGCCTCGAATTCTGCGTTTCGTGGGCAGGAGCCAGGCATTCGGCAATGACAAGCGATCAATCGAGGCAGGGCGGCGCGATTCGGCTTGTCGACCCCCTCGCCAGCGAAGGCATGCCGCAGCAGGTGATTGTTCGCTCGGGGCAGTGCGACAGGAGTGGCTACTGGCTGGGGGCAGCCTTGATCAGCGCGATCTGCGCTTGGCTGAGCCCGCGGATGAAGTCCGGCAACGGGATGAAGCCGACGGGCGCCAGATATTTTGCGCTGTTGCCGCCGGTGGCGGAGATCGCCCACCGCAGGAAAGAACGCAGCGCATGCGCGGTGGCGGCGTCGGGCTGCGCTTTCGACACGACCGCATATTCGTAGTTGATCAGCGGGTAGCTGGTATCGCCGGGCGCGAAGATGAGGCTGATGCGCTGATAGGGCGGCGTGCGCGGGTCGAGCTGCGCGGCGGCGTCGGCAATCGTGTCCGGCGTCGGGAGCAGGAACCGTCCTGCCTGGTTTTTGACCATGGCGGTGCCGAGACCGGCCTTGGCGATCTGGTCGGTGTAACTGATGCCGACATAGCCGATAGCGTCCGCGGTTTCGGCGAGCGTCTTGACCACTCCGTCGTTGCCGACCGCGGTCTTTTCCGCAGCGACGGCGGGCCAGGTGATGTCGGTGCCGTAGCCGGGATTGTTTTCCCAGCTTTGGGTCGAAAAATCGAGGAACTGGGTGAAGATGAAGGTGTCACCGGAGCCATCGGCGCGGCGCACCGGGATGATCGTGTGATGCGGCAGTGCGGCGCCCGGATTCATCGCCTTGATCGCCGGGTCATCCCACTCGGTGATAGCGCCGGTATAGATCGCAGCAAGGGTCGGGCCGTCGATTTTGATGTGCGCCTGGTTCAGACCCGACAGGTTGTAGTTGATCGTCTGCGCCGAGATCGCGAGCGGGATGTCGAGGATTTGCGGGTGCTGCGCTGCGACTTCGTCGGAGAGATAGGCGTCGGATGCGCCGATGCGAACCGAGCCGGCAATCGCCGCCTTGGTGCCGGCGGTGGAGCCGGTACCAGCCGCGGTGATGACGACCTCGGGCTTCACGCTCTTGTAGCCGGTGATCCAGGCCTGAAAGAGCGGCAAGAGCAAGGTCGAGCCGCTCTCGTCGAGGGTGATGCCGGCCGCGTATGTGGGTAAAGCCGCCAATGCCAAGATGAGGGCGGCGCCGGTGAGCGCGTGGCGAAGTTTCTCGGTCATGGCGCCATCTCCAGGCGAATGTTCAGCGTCCGATGCTGTCGAGGTT
>DATJLK010000007.1:0-39765 GCA_035509615.1 Allostellaceae bacterium | reverse complement strand
CCGGCGCTCGCCTGGCGCCGGGCATTGACCGAGGCGCGCCTGGCGCTCGACGATCTCGACCTCGTCGAGACCCATGACTGCTTCACGATCGCCGAACTGATCGAGTACGAGGCGATGGGGCTTACGCCGAAAGGGGAGGGCGCGCGGGCGATCCTCGAAGGCTGGACTGAAAAGGACGGGCGGCTGCCGGTCAACCCGTCCGGCGGTCTCAAATCAAAGGGGCATCCGATCGGCGCGACCGGTGTGTCGATGCACGTACTTGCGGCGATGCAGGTGACCGGCCGGGCTGGCGGCATCCAGGTGCCGGGGGCGAGCCTCGCCGGGGTCATGAATATGGGTGGTGCTGCGGTCGCCAATTTTGTCAGCATCCTCGAACCGCTGCGCATCTGACGGGTAAGCTGCGGCACCAACAACAGCAGCCGCGCTGCGGAATATGATCGCCGTCAAGACAGGCGAAATCATATTGCTGTAGGGAGGCGTCATGGCGACGTTCCGGGCTCTGGTGCTGCACGAAGCGGGCGGAAAAGTCGAGCCGCGGATCGAGGCGGTCGATGATTCGAGCCTGCCGCCGGGGGACGTCACCGTCGCCGTCGAATATTCGACGCTCAATTACAAGGACGGCATGATCCTTCAGGGGATCGGCCGTCTGGTGCGAAATTATCCGCACATTCCCGGCATCGATTTTGCGGGCACGGTCGAGCATTCCTCGTCGCCGGAATTCAGCCCGGGCGATCCAGTGATCCTGACTGGTTGGCGGGTCGGCGAGGTGTACTGGGGCGGCTATGCCGAAAAAGCACGCGTCAAGTCCGATTGGCTGGTGCGCCGGCCGGCCGGTCTCGGTGCTGCCCAGGCAATGGCGATCGGGACCGCGGGTTTCACCGCGATGCTGGCGGTCATGGCGCTGGAGCGGCACGGGCTGCGTGCCGGGGCGGGTGAGGTTCTCGTCACCGGTGCGGCCGGCGGAGTTGGCAGCATTGCGACCGCGCTGCTGGCGCGGCTCGGCCATCGCGTTGCCGCGTCGACCGGCCGGCCCGAGTTGCGCGACTATCTGACCGGGCTCGGCGCCGCCGAGCTGATCGAGCGCGCCGCACTCGCCGCCAAGCCGGCGCGTCCCCTCGGCACCGAGCGGTGGGCGGGGGCGGTCGATGCGGTCGGTGGTTCCACTTTGGCCACCGTGCTGACCCAGCTGAAATATCGCGCGAGCGTCGTCGCTTGCGGGCTTGCCGGCGGCAGCGATCTGCCGGCGACGGTGCTGCCGTTCCTGCTGCGCGGCGTCAACCTGCTCGGGATCGACTCGGTCATGTGCCCGCGTGACGAGCGCATCGCCGCGTGGCAACGGCTGGCGCATGATCTGCCGCTCGATCTCCTCGACCGGATGACCGAGATCGTCCCGCTCACGGAAGTCCCGGTACTGGCGCCAAAGATTCTCAGCGGGGGAGTGCGCGGTCGCATCATCATCGATCTCAAAGCTTGAACAGCGGGGAATTGTCGTTATGGCCGGGCGTTGGCGGAGCATGAAAAGTCATTCGTCTCAACCCCATACCCTGACCGCGGTGCAGCGCGGCGTAATTGTGCAGCGGGTCATCGTCGACGGCTGGACGATTGCCAGCGCCGCCACCGCGGCCGGTGTGCCCGAGTCACTCGTCGCCGGCTGGGTCGCCGATTTCCGCCGGCACGGGATGGCGAGCCTTCACCACCGTCCGGGAAGAACGGTCGCGACCGAATTCGTTCGCCGGCGGTTGCTGCGGCCGGTTCACCTTGCCTGCCGCGGTGTTGCCTTCGGCATGCGCTGGCTGTTCGCGCTGGAGCCGCTGGTCCCGCCATCGCCGATCCGCCGGTCGTACGATGATCGCCGCGGCGGACCGCAATCCGGATAGACAACGCCCGCCTGGCGATGTGAAATCGGGCCGCTCTGGCGCCGGCCGCCCGGTTCGACCCCTGGCCCTTGTTCGACCCCGGCCCTGGTCCACCACGGGACGACGACTATCACCACAACCCCGAGCCTCGCAGCGAGGGGCTGGCGACGCCCGCCCGGCATACTCCAGGCGGGCCGCTCCGCAGCTATTGGCAGCCGTTTATTCGGCGGCGGCGCGTACCGGCATCTGCCGGTGTGGCATGTAATCGATGCTGACCGGCTGGTTAGTTTCGAACGGGCTCTTCAGATCCAATTCCTTGGCGATCTCGCGCACCGCCGGGAACACCTCCTGTCCCATCAGCCGGATGCAGGTCCTGGAATCCTCGTTGGTGACGGTACCGTCATTGCCCCACATGCCGAGAATGCCGGGCCGGGTCTCTTCCAGCAGGATGCGCAATTTGGCGATGACCTGCTTTGGCGTGCCGGCGATGATCATCAACTCCTGCAATTGCTTTTCAAGATCCGGCCGGTAGCGCGGGTTTTTCGATCGTCCGCTGGCGAACTCGACAAACGCACGGCGGTTCTCGGGACTGCCATAGCCCGAAGGGGTGCTCCACACCGGATGAGCCAAACCGGTGAACTCGCCCTGCATCCAGCGGAATTGCGCGGCGTTGGCGAGTGCTTTTTCCTCGGTCTCGGCGACATGGATCTGCTTCAGCATACCGTGGTAGTCGGGACCGGGGGTAAAACCGGCCTCCTCGGCGACCTTGTCATAGATCTGCCAGATCTGTTTCGTGCGCTCGACCGGCGTGTTGAGCGCGATATAAGGGTAGCCGCGCTGCGCCGCCCAGACGATCGTCTCCGGGCTGATGACACCCGGGATCCACACGCGCGGATGCGGCTTTTGCAACGGCACCGCCCACGGGTTGACGACGCGGTGCTGATAGTGCGTCCCTTCCCAGCGGAACGGCCCCTCGCGCGTCCACGCCGCGACGATCAGATCATGCGCCTCCTGAAAGCGCTCGCGGTTATAGGCCGGGCTGACCCCGGCGGCGAGCTGCTCCTGCCCGCCGCCGCGGACAAAGCCTGAAACCAGCCGCCCTTGCGAGATCATGTCGATCATCGACAATTCCTCGGCCAGCCTGAGCGGGTTCTCAGCCAGCGGCAGCGGGTTGCCGAGCAGGATGATCTTGGCCTTTTTTGTGGCCCCGGCGAGGATCGCGGCAAAGACGTTGCATTTTGCCTGCATGCAGAACGGCGCATTGTGGTGCTCGTTCAGCATGATGCCGTCGATGCCCATTTCCTCGGCATAAAGGTAATGTTCGAGGTATTCATTATAGAGCCGGCTGCCCGCCACCGGATCGAAGTATTTGTTCGAAAACATCAGCGCCGTGGCGCCGAATTTGAGGCCCTCCTCGGCTGGATAGGCCGACATCGGCTGTTCGGTGAAATACATTAATTGCATCGACGTTTCTCCGTATCCGGCGTTGTCGCGCGCTGCCCGCGGTTGCGTTGCCCGCGGTTGATGTGAAGTCTGTCACAAATTTCGCCGCTCGTGCACGATTTTTGCCTGCTGCGCCAGTACGGCAGTCGCGGCCCACGGTTCTGGCGATCCCGCACTGCAAGCGCTACGATCGGCTGACAAGCGAGGTCGTTTACCGGGAGGAAGGGTGATGAAGGCGGTGCTGCTGAAGGGTCATGGCGGGCCGGAAATGCTGCAATTGGGCGAGGCGCCCGATCCGGTCGCGGGGCCGAGCGAGGTCGTCGTCGATGTTCATGCGGCGAGCGTCAACGCTGCCGATTACAAGGTGCGGCTCGGCAGCGGCGGCTACAGCAACCTCAAATTCCCGCACATCCTCGGCCGTGATTTCTCGGGCGTGGTCAGCGCCATCGGGGAGGGTGTCAGCGACTTCAAGATCGGCGACGCGGTGTTTGGGGTGACCGACCAGGGCATTGAGGGCTGCTATGCCGAAAAGCTCGCGATCAAGGCGGCGATCATCGCCAAAAAACCGGATCGGCTGGGTCATGCCGAGGCGGCGGCACTCGGGCTGACCAGCCTGACCGCCTTGTGGGCGGTCGAGGACACTGCCAGATTGCAGAAAGGCGAGACCGTCCTGATCCAGGGCGGGGCCGGCGGGGTCGCCGGCTTTGCCATCCAGCTGTCGAAGTATCTGGGTGCGACGGTGCTGACGACGGCCAGCGCCCGTAACCACGACTATGTCAGAAGCCTCGGCGCTGACAAGGTGATCGACTACAACACCCAGGATTTCACCAAGGTGGTGCGGGACTGCGATGTCGTGTTCGACACCGTCGGCGGCGAGGTGCAGGTGCGCTCCTACGAAGTGCTTAAACCGGGCGGCCGGCTGGTATGGATCGCCGCAGCACCGGCGGGTTTCCAGCCGGCGCGCAAGGACGTGCAGGTACTCCGCCCCAATGTCGCCCGCGACCGCGCCCATCTCGAACGCATGCTGGCACTTTATGACAGGGGGGCGGTCTGGCCGCCGCACATCGTGCGCTATCCGCTCGCCGAGGCTGCCGAAGCGCACCGGGTCAGCGAAAGCCGTCACCTGCAGGGTAAGCTCGTGCTGATCGTGCGCTGATGGCGCCGGGTTCCGGCCGACCGCCGGCGCGGGCAGCCGATCCGTCCTGCAGGATCCCGCTTCCTTGGCACATAGCCGGGACCCGCCGATCCGGGTGCCGGATGCCCGACCGGGGACCGCTGGCCTTGGGATTGTGCCCGCCGATCACTCCTGCCTGTAGGCAGGCGAACTTCTGCTGGAGACCGTAAAGTGGAAGAAACGACGGATCTGGTCGTCTTTGACCCGCGCGGCGTGGTCGAGGCGGCAGCAACACCACTGGCCGCAAGAATCGGTGATCTGACCGGGCGACGGCTTGGCGTGCTCGACAACACCAAATGGAACGCCGGCCGGCTGTTGCGCAAGATCGTGGCGCGGCTCGAAGCGCAGGCGCCACTCGCCGCGGTCAACTACTACCGCAAGGAAAGCTTTTCGAAAGACGCCGACCCGACGCTGATCGAGCGGATCGCCGCCGACAACGACATCGTCCTGACCGCGATCGGCGATTGAGGCTCGTGCACGTCGTGCTGTACGCATGACGCTGTCAGCCTCGAAGCCCTGGGTCGCCCGACGGCGGTTATCGTCACTACCGAATTTCTCCACGAAGCGCTGATGCAGCGCGACGCCCTCGGTATGCCCGATCTCTCGCCGGTCGTCATCGACCACCCGCTCAGCACTTTGAGCGACGCCGGAATCGACCGTCGTGCCGACCAGGGGGTCGGCCAATGCGTCGCCCGATGGCTGGGAGACCGGCGCGCCTGAAGCCAGCCCGAGACAGCGGACAGGCTCCCGCGGGAGTTGCCAGTCGACGGGTCGGCGCCGATGATCTATCGACTGCGCGGGCTACGCGGGGACCGATGCAACATGCCGAGCGCAAATGTCCCCGCGTTGGTCAGGCAAAAATCCTGGCCGCAGATGACTGGGCCGTTGGTCGCCGTTGGTCGGTGATCGGAACGATTTTGGGGAGCGGGTGGTCATGGATGGCGCATATGACGG
Source organism: Allostellaceae bacterium (assembly GCA_035509615.1). Classification (GTDB taxonomy): domain Bacteria; phylum Pseudomonadota; class Alphaproteobacteria; order ATCC43930; family CGMCC-115725; genus AP-15. The sequence continues at coordinate 34,338 of DATJLK010000007.1, read as the reverse complement.
CTTGCGAGTGCTCGATCTCGGACAGGGGGTCGCCGCACCCTATTGTGCGATGCTGCTGGCAATGCATGGGGCGGAGGTCGTCAAGCTCGAACCGATCGAGGGCGACTGGTCGCGCGGGCTTGGCACCCAATATGGCGGCCAGCACACCGCAATGTCGGCGCACTACAATCGCGGCAAAAAGAGCCTGGCGCTCGATCTCAAATCGCCGGCGGCGCGTGATATCGCCCTGAAACTGGCGGGGCGCGCCGATATCGTCATCGAGGGGTTCCGGCCCGGCGTCGCCGACCGGCTTGGTCTCGGCTATGCTGCGCTCGCCGCGCGCAATCCGCGGCTCTTGTATTTATCGGTCAGCGGTTTCGGCCAGGACGGCCCCTATGTGCAGGTGCCGTGCACCGATTCGGTGGCGCAGGCTTTTTCGGGGTTGATGTCGGTCAATCTCGGCAATGACGGCGCCCCGCACCGGGTCGGCGCCATCATCATCGACACCTTGACCGGGCTCTATGCCGCTCAGTCGCTGGCGGTGGCGCTCTACGCGCGCGAGCGCACCGGGCGTGGCCGACGGCTCGAGGTCAGCCTGACGCAGTGCGCCGCAGCCATCCTGGGTCACAAGCTTGCCGAGCACATCCTCGAAGGTGGCGCGCCCCGGGCATTGAATGTCCCGACCGGCGCCTATCGCACCGCGGATGGCTGGATCATGATCGCGCTCGTCAAGGAAGAGCAGTTCACCCGACTTGCCGCCGCACTCGGCCGGCCCGATCTCGCCGCGGATGCGCGCTTTGCCGATTTCTCGCTGCGCGCTCGCCATGCCGCGCCGTTGGAAGCGGCGATCGGCGAGATTTTCAAGACCGATACGACCGCAGGCTGGTTTTCCCGGCTGCGCGCCGCCGACATCTTGGCCGACCGGGTCAACGGTTTTGATGACTGGCTGACCGACCCGCACATCATCGCGACATCGGCGGCGATTGCGATTGACCAGCCGGGAATGGGGCAATTCCGCACCCCGCGGACCCCAGGTGTCCCGGCCGCCGCCGATATGGCGATGGCGCCGGCCCCGGCAATCGGCGCGCACGGGAACCTGATCCTCGCCGAGCTTGGTTTCGACCCGGCCGCGATCGCCGGCCTCGCCGCCGAGGGCATTGTGCGCCTGCCCGACCCAATATGACCGCCGCCGAGACCGCTCGCGGCCTGTGCCGAACTTCATCCGCCGATGGCTGATAGCGCCCGGGTCGTCAGCGTCTCCGGCTTGCCGCCCCGCGCTGCAATCACGGGGTTGCGCTGCCCTGCCCGGTCGCACAGATCAGCAGGATGCAGCCACGCGGCCAGAGTGCAGGAATGGCGATGAATTCGGGCGAAGCGCCGGCAAATTCGACCGCTGTTGAGGCCGTGCCGGTGCGCGCGCCGGCCATCGCGACCGCCGCACCCGAAACCCTGTCCGAGGCCCTGCCAGTGCGCGCCCTGCTGCTGGGGGAGCGCATCGACACCCGGCTCGAGCGCAACGGCTCGCTCGGCACCGCACCCCTGACCCTGAACCTCCCGGGCGGCGGCATTGCCGTGCTGTTTCGCTATGGCGCCGTCGTGCTGTTTGGCCCCAGGGGCGCGGCGATGGATGACTTCGTCAAAGGGCTTGCCGCCTCGGTCGTCAGCGCCTTTGCGGTGCCGGAGGAGGAGGAAGTCCGGCTGGTCATCCGGCCCGACAGCGAGCAGCACATCGATTCGTCGGGCAACATCATCCTGCGCGATCGCGCGATCGAGCGTCTGCAGCTGGTCGCCGACATCCTCGCCAAAAGCCTGGTTCTGTCGCATTACGAAGCACGGATCGCCGAGCTTTTCGACCGCATCGAGCCATTGGCCCTGACCCTGCGTGAAAAAGGCCGCGCCGGTGCGGCCGGTCACGAGCTGTTGCGCCATATCGGCGATGTGCTGTTGATCCAGCAAAAGATGGTCGGCCGGGTCGGCACCGCCGAGACCCCCGAACTGTTGTGGGAGCACCCCGGCCTCGATCGCTTTTATGCGCGACTTGCCGACGAATACGAGCTGCGGGATCGCGACCGGGCGCTCGACCGTAAGCTCGACATCGTCTCGAACACGGTCGAAACCCTGCTCGGTCTGGTGCAGACGCGTAGCAGCATGCGGGTCGAGTGGTACATCGTCATCCTGATCGTCGCCGAGCTGCTGCTAAGCCTCTACCCGCTCGTGCTGCATCATTAGCTTTGGTCAGCCGACCAGAAACGAGACCGGGATCATCACCGCCGCGGCTTTCAGGGGCCAGATCCAGCCTTCGGCATAAACCAGGCCGACGAGCGCCACGACGCAGAAAATCAGCACGAGGTTCCGTAGCGGTATCACGGTTCGGTAGCGCATGGCGCGAAGGTATCAGAAGCTGTCTGACGCACCCAGATGCGCGGCGCGGCCGCTGTGCAGCACAAAGTCGCAGCCGGGCAGCCACGGCCTACGCCGCAGAGGCAATCCAGCTGCCGTAATCTTTGGCAAGACCGGCAACGGCGGTGTCGTAGAGCCGCTTGCCGGCTTCGGGTGTCGCCAGGGCCGAATTCGCGCCGATCCGTCCATCGGGAAATTTGCGGCGGTAATCGGCGGCATCGGTGAAATCGCCGTAGGGGGCGATCGGTGGATCGAGCGGCGCCTGCTTGATCGCCTCGGGATAGGCGAATTGGGTCATCGCGACCTCGCTCGGGGTCGCATGGCTGCCCTCGGCATTGCCGTAGAGTTCCTTGGCCAGCTGCCCCACACCCTCGGCCTGCCACCAGTTGCGCAGCCGGCACCTGATCGCGGCACCATTGCCGGCCGGCGTCAGGCTGCGCGCCGCGTAGATCTCGGAAAAGGCGGCGGTGACCGTGGCGATATTCCCGCCATGCGCGTTGACCAGATAAAATCGTTCAAAACCGTGCACCGCCAATGATTCGATGATGTCACGCAGCACTGCGATCAGGGTGCTCGGCCGCAATGTCACCGAGCCGGCAAACGCCATATGGTGCTGCGCCATGCCGACGCCGATCGTCGGGCCGACCAGCGCGCCGGTAACTTCGCCGACGCCGCGGGCGATGATCTCGGCGCAGATCGCATCGGTGCCGATCAACCCGACCGGGCCGTGCTGTTCGGTCGAGCCGATCGGCAAGATGATCCCGCGGCTCGTCTTGAGATAGGTTTCGACCTCGGGCCAGGTCTGCAAATGCAGCTGCATCGTGCCTCACTCGGTTGGTTCGCGCTCGAGAGGTTCCAGATCGGCGGGTTTGCCGCGCTCGCGCGGGCCGGCAAAGGCGGTCACGACACCATGCAGGGTGCGCAGCTCCTGCTCGGTGCAGCGGGCGCGCTGAAACAGGCTGCGCAGATTGCGAACCATGCTAGGACGGCTCTCGCGATTGCGCAGAAAACCATTTTTAATCAGCGCCTCTTCGAGATGCGCAAAAAAGTTTACCAGCTCGGCTTTGGTCGCCGGGCGGCTGAGCCCGGTGTGCAGGGTCTCGGACGGTGCCGCGCCGTCGGCGGTATACCATTCGTAGCCGACAATCAACACCGCCTGCGCCAGGTTCAGCGACGAAAAGCCGGGGTTGAGCGGCACGGTCAGCACCGTGTCGGCGAGGGTCAGATCGTCGTTCAGCAACCCGGTCCGCTCCGGCCCGAACAGCACGCCGCAGGGTTCGCCGGCGGCGATACGGGCGTGCATTTCGACTGCCGCCCGACGCGGCGTCACCTCGCGCCGGACAATCCCGCGATCGCGCGCGGTCGAGGCATAGACATGCACAAGGTCGGCGATCGCCGCGGGAATCGAGGGAAAGAGCCGCGCCTTGTCGAGCACCGCATCGGCGCCACTCGCCGCCGCCACCGCCTTCGCCGACGGCCAGCCATCGCGCGGCCGCACCAGGCGCAGATCGTCGAGCGCGCAGTTCATCATCGCCCGCGCCGCGGTGCCGATGTTTTCGCCGAGCTGCGGTTCGACCAGGATGATCGCCGGAGTCGGCGCCGCCGCGGCCCTGGCGCCCGCCGCCTGCCGGCGATGATCGGTCCCGGCCATGGTCAATCCTTGCGCCACCAGGTTGTGGTGCCGTCGGGTTGGTCTTCGAGCAGGATGCCTTCGGCGGCGAGGGCGGCGCGGATCCTGTCCGCCTCGGCGAACCGGCGCTGGCGGCGGGCGGTGGCGCGCAAGGCGATCTGTTCCTCGATCCGGCGCTGATCGGCCTGGGTGCTGCCGCGCAGCCAGACGAGCGGGTCCTGTTCCAACAACCCCATCAGTCGGCCGCCCTGTTCGAGCGCGCGCTGAAGTGCCGAGCGCGCCGCATCCGAACTCGTGCGGTTAATGGCGCTGACAAGCTCATGCAACCGGGTCAAGGCGAGCGGCGTGTTGAGATCATCCTCGAGCGCCTCGCGCACCGGCCGCAATGCCGCCTCCGCCTCGCCAAACCGCTCGAAGACCGGGTCGCGCGACAGGGTCAGCGCGCGATAGAAGCGGTCGAGGCTCTGCCGCGCCTGATGCAGGCGCTCGGCGGTCCAGTCGAGCGGATCACGGTAATGTGCACTCAGCAAAGCGAGGCGGATCGCCTCGCCTGGCGCCTCGTCGAGCAGGTCCCGCACGGTGAAAAAATTGCCGAGCGATTTCGACATCTTGGCACTATCGATGCTGAGAAACCCGTTATGCACCCAGTAACGCACAAACGGCCGCCCCGAATGCGCGCAGGTGCTCTGCGCGATCTCGTTCTCGTGGTGCGGAAAGATCAGGTCGAGCCCGCCGCCATGGATGTCGAAACTCTCGCCGAGATGAGCCTCGCTCATCGCCGAGCACTCGATGTGCCAGCCCGGCCGGCCGCGGCCCCATGGGCTGTCCCAGCCGGGAATGTCGGGCGGCGACGGCTTCCACAGCACAAAATCGGCAGGGTCGCGCTTATAGGGTGCGATTTCGACCCGGGCGCCGGCGATCATCTCGTCGCGGCTGCGCCCCGAGAGCTGACCATAACCGGGGTTTGAAGCGACCGCGAACAGCACATGCCCCCCACCGGCATTCTCCGCAACGGCATAAGCGTGGCCCGAAGCGATCAGCTGCTCGATCATCGCGATCATCTGCGGGATGTGCCCGGTGGCGCGCGGCTCGATGTCGGGCGGCAACACTCCCAATGCCGCCATGTCGTCGTGAAAGGCGGCGATGGTGCGCGCGGTCAGTGCGGCAATCGGCTCGCCATTGGCGCGAGCGGCATCGATGATCTTGTCGTCGACATCGGTGATGTTGCGGACGTAGCGGACCTGGTTTTTGCCGTAAATATCGCGCAATACCCGATAGAGCACGTCAAAGACGACAAAGGCGCGGCCGTTCCCGATATGAGCGCGGTCATAGACCGTGGGTCCGCAGACATACATGCGCACCCGCTTGGGATCGATCGGTTCGAAGGCCTCCTTGCGGCGGGTCAGCGAATTATAGAGACTGAGCGGCATGGAAACGGGGTAGCAGATTGCGCGTCATCGGTCCATCGCACTTGGCAGCCAAGCATTCGCTGAGCTGAAGACCGGCGCGGCGATGCCACGCCTCACCGACCGCTTCTGAAGAAGCCTGATGAAACGCCGGTGACTACCGCCATCGAAAAGTGATCCTTGGCCAGGCACCTTTCGCTGCCAGCTGAGAGGATCGATCTGATTTCGAAATTACGGATTGGCCAAGATGGACAGCTGGTAAGTCGTGCAAGGCTAGAGAAAATTCGGTTGCTGCCATTCCCGTCTGCCGAGGCTCCGATGACTGTGTCCAACGGCGGTTCTGTACTTGACACCGCTCTCCAATCGACGCGCCGCACGCTTCTGAAGCTGATCGGCGCCGCCTTTATGCTGGGCAACCCCACTGCCGAAGCTGCACCCGAGCAACGGCGAGGCCGGTCGTCGTTGCCAAGCCGTGGCGGGATCACGCCGCTCAACGCAACGCTGACACTGGTCAATGATGGGGCGATCGCGACGGTTGCCGGCACGCCGACCCACACCTTCGGCTGGGTCTTCGCACCGGGGCAGATCCCGCCCGGGCATGTGCCGGTCTTTACTGCCAGCGGTGCAACACAGCCATTTTCGGCCAACCCGGCGAACGCCCGGCGCTATTGGCCGGATGGCTCGCTGATGTTCGCCACCTTTATGTTGCGGCCAAGGTTCAGCGTTCCGGCTGGTCGCTCGGTAAGGGTGACGGTTACGGCTGCGGCGGGCTCGTGGCCGACTGGCGGGGCCCGGACCATCAGCGAAATCTACGCGCAGAACTTCGCGATCAATTGTCCGCCTGCCGGTCTCGCCGGCATCGATCCGCAAATCCGCGGCGGCAAGACTGGCTACGGTCCGACGGTCCAGTATGGCGCATTCCTGACCGCAGCAAACGCCAACAACCTCGTCCAAACCCGGCACTGGCTGACCGGCGATGCCGGCGAGAGCTGGTGCTTTACCTACAATATGTCGCAGACCCCGGGCGGCGCCGCGCACGGCCAGCTTGTCTGCAACATCTATCTGCATGCGTTGACCGACAGAAACGGCAATCTCGGCGGCTACCGTTTCATGGCCGATCTGCGCCAACCTTACTTTACCGTCGACCGCCCGGTGAAGCGGAAGGCGGTCTTCGCGCCGCCGAATACGATTACGCCCGCGTCAGGGCTCAACTACAGCGTCAATGGAATAGCTTATGTCCCGCCGAATTGGCCATGGCCGGCGCCCGCTGGTGTTGCCGTTCATTCGAGTGCGGTTCCAACCAGCGGCCGGCGAACGTTGTTCGAACAGATCGCCAATCAAACCCGCATAACCAGCTTTCAGGCGGCGATTTCGGACGGCACCGGCAGCGCCGCCGGGAATGTCCTGACGGTTACAAACGTTCTGACCCCGCCAAATGGCAACGGACATATCGTCATCGGGGAGCAGCTCAAGCCGAACGGGGCGAGCAGCCCGATCTACGGCGTCATCACCGCACAGCTCGGCGGGACGCCCGGCGGGGTTGGCACCTATTCCGTGTCGGGAACGCCGCGGCTGGTCAAAAGCCGGCTTATGGATGGCGGCGGAACCGCGGTCTTCAACAGCGACATCAGTCCGAACCCGTTCTATGACGGCGCAACCGGCGGGTTCAAGGTCGTCTGCCCGGTACAGTTCGCCGGCCGCGAACTGCCGACAAACATCGTGCCGTCGACGCTTTATTGGCTCCTCGTCCGAGACGATCCGGTCGACAATCCCGGCCGGACCAACATGCTGTTTTCGTACAATTCAGACTTCAACTGGCAGGCCCCGATCGGGGTCGTCTCCGGTATGTCGGCAATGCCGATGCCGGTGGTGCAGTGGGGCAACCGCTTCCCGATCTGCGGGGCTGATGCCGAATACGTCTTCTTTCGCGGCACCGGGTCGATCGCGACCGACACGCCGCTGCGCTCGGGGCTCATCGACATCGTGCATTGGGTCGCCTCGGGCGCCATTCCACCGCTCAATACCGCGCTGTCGAGTACCGCCTCGGGGGGTACGATCGCGCCGTTCAACTTTGGCAATGCGAGGACGGGGACGAGCGCCCTCTACCCGTTCACGCCCTATAGCTATGGTCCCTGTATCGAGACGTCGAGCATGTCGACCGGCGGCAATGTGGATTGGATCAATCCGATCCCGAATTGGCCGATGCACGAATTCTATAATGGCGATCGCGTCAGTTATCACAACAGCTTGATGGTCGCCAACGGCGCCAGCAACCAGTGCTATGATATTGCCGACCCGTCCGCGCCGAATGTTCCGGTCAATCTGCTGTCGCGCAATTACACCGGGATGGGGGCTCCGGTCCCGCATATCGATACGGGCGGCCCGTACGGCTCATTTTATTTTTCGAGTTATCAACATACGAACCCGATCGACAACCCGACACCGATTGCCAATGCGGGTTCCGATCACGGCTGCAATTACGTTGGCGAGGCGTATATCCGGACCGGGCGGCTCGACCTGCTCGACCGGGTTCTGACCCAGGTCCATATCATGGGCGGCGGAAATCGGGGTATTCGCAACTCGCCGCAACTATGGGGTCCGCGCACCACCTATGTCGGAGCGAATATCACGTCGGGGCGACTTGGGCATGGCGAGGGCGGTGGCAACGTCATCCGTGCGACGGCATGGTCTCACCGCAACCTCGGGCAAGCCGCTCTGTATTATCCGAGCGATCCGAGCGGACTGAATATTCCCGGCAACATATCGTTTGATGGATCGCAGACCGCTCAATACCTGCAGGATTTTCTGACGGTTAACTATACTTACCTCAATGATGTATTGGACCCGGCAAATAACGCATTCGGGCCGGCCACCGCCTATGTCACGAACTTGCAGGAATTTCTCCTGACCGATGGCACCTTTGTTCATGCCCAGGCCAATTTGTGGCAATACGCTCTACTAGCCTACGGGGCCGGTTTCGCGGCGGCATCAGGCAATACCGCGGTCATTGCGTTCATGAAAAAGATGGGTGAATTCTGGACAAACGTCATCACCCGCTTTGGTGGCTGGAACCTTTATACGATCACCCAATTCACCGGTCCGGGCGAAGTGAATTTTACACTTCCTGTGTCATCAATGATGTCAAATGATACCATGTGGTTGAATAACATCAACGCCCGCATCTCGTGGACGCCGGTTTCGCCAAGTCCCACCGTGCGCGCGTTTGCATCGCCAAATGGTTTCGATTCCAGAGTAATCGGCAATGGTGATTATGTCGTATGGTCGTCGGGGGATCAGGCATCATCGGCTGTGCCGCATGGGCTTAGTCTCAACCGTGTGTACGTGATCGCCGACCTGCTCTCGCTCGGCGGCAATCGGTTTCAGTTCAACCTCAAAGATCTGGGCGGCCGCTATCAGGCGCCCGGCGATCGCGACGGCACCACGATATTCCTATACCGGTGCAATCAATTTCCGCCTATTCTCTGTGCTAATTTCGACGCGTCCTACTGGTCAATTTTCTATGCGGCGGCGGCGTGGCACACGGCGCTGGGAAGACTTGCGCCGCGAACGTCTTTTCCCTCGTTGTGGGCCGGTCTCGATAGCGCCTTTGCTGCGCCGCTGCGCGATACCGTCTCTCGCAATTCGCGATCGTCGGATGGCTTCCGCAATTTCCAAAATGGCAGCGATTGCCGGTGGATCCTCCAGCCGTATTTCAGCTGACCGGTGGGGGGACGGTCCGCGGAAGCGGATGCGAAAACGGAGAGGTCGAGCGTCGGCGGCTTCGGCGCCAGGCCCTCTCCCATACGCAACAACAGTAGCGGGCAGCCGATGCCGCGCTCGCCGAGTTCGAGATTGATGCCGGCGATCGCGGGATCAGTTGGGCAAGGCCGAAATCAGGTAGAGCGTCAGCAATGTCTTGCTCGGTTTGGTCTGGCTGCCGAATGTCCGGGTGAACACCGTCGCGATTTTGCCTGAACGATAGATGTCGCTCAGCGCGCGGTCGACCGCGAGGCGAAAATCCTCGTCGCCATGCGGCAGCGCCAGCGCGTAGGGCTCGACGGTCAGGTAATTGTCGGCCAGCAGCAATTTCCTCGGCGCTGCACTCTGTTGGGCGAGAAACATCAGGATCGCGCGGTCGGCGAAATAGGCGGACACCTTGCCGTCATCGAGCATGGCGAGCCCTTGTTCATGGGTCTTGGCGGGAATGACGGTCGCGGTGACACCGGCGTCCTTGAGCGACGCGTCCAACTCCTGCTCGGTGGTGGTGCCGGCGAGCACGCCGATCTTGCGCCCGCCAAGGTCTGCAAGGCTCTTTGGCCCGTCGCTGCGGATCATCAGACCGGCGCCATCGATAAAGGTCGGGATCGAGAAATCGACCTGTTCGCGGCGAGACAGGGTTTGTGTTGTCGGCTCGCACAGCAGATCCGCCTTGCCCCCGGAGATCGCGTCAAAGCGGTCGGCGGCGGTGACCGTGACATAAACGATTTTGAGCGGCGGCAGATTCAATTGCTGGGCGAGTTCGATGGCGACGTCGCGACACAGATCGACCATGAAGCCGGCCGGCGCGTTGTTCTTATCCAGATACGAAAACGGCGGGGCGTCATCGCGGTAGGCGATGCGGATCGCCTTGTCCTGCTTGATGCGGTCGAGGGTTCCCGCCAACGCCGCCGCGCTCGCCAGCATGACCATTGTCAGCGCCGCAAACAGAACCGTGGTCTTTCCCAGACGCATGACCCCTCCTGTCGACCGGCCCGTTCGACCGATCAATACCATTCCCAGGCATCTCGTAGTGATTATTCGGCCTTTCCGCCCGGCGGCGGGGTGACCGAGCGGCGCGGCGCCCACGCAACCTCGCGGAGGTGATCGAGATCGATTTCGGGCATCGCGATGCCGAGCGCCGCCACGACCCGGTTGGCCAGATCGTTGTAGCTTTCAAAATTGTGTCGCAGCCGGCCGCGCCAGGCCGGAACCCCGCCGCTGGCGTGCAGTTCGAACGCCGATTCACGGCCGTCGAGAGCGGAGGAGACATGATCCCACGCCATCTGCAGCAAGGCGGTGCGTTGCAATGCGGTATAGCCGCCGCCGCCAAACGATTCGGCAAGGCCCTCGGCGAGTTCGGGGGCGGCAAGATCGCGATCGGACGGGGCGACGACCAGCGAGGATCCGGGAACAATGCGCAGGATCTCGGCCATCCGCGGCCGGGCGCGCAGCATCGCCAACCCGCCGGCGGCGAGATGCGCGTGGTTGGGAACGCAATAGCCGGTCGCAGTGAACCGCGCGTCGCGCTCGCAGGCGACGAGGCAGCTGCGCACCGTCTGCACGTCGACGGTCAGATCGAGCAGATAGTCGATCGTCTGCTCATGCCTGGCGAGACCCATCGCATGCGCCAGCGCCAAGGCAAGGCCGAGCGTAAACTCGGCCTTGGACAGCCAGCCATAGAGGTGATGCCAGATCAGCCAACGCACCACCGGCTCGGGCGACTGGCCGAGAAAGAACACCCTCTCCCACGGCACGAACACATTGTCGAGCCACATCTGGCCGTCGAGTTCGTCAAAGCGGCTCGACAGCGGCGACACAAACGGGTTCTGATCGCGCGCCGCGCTCTTGCGGCACAAGACGGTGATCCCGGGCGCGCCCACCGGCACGATAAAGGTCACGCGCTGGCCGTCGATCTCGATGCCGGAGACGCTGCCGACGTAGAGGTCCTCGGCATAGGCGGGGCTCGTATGCATGCCGATCTTGCCCGAGACGACGAGCCCGGCATCGGTTTCGCGGATGATCTTTAGCGCCGCCCGATCGGCCGGGTTCTCGCGCATGCGATAGCCGATCGTCGGGCCGCCGCCGCAAAATGTCAGAAACCGTCCGGTCGCCGCGATCATCTCGCGATAGCGGGCGGCGTGCTCGATCTGTTGCGGCGACGCGTCGCGTTCGGCGACGGCGCAGTAAAGCCCGAGCGCGATCAGATGGCCGTAAGCCGGGGTATGGGTGATGTTGCCGGCGCTCAAAAACGTCGTGGCGGCAAAAAACCGGCCCATCGCCGCCAGTTCGTCGGCGGTTCTCGGCGCGACATAGGCCCAGGGGGCGCGCTTGCCATGGCGATCGGGTGGGCTGAGGGCGGTGTCCTGCCAGACATCGTCGCCCAGCAGATCATACCAGGCGACGTATTCGTCGACGACGGCGCGGGTCGCGGGGTGGGTCGTCACATCGTCGATGATCCCTTCGCCCATGACCCAGACGCGCCGTCCGTCGCGCAATGCGGCGCGGTACTCCGCCCCTGTTCTCATTCTCCGCTCCTGGATTTTTTATGGTCGGCGGAATGAGGTTTACCCCGGACCGTCAGGAATTGCCAAGCAGGCGGCGGGCAGCGGGGTCGAGGCGGCGGGGGCGAGGCGCGCCTCCTTTTAGCGCGAGGCGCTTCTCCGGGGCCGAGGCACGGGGCAGCAGGCTCGGCGTTCGATGGCCCAACCGCAGCTTTTATACAGCCGGATTGATCAGAGCTGAAATCGCATTCAGCAACTCGTCATTGCGGAACGGCTTGCGGAGTGTCGGCCGCGAGTGATGCTCCTCCGGCAGGTTGCCGCCGCCATAGCCAGTGACAAAGATAAACGGGATGTGCCGGTGCGACAAAACCTCGGCTACGGGGAAGACCCGGTTGCCGCCCAGATTGACGTCAAGTACCGCGGCATCGCAGGCATCGACCTTGGCCGCATCGACCGCTTCGGTGAGCCGCGGGATCGGGCCCGAAACAACGCATCCCGCCATTTCCAAAATATCCTGGATCAACGACGCTACCAAATATTCATCTTCAACCACCAGGATTCTGAGCCCGTCGAATCTTGTCTTCATGAGGTTGTTCCTCTTGTTCCGGCTGCTCAGTCGGGGAGACAAACACCAGGCGATCGGGATCCGCCGGGATCATCATCCGGCATTGAAGACATCCGTCAACGAGCTCGAATTTTGCTTCACCTTGCAATTCGAAACGAAGACCTCGTTCGATCAGTTCCGTCCCAAAACCGGGCTTGCCCATGCCGTCAACTTTCGGACCGCCGTGCTCCAACCAGGTCAATTCGAGCCGGGGCGGCGAAGCAGCGGCTATCTGCCATCGGATCTCGACCCGCCCCTCCGGGACCGACAGCGCGCCGTATTTGGCGGCGTTGGTCGCGAGCTCGTGGATGGCGAGCGTCAGAAACAGCGCGGCCTGCGGCTTCAGCAGCACCGGCGGCCCGTTGAGGCTCAGATTGGCGCCGCCATTGGTCATATGCAGCGCCAACTCGGCGTTGATTACATCGCTCAACCGGGTTTCGGTCCAATTGCCCTCGGCGAGCAGGTCATGGGTGTGGCCCAGCGCATGCAAACGCCCGAGAAAATCGATTTTGACCACGCCATCGGGCAAGGTGCGTTCAGCGATCGACGCAACCACCGCCAAGGTGTTTTTGACCCGGTGGCTGAGTTCGGCGGTCAATACCCTTTGCTGTTCTTCGGCGGCTACGAGGTGGGTGACATCGACAAAGGTCAACAGCACGCCGTCGATGGTGCCGCCGACCGCGTGATAGGGCACGATCCGCGCCAGATAGTGCCCGCCGCCATCGGCGAGGCTGACCGAGCGCTCGACCGGAATGCCATCCTCCAGTACCGATCTCATATCCTTTTCGAGATCACGATACACAAACCGGGCAACGATATCGGTCAACGGCCGGCCGCGGTCGCTGGGCAGCAGATTGAACAGCACCCTGACCGCCGGGGTAAAGCTGCGGATCACCAAGTACCGGTCAAGAAAAACGGTCGCCACCCCGGTGCTTTCAAACAAATTGTACAGATCGGCGTTCGCCCGGTCCAATTCCTCGATCTTGGTCGAGAGCTCGCTGTTCACTGTCTGCAGTTCCTCATTGACCGATTGCAATTCCTCTTTCGAGGTTTCGAGCTCTTCGTTGGTGGATTGAAGCTCTTCGTTGACCGAAAGCAATTCCTCGTTGGACGAGCGAAATTCTTCGTTGGCGGTTTCCAGCTCTTCGATTGTCGATTGCAGCCGCTCCCTGGTTTCCTGCAGCTCCTTTTCGATCTGATCGACCGTGCCGTCATTCTCCCGGGGCGATCCGGCCGGATGCTCATTCTCCGCTTGTACCGGTCCGCGGTCGGCAAAGACGACACCGTAGACGATCTCCTTGTCCGCGCTGATCGGCTCGACGGCGACGCTGATCATTTGGATGCCGCCGTTGATTTGAACCGCGATGCGGTCGCGCACTACCCGCCGGCCGCTCGATTTTGCGTTCTGCAGCGCGGCACGCAGATCATTGCGCAACCCCGGTCGCGCCATGGCCACCAGATCGCGGCTTGGCGGGCCCGCCGCCGCCTGCAGGTATTTTCCAGTCCCTGACGAGAAATAAAGCGCTTGGCCACCCTCGTCGACGATGACGTAGGTCGGCGCGAAATGCTCGACGATCGTTGCCGCGATCCGCCGTAACGCGTCGGAGCGCTGCAACAAGCCACTCTGTGCCGAGTCGCGACTTGGCAGATCCTGCCGCGACTGCGGTGTGAATTGGCGCAATGGCAGCGGCGGCCGGGAGACCAGATCACGGCGGCGGAAAAGTCTGCTGCGGCGGTCGATGATTGAGAACAGCTCGCTATATCGCGTCACGTTTTCCGACGGGCCGAGGAACAGATAGCCACCAGCCCGAAGCGAATAGTGAAATAACGGGATTATCTGTGCCTGTAGTGCAGATTTCAGATATATCAGCAGATTACGGCATGAAATCAGGTCAAGGCGGGAAAACGGGGGGTCGCGGATTATGCTATGCACCGAAAAAATGCACATGTCGCGCAGCTCTTTGACGAGCCGATAACTGCCAGCTTCATCGACAAAATAGCGCTGCAGCCGTTCCGGTGTAACCGAATTGACGATGGTAGCCGGATAACGCGCGGCTCGCGCCATGGCCAATGCGGCCTCGTCGATATCGGTCGCAAATATCTGGATGCGCGGCGGCGACGATCGCCTTTCGAGCTGCTCCCTCAGCAGAATGGCGATTGAATAAGCTTCCTCTCCGGTCGAACAGCCGGCGACCCAGACCCGAATCTCGTCATCGGCGGTCTTATCCTCGAACAGATGCGGGATGACCGAATTCTCCAACGCCTCAAACGCCGCCATGTCACGAAAAAAATCGGTGACGCCGATCAACAGGTCGCGAAACAGCGCGCTGACCTCTTCCGGTTGTTGCTGCAGGCGCTCGGCATATTCCGCGAGCTTGGTAATCTGGACGACCTGCATGCGGCGCTGGACGCGGCGCTGAAACGTGCGTTCCTTATATTCGTTGAAATCGTGACCGGTTCGTGCGCCCAGAACCTCGTAGATCTGCGTTAGAGCGTCGCTTGGACGCTCCGGATCAAAGGAGCCCCAGTCGCGGACATAAGCGATGATCCGTTCGGCAATGTGCTCGACTGGCAGCTCGAGATCGACAAAGCCGGCCGCGATCGCGCTCGCCGGCATCTCGACAAAGCGCGGGCGCGTCACATTCGTCCCCTGCGCGACCGTCAGGCCGCCATTTTCCTTGATCGCCTTGAGGCCGAGTGTGCCGTCGCTGCCACCGCCCGACAGCACGACGCCGATGGCATACTCGGCTTGGTCCTCAGCGAGCGAATTGAAAAAGACGTCGATCGGCGCCCGCTCATGGCCGGGCCCGGTATGGCGCAGCTGCAACCGGCCATTGCTGATCGTCAGTATGGCACCCGGCGGCAGAACATAAACATGTTCGGCTTCGACTTCCTGGTCATTCTGGGCGTCGACGACCGGCATGTGCGTGGCCCGGCCGAGGATTTCCGCGAGCATGCTCTTGCGGTCGGGCGACAGATGGGTAACGACCACAAACGCCAAACCGTTATCGTCCGGCACAGACCTGAAGAATGCTTCGAGCGCTTCAACCCCACCCGCCGAAGCGCCAATCCCGACAATAGGAAGATCCGATAGCATCAGCCGATCCTATTCGTTGGTCTTATTCTTGGAAACAGATGTTCACGGGGTTGGTTACAGCTTTGGCGAAGTGGTTGTTCCACCCAGCCCAGGAACCGGCGGCCAATGCCGCCGTTGCTGTATCAGGCTCGCCGCGTCGAGGGCGTCCCGATGGCGCGACCGTTCGCAGCCGGTTGGGGAGAACATGAACCGGGACATTATAGCGATCGGCGGTTCGGCGGGCAGCCCTGAAACCCTGCGAGAAATCGTCTCGACGCTGCCGAGCAGCTTCACCGGAAATGTGTTCCTCGTCGTGCATATCGGCCACAGCCGCAGCCGTATGGCGGAGCTGCTCGCCACTGCCGCGAGATTGCCGGTCAGCTTTGCCCGCGATGGTGAGGCGATCGAAGCCGCGCATATCTATGTGGCGCCGACAGATCGGCATCTCCTGGTCGAGCGTGGAGTGCTGCGACTGTCGCGCGGTCCGCGTGAACATTTCACCCGGCCGGCAATCGACCCGTTGTTCCGCTCGGTCGCGACCGCTTACGGCGAGCGGGTGATTGGCGTCGTGTTGAGCGGGGGCGGCAGCGACGGTGCTGCCGGGCTCGATACGATCAAGCGGGCGGGCGGGATCGCGGTGATCCTCGATCCGCAGGACGCCGCGGTCGCGGATATGCCGCAAGCCGCCGCCGAGGTCGTCGGCCCCGATTTTATCGCGGCGGAGGCCGATCTGCCGTCCTTGCTCGTCCGGTTGTCGCTCGAACCGATCCCAGCCGCCGGATCAAAGCCGCCAAGCCCGTTGCCGGAGCCGATCTCGATGCTGGAACAGCCACTCGCGCTGACCTGTCCCGAATGCGGTGGTGCCTTGCGGAAGTCCGGTAATGGGCCTGCCGCACAGTACCGTTGTCATATCGGTCACATTTTCGGTGCGACGGAATTACTGCCGGCGCAGCTCGAATTGATCGAAAAGGCCGTTGATGTGGTGCAGCGCGTGCTGAACGAACGTATCGAGTTGTCGCGCCAGATGGCGGAGGATTCGCGGATGGCAGGCAGAAAATATGGCCAGCAATATTGGGAGCGCGTGCTGGCCGAAGCGGAAAAACAGGCCAATGCGATCCGCCAGGTTGTGCCCGAACTGGCGGGTAATGGTCTCAAGCTGCAGGAAGCCTCCGAATAGCAGCCTAGGAAGGGCCGATCATGGCGGAAAACGCGAGCGAAATCCGGCTGCGGCATCTCTTGGAACGGATCCAGGCGCTTGCCGAAGAGGTTCGCCGTACCGCCCTGCGCGTCCATCAGGAAACCGAAGAAGCGCACCGGCTGGCGGCGATCGTGCGCTCTGAGTTGGAGAGAAGCCGTGAGCTGTCGCGGTCGAGCCGCGATCACGCGACATGTGCATGGCACGATCGAGCGCGGTGTCGGGACCGCGCACGACAGCGGCCGCCCGGCCGGTAATAAAGGGGGCGATAACGAGGATTGATCCGGCGCGGCGCCCGATTGCGTGGGGATGATCGAGGCGAAGAGTCCCGACGGCGATAAACCAGGCGGTTGCCGAGATGACCTCGACAACGGTCGAAAAGAAAAATGCGTCTCGAGCTGCGCACCGCCGCCGGGATAGCGGATTCCTGGCAGGCCCCTTCGCCCTGGCCTGCCCGAGCGCCCTTTACCGGCAGCGGCAACGACCCAACATCTGCAGCGACAATACCGAGGCGGGCGCAACGCTGGCGCGGCGAATTGTCGTGGCTGCGCCATTCCGGCACCACTTAACTATTTTGTCATACGCTCCGCTTTTTTGGATCTCCGCCGCCGATGACCGATCTCGCCCTGAAAGACGGGCTGCTGTTGCCAGACCTCTACGATCGCGACGGCCTCGTCCGCGTCGACCGGGCTTTTGTCGCGCATCTCGCCGCTGCCGATAGCGGGTTGCACGACCGGCTGATGACGGCGCGGCGCGATCCCGACGCATTGGACCGCGCCGGCGAATCCGACCTGCTGGTCGACACCGCACCGCATGTCGAGGATTTCCTGGGGCAATTGTTCGGGATTGCCGCCGAGGTCAGGGCATTGCAGGAGCTCCATCACGAGCTGGCGCCGGTTTATTCGGTAAAGCGCTTGTTCGTACAGCGCCGCGCCGTCAAAGGCGTCAAGGAGCAGGAGGCGGCGGCGATCGACGGCGCCGCCCTTGCCGGCGAACTCGACCTGCTGATGGGCGGCGTGCTGATGGGTGACCGGCTCGACAGCCTCGCGGCGTGGGAACGGCGCTACGCCGAGCATGTCGCGCGCTGGCTCGACGACGAGACCGGCAACGCCGCGGCGCTGGCGACGGCGCAGCGCTACGCCGCCTGGGCAACCCTGTCGCCCGAAGGCCAACAAAAGCACCGCGGCGGCGTGTTGTTCCAGGTGCCGCAGCGGCTCGACATGACCCATCTCGTCCCGGTCGAGACCATTGAGCGCGACGGCGTGACGATGCTGCGCCTGCCGCAGGACGAATGGCGGCGCCGCGAAGGCTTTGCGCTGACCGATCATGGCACCGACCTGACGGGTGCGCTCGACGAGGCGAATTACT
Organism: Allostellaceae bacterium; assembly: GCA_035509615.1. Lineage (GTDB taxonomy): Bacteria > Pseudomonadota > Alphaproteobacteria > ATCC43930 > CGMCC-115725 > AP-15. The sequence continues at coordinate 16,420 of DATJLK010000007.1, read as the reverse complement.
GCATCTGGTGTCACAATCAGGGCAAGGACAGCTGCTCGCAGGGGCTCAGAGAAAAGGACGGCGCCTTCAAAAAGAGCGTGTTCGGCGTCACCCTCGCCGGCTGCCCGCTCGAAGAAAAAATCTCCGAACTGAACCTGGTCAAGGCGCGCGGCTACAGCCTCGGGGCGCTGGCCATTGTCGCCGTCGACAACCCGATCTGTGCGGCGACCGGCCACCGCATCTGCAACGACTGCATGAAGGCGTGCATCTATCAGCGCCAGCAGCCGGTCGACATCCCGCAGATCGAGACCCGCACCCTGAAGGACGTGCTGGGCCTGCCCTGGGGGTTCGAGATCTATTCGCTGCTGACGCGGTGGAACCCGCTCAACATCCGCCGCCCGCTGCCGCGGCCCGAGACCGGCAAGAAGGTGCTGGTCGTCGGGCTTGGCCCCGCCGGGTTCACGCTGGCGCACCATCTGATCAATGACGGGCACTTTGTCGCCGCCATCGACGGGCTCAAGATCGAGCCGCTGCCGGGCGAAATCTCCGGCGTCAATCCCGATGGCAGCCGCCTCCCGTTCCGGCCGATCCGCGATGTGGCCGAACTGGTGGACAGCCTTGACGACCGCGTCATGGCCGGGTTTGGCGGGGTGGCCGAGTACGGTATCACGGTGCGCTGGGACAAGAACTTCCTGAAGATCGTGCGCCTGCTGCTCGAGCGCCGCGCCGAGTTCGCGATGTATGGCGGGGTGCGGTTTGGCGGCACGATGACGATCGACAGCGCCTTCGCGCTCGGCTTCGACCATGTGGCGTTGTGCGCCGGGGCCGGGCGGCCGACGGTGATCCCGATGCCCAACAACCTGGCGCCGGGGGTCAGGCAGGCCTCGGATTTTCTGATGGCGTTGCAATTGACCGGGGCGGCCAAGACCAGCAGCATCGCCAATCTGAGCGTGCGCTTGCCGGTGGTCGTGATCGGCGGCGGGCTGACCGCAATCGATACCGCCACCGAGTCGCTCGCCTATTATCCGGTACAGGTCGAGAAGTTCCTGTCGCGTTACGAAACCCTGGTGGCCGAACGCGGCGAGGCGGCGGTGCGCGCCGAATGGAATATGGCCGAGCGCGAGAGTGCGGCGGAATTCATCGCCCATGGCCGCGCGCTGCGCGCCGAGCGTGAATTGGCCCGCCGCGAAGGCCGCGCCCCGCGCTTCGCCGAACTGCTCGACGGTTGGGGCGGGGTGACGATCGCCTATCGCCGCCGGCTGATCGATGCGCCGAGCTACACCCTCAACCATGAGGAAGTGGCCAAGGCGATGGAGGAGGGGATCCGCTTTGCCGAATTGTTGACCCCGGCGGAAGTCGAAGTCGATGCATTCGGTCAGGCCCGGGCCTTGCGGCTGACGCGCCATCGCCCGCAAGAGGTTGGCGGCGGCGGACCGTCGGTCGATCAGGGCCCGGGAGAGACGGTGGTCCTGCCGGCGCGTACGATCCTGGTCGCTGCCGGGACCCAACCCAATACGGTGCTGGCGCGCGAAGACCCGGACAATATCGTGCTCGACGGCCGCTATTTCCGCGCCCTCGACGAGGATGGCAGTCCGGCGGTGCCGGAGCGCGTAGCGAAACCCACGCAGGTGCGGGTTTTGACCCATCTGCGCCATGACGGCCGTGCCGTCAGCTTTTTCGGCGACCTCCATCCGAGCTTTTCCGGTAATGTCGTCAAGGCGATGGGGGGTGCCACGCGCGGCTATCCGGTGGTCAGCCGCCTGCTGGCGCGCCGTCCGGCATCGGCGCCGCCGCCGGCCGAATTGCGCCTCCGGCTCGATGACGAATTGCGTGCGCGAGTGCACGAGGTCATCCGCCTGACGTCGAAGATCCTCGAAATCGTGATCAAAGCGCCGATGGCGGCGCGCGCGTTCAAACCCGGCCAGTTCTATCGGCTGCAGAATTACGAGACCCTGGCGGCGCGAGTCGACGGTACGACCTTGGCGATGGAAGGGTTGGCGCTGACCGGTGCGGCCGTCGACCGGGAACGCGGCCTCTTATCGACGATCGTTCTCGAGATGGGCGGTTCGTCGGATTTGTGTGCACTGCTGAAGCCGGGCGAGCCGGTGATCCTGATGGGCCCGACCGGCACCCCGACCGAGACCCCGTCTGGCGAGACCGTGCTGCTGGTCGGCGGCGGGCTTGGCAATGCCGTATTGTTCTCGATCGCTGCGGCATTGCGGGCGCAGGGCTCGCGCGTGCTCTATTTCGCCGGCTACAAGACGATCGCCGACCGCTACAAGGTCGAAGACATCGAGCGGTCCGCCGACACGGTCGTGTGGTGCTGCGACGAGGCGCCGGGTTTTGTTCCCGGCCGACCGCAGGATGGCACCTTTGTCGGCAATATCGTCGAGGCGATCGCGGCTTATGGTGCGGGCGATCTGGGGCCGGTCGCGATCCCGCTCGGGGCGGTCGACCGCATCATCGCGATCGGCTCGGACGGTATGATGAACGCGGTTGCGCAAGCGCGCCAGGCACGGCTCAAGGGCTATTTCCGGCCCGACCACCGGGCCATCGCCTCGATCAACTCGCCGATGCAGTGCATGATGAAGGAGATCTGCGCGCAGTGCCTGCAGATGCATCGCGATCCGATGACCGGCACCGAGACCGTGGTGTTTTCCTGCTTCAACCAGGATCAGGAAATGGACCAGGTGGATTTCGCCGCGCTGCATCGCCGCCTGTCGCAGAACGGCGCCCAGGAAAAGCTGACCAAGCTGTGGATCGACCGCTGCCTGCACCATCTCGGGGAACGCCCCGCTCTTGCCGCCGAATAGCCCCGTCCGGACCCCCGTCTCGCGGTGGTTCGCGGGCTGCCGCGTGTCATGGTCAATTCAGGATAAAGCGATTTTCGCAGGCGGCGGCAGGCCGCTGGTCTAGATCAGACCATTCAGACCCGGTCGAGGGCCCGGCGCAGATCGGCAATCAGATCATGTTCTGCTTCGAGGCCGGCGGAGAGGCGCACCAGCTGGTCGCCGATGCCGAGTTCGGCACGTGCTTCGGGCTTGAGCCGTGAATGCGTCGTTGTCGCCGGGTGGGTGACGAGGCTCTTCGAGTCGCCGAGGTTGTTCGAGATGTCGACCAGCCGCAGCGCGTCGAGAAAACGAAAGCAGCCTTCCTTGTCGCCGGCGATATCAAAGGCGACAAGAGTTCCGCCCGCCCGCATCTGGCGGCGTGCCAGTTCGTATTGCGGATGGCTCGGCAGACCCGGATAGAGCACGCGGGCGATCTTCGGATGGCCCTCGAGAAATTCGGCGATCGCGGCGGCCGTCCGGCATTGCCGCTCGACCCGCAATTCGAGTGTCTCAAGGCCCTTCAGCAACAGCCAGGCATTAAATGGACTCAGTGACGGACCGGTGTGGCGATAGAACAGGCCGAGATCGTCCTTGATGAACTTTTCCGAGGCCAGGATCGCCCCGCCAAGGCTGCGGCCTTGGCCGTCGATATGCTTGGTCGCCGAATAGACGACGACATCGGCGCCGAGCGCCAATGGCTGTTGCAGCAGCGGTGTCGCGAATACGTTGTCGACGATCAGCAGCCCGCCGGCGCGATGGGTCAACCCGGCGACTGCGGCCAGATCGACAATCTCCATTGCCGGGTTCGACGGGCTCTCGCAAAACGCCGCCGCGGCACCGCCGGCGAGCGCCGATTCCCAAGCGCCGAGATCGCGGCCGTCGACCAGAACCGTCTCGATCCCCCAACGCGGCAGCAATTCGGCAACGATGTAATGGCATGAGCCAAACAGCGCCCGGCTCGACACCACCCGTTGTCCGGCGCGCAGCCGGCACAGCAATGCCGCGAACACCGCCGCCATGCCGCTTGCCGTGGCGCGGCATGCTTCCGCACCCTCGATCAGGCGCAGCCTCTCCTCGAACATCGCCACGGTCGGATTGCGATAGCGCGAATAGACATAGCGCGATCCGTCCTGGGCGAACGCCGCTTCGGCGGCGGCGGCATTGTCATAGACAAAGCCGGAGGTCATAAACAACGCCTCACAGGTCTCATCATGCGGGCTGCGGACCGTACCGCCGCGCACCAGGAGGGTGGCGGGAGCGACGGTCTGGGCAAGGTCGGCGGGCAGCACGGGTTTGCTCATCGGCAGGTTTCTCCAATCGAGCCGGCGCCGATCCCGGGCAACAAAAAACCCCGGTCCCGCGCGGGCCAGGGCTCTTGACGAACACCCGACCTTTTAGCGCGTTATTTAACGTGGCGCGCAAGCCGGTCGGCTCAAATCACCACGGTCGAGGGCTTCTAGGCCGTGCATACCCGGTCGTCAAGCATTACCGATCCCGCTGGCCCAGCTGCGAGACGCAGGCCCGCCGCCGCCCCGCCGGGTCGGGAATGCGCCGCCCGCCGCCGCGCAAGGCCCGGCTGCCGTTTTACGGGTCGCGGCTGGAACCCATGCCGCCGACCGTGGCCTCATAAGCCTTAAGGTCCGCCTCATAGGACAGCCGCGAGGCCTCGCAGACCGAGACTTTCGCGGGGTTCTGCGCCAGACACGATTTATAGGCCGCTTTCGACCCTTCCATGTCGTTGCGTGCCTGCATTCGGACGGCGAGACCGCAGGCCGACAAGCCGACAGCCGCGACAATCAATAAGCAAATCCGGTTCATCCCCAACCCCGCCAGATTCTCTGATCGAGAATTGCAGTCCGGTGGTCAGAAAAGCGTCAGCGCTGAGGGTGCGGATCGCGGGATGGAACGCGCCGTCGTCGACCATGGTAAGCTGGGCGAAGCAAGGTTTAGCCGAGGCCCGACATGAACGATGCCAGCCGCTCGCTGCGCCCGCTCGACTCGCTGACGGTCGACATCCTCACCGACGATGTCAGTGACAACTACGTCAGCAAGACGCTGTTCGCGGTCTCGGAATTTGCCAATGTCGTGCGTGCCGGTGCGACGGCATTGTCGGGCGAGGCGCTGTTATGCGCCAATCTCGGGTTTGGCTGCCGGCTGCTGTCGACTGCCGGCGCGGCGCGTCATGCAATGCTGTTCGACACCGGCCCCGAGGGTGCAATCTTTATCAGAAACTGTGCCAATCTCGGCGTCGCGCTCGGCGAGATCGAGTGCATTGCCGTCAGCCACGGGCATTGGGACCATATGGGCGCACTGCCGGCGACGCTGGACGCGATCCGCCAGCATGGCGGCAGGGCGACGGTGCATGTCAACCCCGGCATGTTCCACGAGCGCGCCATCCGATTGGCCAGCGGAACGATCGTCCCCGCGGCCAAGGTCCCGTCGCCGGCCGAGATCGAAGCTCGCGGCGCCGATGTCGTCAATGACGTGGCACCCCGCCTGCTGCTCGACGGGCAGCTTTATTACAGCGGCGAGATCCCGCGGCGCAGCGCCTTTGAAAAGGGCCGCACCGATCATCTGAGCCGCACCGGCCCGGAGACGGTGTGGGAGCCCGACCCGCTGTTGCTCGACGAACGGATGCTGGTGGCCCATGTGCGGGGTCTGGGGCTGATCGTGCTCAGCGCCTGCTCGCATGCCGGCATCGTCAATGTCTGCACCGAGGTGCGCCGGCTGTTCCCTGACCTGCCGATCCACTGCGTGATCGGCGGTCTGCATCTCGGCGGGGTCATGGAACGGCTGATCCCCGATACCGTCGAAGGATTGCGGCCGTTTGCGATCAAGCACCTCATCACCGGTCACTGCACCGGCTGGCGCGCCTTGCACGCGCTCGCCAATGCGTTTGGCGACGCGGTCAGCCAGTCGGCGGTCGGCACCACCTACACTTTTGCTGCTTGACGCGGTTGCCTGTCATGCTCGAACTGGCCGAGCCGCGCCTGCCGCTGACGATCGTGACCGGCTTTCTCGGCAGCGGCAAGACGACACTCGTAAACCATATCCTGGCGAATCGGCCGGGGCGGCGGATCGCGGTTCTGGTCAACGAGTTCGGCGACATTGCAATCGATGGCGACCTGATCGCGGGCGCCGCCGGGGATACGGTGGAACTCGCCAACGGGTGTGTCTGCTGCTCGATCAACAACGACCTGATCGATGCGGTGTTTCGTGTGCTGCAACGCCGACCGCCGGTCGATGACCTGATCGTCGAGACTACCGGCGTCGCCGACCCGCTGCCGGTCGCGCTGACGTTTCTGCGTCCGGAATTGCGCGGTGCCGTTCGCCTCGACGGGATTGTCGCTGTCGCCGACGCCGAAAACTTCAGCCTCGACCGGTTTGCCGGCACGGCAGCGCTAAACCAGCTGCGCTACGCCGATTTCGTGCTGCTGAACAAATGCGATCTGGCGGCTCCCGATCGGGTGGATTTCGTCGAGACTGTAATCCGCAACCATGCCGTGGGCGTACGGGTCCTGCGGGTGACCCGGGCCCGGGCGGCGCTGCCGCTGATCCTCGGCGGCGGGCCGGTTCGCGACGCGCTTGCGGCGACCAAAGCCGGTCACCGCCACATCACCGAGGACGGCTTTGCTGCGGTTTCTTTTGCCAGCGACGGGGCGTTCTCGGCCGAGGCTTTCCAGGCTTTTCTTGAGCAATTGCCGGCGAATGTGTTTCGCGCAAAGGGCATCCTGACGATCGACGGCAGCCACCGGCGGCAGTTGTTTCACCTGGTCGGCCGCCGCTTCACCTTGGACGAGGCCCCGGCCGATTTCACCGGACCTAGCCGCCTGGTGCTGATCGGCGTGAACCTCGAGGCGACAGGATTGCGGGCGCAACTCGCCGCCTGCCTCGTTCCGCGTGCTGGTCAGACGTCGCCTAATCCGGCGCTGGAATAGCGAACGATGCCAGACAAAGGGCAGCCGCGGTCGCGACCGGGAGCCAGTCGACCGCCGACCCGACGCGCAGATGCGCGGCCCCGGCGAGGATCGCGCCGGCGAGGATGCCGAGCCATGGCACCATTTGCACGGCCCACTCCGATCCATTGGCCCGGGCGGCGATCAAGTCGCCAAGCCCGGCGCCAAACCTGACCAGTGTGCCGGTGATAAATGTCAGGCTGACCTTGACGTTCCCGGCGCGATGCATTGCCGCGTTCAACGCCCCCATCGCCAGCACCATCGGCAGCGGCGCGGTATCGAAGATCGCGGCGAAAGTGAGCAGGACCGCGACCGCGGCGAGTATCGCGGTCAGATGCCGGCTGCCGGTAATGTGGGCGAGCAACTGGCCGCCGGCGGCGCCGACGACAAACAGCACGATCAGAGTCAGAATTCGTCCCGCTTCATCAAACTGGCCGCGGCCAACGGCTATCGCAAATTGTGTCGTATTGCCGCTCATAAACGAGACAAACAGATGCTTGAGGCGAATCAGACCGATCGCATCGACCATGCCGGCGAGCCCGGACATCAGCAACGCCAGCAACAGCCCGAGCCGGGGACCGGTATGCGTCCTGTCCTCATCCGCCGCCGCCTTCACTTGGCAACCTCCTCGGTCGCGCCGTTGACTTCGTCTCGCCTTCAAGCTCGGAAACCGCCTGCGAGCCGTCGGTTCGCGCGCGATCGGCCACACCCTTGTCGCATGCCCGCGCGAATACTACTTGGGAGATTATCGCAAGGCCGGACTGCCGTTCTCGTTGATGACGCACGCGATAGCGGACGCCTCGGCCGGCAACTTTAGCTGCCGTATTGCACCATTGGAATGAAACCGTCGCTATCGTGTTGATATAGGCGGTGCAGGCCAAGATAAGCGTATGAGCAGACGACACAGGTGAAGGCATGGCAAAGCCAAAAAGAGGACGCTCGACCGCGGCCATTGACGATCACGTCGGGGCGCGTATTCGCGAGCGGCGTATTATGTTGGGCTTGACCCAACAGCAGCTGGCCGAGATGATCGGCGTGACTTACCAGCAAGCGCATAAATATGAACGCGGGATCAATCGGGTATCGGCGGGCAGGCTGTTTGAGATCGCGCGCGCGCTGAGCGCACCGATCACTTACTTCTACGAAGGCATTGGCCAGGAAGGGCCGCGCCAGATTACGCCGCATCAGCGCATGCTGCTCGAGATCGCGCGCAATTTTGCCGAAATCCGCAACGAAAAACATCAGGAAGCTGTCAGCCAGCTCGCACGGGCGCTGGCCAGCCACTGATCCAGCGCCGGATGGGGATCCAGCGCCGGATGGGCGGGAGACGGTTGACCTAGAACATTGGAAGTTAAGTCAGGACTTTGGCAACGGAAATTCGTCGAGATAGGCGAGGTACTCGTCTTCGACGTCGATGCGCAGCGCCGCCATCAGGCGCACGAGCCCATTATAGTAGGCGATGGTAATAAAGAGATCGGTCAGCCGCTCGTCATCAAGACCTTGACGCAATGTGGCGAAAGTTTGGTCTGATATTTCGAGATTGCTGGTCAGCTCGCGCGCGGCGCGCAATACCGCTTTGGCCAGCGGATCAAGCGCGGTGGGCCGGCCCGCGGTCTCATCGGCGATGGCGCGGATGTCGTCGCCGGAAACGTCAAAATCGTGGCTGATCCTGATGTGGTGCGAGTATTCATACGCCGAGCGGGTAACATAGCCGACCTGAAGGATCGCCATTTCCCGCAATCTCGGATCGAGCCGGCTGCCGTCGCGGATATACCGCGCCATCGTATTGAGGCTGCGGGCCGCCCGCGGGCTGTGTGCGAGCAGGCGATAGAGGTTGATGTTGCGCGCCAGCAGATCCTGGTGTTCCGGCAATAGATCGGATTTGTCGAGATAGGGCAGGCGCGCCATCGCGGTTGCTCCGTGCTGCTCGCGTTGCCCATTAATACATCGTTGCGGCAGCTTTTGCTGCATCGCTGTGCCGGTTAGATCGCGGCTTGATGTTGCATCGCCGTGGCACTGACAGTCCTGCTGATCAGCGGCAGCAGCCGGAGGGTCTGCCGGCAACAGCGCCGGCTAAACCGGCGCCGGGAGGTGCGGGGTCAATGGCTCGACAATCGGATCGATTGGCCGTCGAACCTGGCATTCGCCTGCAAGTAGGTGATCAGTTCGGGCATCGAGTAACGCCGGTTTTGGGCAATTTCTTCGGTTGGCCCCCAGCCCTGCAGGTCGGCAGGTTTGGCATATAACACCGAGCCCATGTCGCAGCTTAACGAGCCGAGCAGGAACTCGTCGACAAGGTGACTGCCAAGTTCGCCGAGCCGCCTGCCGTTCTGCGTCGTCTCGGCCTCCGCCAGGATGAAGAGCCAGAGCGGGGTGCGAGCGCCCAACGCATCGGGGGCAAAGCCGGCACTCTTCAGCCGGGCGGCCAACAGTCTCTTGATCTCGGGGGTGGCGTCGTAGAGACCGGGGATGCGCCGTTGGGCGTAACCTTCGGTCTCTTCGCCGGTCGGCAGGCCGACCGCACCGGTCAGCACCGAGGTCGGCTCCGCAGCGCGCAGCAGGTTGCGCCGGGCCAGGTTAAGCTCGGACGGGGTATCTTTGCCGTCTGGGGCGGGGCCGGGCGGCAAGGCCGCGATCGGCAGCGAGAACAGCTTGTCCGAGATCAATGTGTCGAGCGGCCGGGTTGCCTGCGCCGTTGCCCCACCGAAATCGAAAAAATAGCTCCAGTCGATGACATCGCCCGGCTGCAGCGGGTTGTCGCCGACAAGCCCCGCCGCTTCCGGCTGACCGGCGTCGGCAAAGATCGGCCGCGGCTGGCCGGTCAGGATATTGCCGTTGGAGTCGCGTACGACATCGTGCAGCACATACGCATCGCGCACTAGGGAGTGCCCGAGGCGAAAGGCGGCAACCGCGAATTCGTGCGGGATGCGGATCGTCGCGCCGGCGCCGAGCCCGGCGGTGCAGCGGTAGAGGTAAGTGTGAACACCGGCCGGGCGAGGCAAGGTCGAGCTCGGCGCGGCCCAACGGTCATCGGCATGCAGCGCCCCGGGCGCCACGCGATCCAGGGCTGCTTCGGCCGAGATCCGCGGCAGGAAATCGGTGGCAACGATCGTCTCATATGTCCACAGCACCTTTTTGCGGCAGGCATCAAACGCGGCAGCGACCCGCGGCCGGCTCGGCATCCCAGCCCCGGCGAGTGTGCGATCGACGCAATCGTTGTGCGCCAATTCAAACAGGGTTTGCAGCTGCGAGAGCATCTTGTGCTCGCTGTTACGCGGGTCCGGGATCTCCGCCGTCCCCGCGGCAGTGCGCTCGTAGTCAAAGCCGTCGATGACGCCGGCGGCACCGTCTGCCGAGGGGGCACCAACCTCGCGCATCGCAAAGCGGCCGGTATAGGCGCCGTTTTGCTGCTCGAACCATGGCGCGTTGATGCCGCGCAGCGTCGCGAAATCCGGGACGCCATAAACGCTGTCGAGATCGAGCTTGCTGGTGTTGCCGCTCAATGCCGAACCGGGTGCTGCGGCATCAGCGATCGCCTGACGCAGCAAGTCGGGGGTGACGCCGGCGACGGCGAGTGCCGCCCGCACCGCGGGATCGCTCTGCGCCCTCTGATCGAGCGCGCCCAACGCCGACAGCGCCGTCGTCGTCCGGGTCACGTCGTGATCGATAAACTGCCCGAGAAAAGTATAGCCGGCGGGCAGCACTCCGTCCGGCCCGGTATTGTCATCGACAAACGGGCTCGCACCGGTCCCGAGCGGCGGGCCGATAATCGCCCGCAGGGTCGCCGTATCCTCGATCGGGTCACAGAGCTGCTGCGGCGGCTTGGGCTCGCCAGGGGTGGCGGTTCCGCAGCTGCCGACGGCGCGTTCGGTGCGGCAAGTTTCGTAACAAAATCCGTAAATTGAGAGGTCTTGCGGAGGTGCGGCAGCGCCGGCAGCGCTTTGCGAGAGAGCAGGCCCGGTGCCGTGGCCGACATCGACCGCCGGCAGGATGCGCAAAAGCTGCTCGAGCCGCTGCTGCGAGGGTGGCGCCGTCGTCCCGGATGTTGCCGCGCGCAGCACGTGCAGGAACAAGTCGAGATGCGGGTGTGCCCTGGGTGCTGTCGCTTGCGCATTGCCTGACGCGCCGAACAACACAGTCGCCAAAAGCACGACAGCCGCGCCGATCGACCTTCGCGCGTGGTTCTTCATGGGAAATAAGCTCGGACCGACGGGATTTGCGAAGATCTATTATCTCAGCCCAGAGATATCACAAAAATTGAGCAATTTCTACTATAGTTATGGTTAAGTATGCGCCGGCCCGCCGCAAGCCACCGCACCTCCCGCTCGCGACAACCCCTTGCGGACGCTGACTTGGCGGCAGCCGTCGCCTCGGCGAGACTTGGCGCCAACCGCCGGGAGAGAAGACGGATGACAACCAGAATTCTGCTGGCGGCGATGGCATGCTTGCCTCCGCCTGGCTACCACCGGCGGAACCATCAGCCGCGCGGCACGACCCCGCGGCACGAGAGCGCGACCGCAACAAACGAACGCTCGCCATCGGGCCGCCCGCACAGATAGGCCAAACGCAGATATTGTTCGAGGCGGTCGCGGCGGGCGACATCGAGGCTCGCGACATAATCGCCGAGCATGCCCTCGCCGCTGGCGTAAGGGCTCCAGTAATCGTCGAAATTGGTAAAATCCATGCGGATCGTCAGCGAGCGCAGATCGATATCGACCAGGCCCGCCTCGGCCCAGATCCGCGGCAATGCGTCGGGTGCGTAGATCGGGCGGCCCATCGTGCGGTCGCGTGCCGCGGCGGCGGCTTCGTCGAGTGCTGCGGCGGTATCCCAGAACATGCGACTGGCGACTGCACCACCCGGCGAATCCCAGAATGCCGCGCAGACAACCCCACCCGGCCGCGTCACCCGCCGCATCTCGGCGACCGCCTGATCGGGCCGCGGCAATACCGAAGGCAGCACCAGCATCGATACCGCGCGATCAAAGCTCGCATCGGCAAAGCGCAAGGCGCTGCCGTCGCCGTGCTCGAGATGAATGCGCGGATCCTGATTTTTTGCCTGCGCGGCGGCGAGATAGATCGGGGAATGATCGATCGCTGTCAGGCTCGCGATGTCTGCCGCTCGGGGCAGGGTAAAGGTCAGGCTGCCGGTGCCGCAGCCGACCTCCACGATGTTCTCGCCATCGGCGATGCCGGCATGCTCGATGAACAAGGGTGCGAGGCGCCGGCTCCAGCGGCCCATCAGCCGCTCGTAATTGGCCGCGTCGCGGGCGTTGAACAGCGATGGCATTGTCCTGTTCCTGTCAAAGTTCGACTGTCCGCCGAGCTTTGGTCTCCGTTTGACTGCGGCGCGGCGGTTCGCTCAGCCATAAATCAGCAGGCAGATCTCGGCCCGGGACAGTCGCGCAATGCTACTCGGCCGCGATCGCTGCCGGCTGGAAGCGCGACAATGGTGCCCGGGCGACACCGGTCATCGGCTGCGGCCACCAGCGGTCTTCCCACCCGGCAAAGACGTCACCGAGTTGCGGCATCACCCGTTCCGCGAAGAGCTGCGTGTTGTACTTGGCCAGATCCTTGCCCATGTTGCCGAACTGCAGCAGCAGCATCAGATGGCCGACATTAAGATTGGTCGCCACTTCCTTTAGCTGGGCGGCAACCTGATCGGGCGAGCCGATGATCACATAACCCTTTTCGACGATCGCATCCATCTCGCGCGCCAGCAGCTGGAATTTCGACTCGTAGCGCGACAGCTGCGCCGCCTGCGCCACCTGGCTCTGTGCGCCACGGCGTTGGGTCGCCTCGGTCGTGTAACCGGGCGGCCCGGCAAAGCGCGGATCGATGTGCAGGCAACGACCATAGAAGTATTCGGCCGGCTCCTTATAGAGCCGATAAGCTTCGTCGTGGGTTTCGGCAACGCCGACGAACTGCAGAAACCCGGCCCGGTACGGGTTCCGGTCCTTGCCGAGCCGCGCCATCTCGTCCCAAAAGCCCTGCATCGTCGATTGCCCAGCCTTATAGCCGTAATACGACAGATAGCAGTAGACATGGTCCATCTGCGCGCACCACTGCCAGGTCTCGACCGAGCCGCCGCCCGGGATCCAGATCGGCGGATGCGGCTGCTGCACCGGCCGCGGCCAGATGTTGACATAGCGCTGCTGGTTGAACCGGCCGTTGAACGCGAACGTGTCCTGTTCGGTCCAGGCGCGCAGCACCAAATCATGGGCTTCGTAATAGCGCTCGCGGAGCTGGCTCGGGTTCTGGCCATAGGCAAAGCAGGTGTCCATCGGCGTGCCGACCGGGAAGCCGGCGATCAGCCGCCCGCCCGAAATCACGTCGATCATCGCGAACTCTTCGGCCACCCGTGTGGGCGGATTGTAAAGAGCGAGCGAGTTCCCCATCACGCACAACGCCGCGTTGCTGGTGCGGCGTGAGAGCGCCGAGGCGATCAGATTGGGCGATGGCATCAGGCCGTAGCCGTTCGAATGGTGCTCGTTGACGCAGACCGCGTCAAAGCCGCATTCGGCGGCGAATTCGAGCTCATCCATAAAATCGTTGTACATGTGATGCGCCCGCCGCGGGTCGAACAGCGAGGAATGGATGTCGACCCACACCGACGGGTTCTTCTCGCGGAAGTCGTCCGGCAACTCGGTATAGGGCATCAGGTGAAACCACATCAGCTTCATCGCCAGGCTCCCCGCCGCATGCTGCGCAGCGACAGCGTGCCGGTCGGCCCGCCGGTCGTCAACCCGGATGCTGCCGGGCTCGGTCTCTGCTCGCTGCGAGCGGAACATTCCGCATTGACGCCGGCGCGGAGGCTGGGCGCTAATCCCGAAAGCAGCCGGCCTGCCGGCGCTTGGCGGAGGATGAAATAAAATTCCCGATCAACAGCATCGACATCAACCGGGAGATCGGCCGATGACAGCCCGATTGGTGGGGCGGCGATGACCGCGCCGGCGTTTGCTCCAATCCTGGACGCGGCCCGCGCGCGCGTCGGCGCCGCGGCTCTCGATGACCGCCTGCCCGAGCCGCGCTGTCCGGCAGAGCTTCGAATCGTCGGCGACGACCGCTATCTGTCGCAGATGTCGTTGCGAATTTTTCGCGCCGGCCTCAAGCACAGCCTCGTCGACGCCAAATGGCCCGCCTTCGAGGAGGTGTTTTGCAAATTCGAGCCACACCGCGTGCGGGCGATGCCGGACGAGGCGCTCGAGGCGCTGCTCGCCGACCGCCGACTGATCCGCCATTGGGGCAAGCTCAAATCGGTGCGCGACAACGCCGCCGCGATGATCGCGATTGCCGATGAGCATGGCAGTTTCGGCGCCTGGCTGGCGGCTTGGCCGGCGACTGACATCGTTGGGCTGTGGGACGCGCTGGCCAAACGCTTTAGTCAGATGGGCGGCAATTCCGGCCCGACCTTTTTGCGCATGGTCGGCAAGGACACCTTTATCCTGACACCGTCGGTGCGAGCCGCCCTGCAGCATTGGGGTGCTGTCGCAGCACCTCCCAAAAACCGCAGGGATCACGAGACCGTCCAGGCCTGCTTTAACGCCTGGGCGGATGAGACCGGACGGCCGCTCAGTCAGCTCAGCCTTATCCTCGCAGCCTCGAGCGAAGACTGATCAACCAGCTGCGCAGGGCCGGGGTTCGACCCTTTCGGTCATATCATCAGCCAGCGTATCGCCGGCCGACCACCGCTCCGGGTTGCCGAGGTTGCCTCGGCGGCTGCCCAAGCCGGTGGCTGGCGCAAGCGAAGCCCTTTCCTTACCTATGCGCTCTGTGCTAGCGCACCCCATATTGTGGAGCGGAGAGAAATGGCGATGCAGAGCCAGAGCCGGTTTTTCGACGATCTCGCCCGGGTTGCCGCGGGTGCGGTGGGGACATTGTCCGGGGTCAGGAGCGAAGTGGAAGGACGGCTGCGAGAGCAGCTTGAACGGGTGCTCGCGGGGTTGGACCTGGTGACGCGCGACGAATTCGAGGCGGTCAAGGCGATGGCGGCAAAAGCCCGTGCCGAACAGGAAGATCTGGCCAAGCGGGTCAACGAATTGGAGGTTCTCGTCGCCGGCCTGCGGTCCACCGGAACGTTGCCGCAGCCGCCGCTCGCCGATTCATCTGATTTTAGCTAAAGAACCGCAGAATTACTATCGCGCCGCGTGAAGGAGCGTTCAATGACCTCCGTTGCCACCTCCGAAGCAACCGCCTTTTTCGGCAATCCGATCGATCTCGTCGAGGAGATCGTCAACGCCAATGATTGGGCTCACGACCGCGCCAGTGAAGAGGAATTGGTGGTCGAGATTTCCGGGCGATGGTGCGACTATCGCCTGTACTTTGTCTGGCAGGAGGAATTGTGCGCGATGCACTTCTCCTGCAGCTTTGACATGAAGGTAGCCAAAGGCCGGCGCGCGGCCGTCTACGAGTTGCTGGCGCTGGCAAACGAAAAGCTGTGGCTCGGCCATTTCGATTTGTCGAGCGACGACAACTCGCCGGCGTTTCGCCATGCCGCATTGCTGCGCGGCATCGGCGCCGGCAGTGTGGAACAGGTCGAGGACCTCGTCGATATCGCGTTATCGGAATGCGAGCGCTTTTATCCGGCGTTTCAACTGGTTCTTTGGGGCGGCAAGCGGCCGCTCGAAGCGATCGCCGCGGCGATGATCGACCCGGTTGGGGAAGCCTGAGCCGAGGCCCCGGCAATGCCCGCGGAAGTCGCTGCGACGGCCCGGACGCTGATCCTGGTCGGTTGTGGCAGGATGGGGTCGGCATTGCTGCGCGGCTGGCTCGCCGGCGCCGTTGCCTCGCACATCCTTGTGGTCGAACCCGACGGACCGCCCTCCGGATTTGCCGGCATGCCCAACCTGTCCTGGCATCGCTCTGCGGACGAACTGCCCGATGGCGTGGCGCCGCTCGCCGTTATTTTCGCGGTCAAGCCTCAGATCATCGATGACGTTCTGATCGGCTATCGCCGCTGGTCGCAGCCGCGGACGGTGTTCATATCAATTGTCGCGGGCAAGACCATTGCCGGCATCGTCGACCGTCTCGGCCCGGCACCGGTGGTCCGGACAATGCCCAATACGCCGGCGGCAATCGGCCGGGGCATCACCGTGGCCTGCGCCAACGGACGGGTGTCGCGCGAACAGCGCAGCCTGTGCGATCAGCTGCTTGCGGCGGTAGGCGAGAGCGCCTGGGTCGAAGACGAGGCAATGCTCGATGCGGTCACCGCGGTTTCCGGCAGCGGCCCGGCCTATGTCTTTCTGCTGATCGAAGCGCTGACGCAGGCGGCGCAGAGACTGGGTCTGCCATCCGACCTCGCCTTGCAGCTCGCCCGCAGTACCGTGGCCGGTTCCGGCGAACTGGCTCGGGTGTCGAGCGAAAGCCCGGCGCAACTGCGCGAGAACGTGACCAGCCCGGGCGGTACGACGCGCGCCGCGCTCGACGTGCTGATGGCCGGTGACGGGCTTATACCGCTGATCACCCGAGCGGTTGACGCTGCCGCCGCGCGCTCGCGCGAACTGGCGCGCTGAGTCGTGGCCAGAAGCCGGCGAAGAGGCGGCGCCTCGACACCGGATCGCGAGCAAGCGGCAGTTTCGGTGAGCGAGGCAGATCAAATCATTGATGCCGCATTCGCCCGCATCCCGACGGACGGATGGCGGCGGCTGTCGCTGGCCT
>DATJLK010000006.1:0-4719 GCA_035509615.1 Allostellaceae bacterium | reverse complement strand
CATCGCCGGCCGCAGATAGCCGACCGCGGTCGAGCAGCGCTTGCCGCCGCGCGTCGTCGTCTGGTGATAGCCGACACCGTCCTGCGCGGCCCCGTTGAAGTCGTCGTTGCGCGGAAAACCGAGCGACATCGCGGCGGCGATAAACGCTTCGCAAATCGGGTGGTGGTCCGGCACGTCGGAAACGCAGAGCGGCCCACCGGTGCCGTGGAAATCGTCACCACCGCGCGTCTGATGCTCGGCACGCTTGAAATACGGCAGGACATCATCGAACGACCAACCGGTATTGCCGAGTTGGCGCCAGTGATCGAAATCCTCGGCCTGGCCACGGATATAAACCATGCCGTTGATCGATGAAGAGCCCCCCAGCACCTTGCCGCGCGGCCAGAATATCTTGCGATCGGCGGCGCCGGCATCGGGCTCGGTCTCGTAGCACCAATTGACCGACGGGTCGGCAAAAGTCTTGCCAAAACCGAGCGGGATGTGGATCCAGCGGTTCTTGTCCTCGCCACCGGCTTCGAGCAGCAGGACTCGCGTTGCCGGGTCTTCGCTGAGCCGGGCGGCGATCGCACACCCCGCCGACCCGGCACCGATCACGATAAAATCGGCCTCGAAGATTTCCTGACCCGGCATTTCTCCCTCCTTTGGCTTACGCCATGATAGCCGGATGACGCTGGCGCGTCTTCAGCAAGCGCATCATTTTTGTCTCACCCCTTTCGGGACGGCACGGTTTTCGGTATGCGTCTGCATCCGTTCCGCACAGGGAAAGCCGCGCCGATGCCCCAGACCGTCGCCCGCCTCTTGGCGGAGAGCCTCGAAGCCCATGATGTCGACCAGGTCTATTGCGTTCCCGGCGAAAGCTATGTCGGGCTGACCAGCGCGCTGATCGAAAAAAACTCGATCCGGGTGATTGTCTGCCGTCACGAGGGCGGCGCCGGTTACATGGCGATGGCCGATGGCCGGCTGCGCGACCGCGCCGGGGTGGCGATGGTGTCACGCGGGCCGGGGCTGTCGAATGCGATGGTAGCGCTGCATTCAGCCTATCACGACGCAACCCCGCTGGTGATGCTGGTCGGGCAGGTCGAACGCAAGGATTTCGGCCGGCTCGCCTTGCAGGAGCAGAATTATTCACGCCTGCTGTCGGATGTGACCAAAGAGGTCATCGAGGTCGGCGAGCCCGAACAGGCTTCCGAAGCGATCGCCCGCGCCTTTCACCTCGCGGAAAGCGGGACCCCCGGTCCGGTCGCGGTGATCCTGCCGGAAGATCTGTTCGATGCCGAGACCGATGCCGCCCTTGACCCGGCGCGCCCGCGCGTCGTCGCGGCCCCCCGGCCCAACGATCTCGACCGGCTGGCGGTGATGCTCGAAGCCGCCGAGCGGCCGTTGATCGTGGTCGGCGGCGCGCTCCTCGCCGAGGCGGTGCATGACAACGGCGTCTTTGCCGACCTCAACCGCTTTGCCGAGCAATGGGTATTGCCGATCAACCCGACCCATCGCCGGCCGCAATTGTTCGACGCAAACCACCCGAACTATGGCGGCTATATGGGGATCCGGGTGCCGCCCGATCTGTTGGGTGAAATGAAGCGCGCCGATCTGATGGTAGCGTTAGGCGAACGCATGACCGATTCGGTCAGTCAATCCTACACCTTTCCGACCGCCCCCAAACCGCAACTGCCATTTGTCCATGTCTGGCCCGACCCCAACGAGGTCGGTCGCGTGTGGCGCCCGGATCTCGGCCTGCCGTGCAGCCCCTACGAGGTGATCCGGGCATTGTTGCGCCGCGGTGCCCCGGGCGACGCCGAAAAGCGCCGCGGCTGGGTCAGCCGGCTCAACGCGATCCATCGCCGGCTGCTCGCCAAGGAATGGGAGCCGACCTCCGACGGGATCAATTTCGCCGCCATTGTCTGCGAGG
Source organism: Allostellaceae bacterium (assembly GCA_035509615.1). GTDB lineage: Bacteria > Pseudomonadota > Alphaproteobacteria > ATCC43930 > CGMCC-115725 > AP-15. Next base: position 2,810 of record DATJLK010000006.1, on the reverse strand, counting down.
TTGACAAACACCTCGCCGCCGATGCCACGGTCACCACCGATGCCGGCAATTTTGCCAGCTTTGTGCATCGCTATATCGGGTTCCGGCAATCTCAGGTGTTTCTCGCCTCGGTCGTGGGCGCCATGGGCTCTGGCATGCCGATGGCGGTCGCCGCCGCCCTGCGCCGGCCGAACACGCAGGTCATCGCTTTTGTCGGCGATGGCGGCGCCTTGATGATGGGCAACGAAATCGCCACCGCCGTCCAGTATGGCGCAGCGCCAATCCTGATCATTTCCGATAACGGCATGTACGGCACGATCGGCATGCACGCCTACGTCCGCTATCCCGAGCGGCCGCTGATGGACGGAGTGCGGTTGACCAACCCTGATTTTGCGCAATGGGCGCGCTCGTTTGGCGCCGAGGGGATCACGATCGAACGCGAGGACGAGATCGCCGACGGCATCGCGCGCGCCTTTGCTGTCAAGACCCGGCCGGTCGTCGTCCATTGCCATACCTCGAAGGTCCAGATGAGCGCCTGGCGCCGCTACACCCGGTCCGAGACGTTGCCCTAATCCACGGGCGATCGGCGTCGCCGCTCAGGACGCGACCGCGATTGCGGGCAACCGCCCACGGCTCGGGCTGATCGCGCCGATTTGATCAAAACCGCGCCGGCACGAGCCCGCAGGCGCGCGCCGCGCCGTCGACAAACCGGGAATTTTCCACGAGAGTCGGGGCGAGGTGTGTGATTTTGTCTGCTTGACCTTGCAGATATGCAGATTGACCCGGCGCCTGCAACCAATATGCTGGGCATCTAATGAGCGCACTACTCGATCCCCAATCGCCTCGGCGCGGCCGAAACAGGTCCGACGGCCTTTCTGCGGCGATGATCAGAACGGGAACCAGGGAGGTGCTGCCTCACCGAGAGAGTGACAGAGCAGACTGAGCAGCAACCACGAGCAGGAGAACCCACATGGCTGCACCGCAACGCGTGCAATATTCCGACGATATCGAACCGCTGGTCCAGTTCATCGAGGAGACGCCGCCCGAGGAGATTCTCGACCGGACCCTGGAGAAATTGCGTGGCGGCGTTCCAACCCAGACGATGCTGACCGCATCGGCCTTGGCGGTGATCCGGTCCACCGACCTGCCGCCGGGCCATCACGGCGGTCCGCTGCACCCGCTCGTCGGCCTGCATGCAATAGCGAAGCTGGTCGAGCGTCTGGAGGGCGAAAATCGCTTTCTCCCGGTCATGCAGCATGTGGCGCTGTCCAACAAGCACATCCATCACCCGGCGATGGGGCCCTATACCCTGCTGGAGTTCGCGCCGGAGAATGCCGGCGGAGTCGAGGCCACCAAAGCGGCCTACCTTGCCGCCATCAACCGTGGCGAATACAACAAGGCTGATCACCTGTTCCTGTGGCTGTGGGATAACGCCCCGCGGATGGAAGTCTTTGATCTGTTGATGACGATCGCGATCCCAAAAAATGTCATCGATGATCACTACTTTGCTTTCCCAGCCTTCACTTGGCGCGCGCTGGAAAACAAGGCGATCGATCCGAAATACTTTTCGGTTTTGATGCGGCCGGCGGTGCGCTACGTATCGCGCTATCCGATGCCGCCGCAGACCCCTGAAGTCGACATGCTGATCGAGCAGCACGATCTGATGAACCGGGTCACTCGCCAGGAGAGCGGCGAGGACGAAACCGCGACGATCGGCGAACTTGGCGAAGCCATCGGCAAGGTCGACGTGTTCGCCGACATTCCGGTGCTGATGGCCAAGGCGCTGGGGGAAGGACTTTCCCTCGAAGGTGCCGGCGAAGCCCTGTCGATTGGCGCGGCCGGTCTGTTCCTGCGCTCGCTTGGCGGCAATCCGATGGACGTGCATCTGCACACCAGCGCCAATCTGCGCCGCTATCTGCTGAAATTCGACGGCATCAGCCTGCGCAACAAGCTGTTGCTGCTGATGACTTGGCAATCGGGTCCGGAGATCCGGTCGACGGCGGGCCGGATGCAGCCCTACCCGCAACCGGATTGGACCGCCGTTGCCGCTCTGCCGCACCGCACGCAGGAGCAGTTGCTGGATGCGATCACGCATAGCATCTACAACCAGCCGCCGACCGACTGGTCCAAGGTCAGCAATCTCGGGCTGATGCGGGCGGTGCCGGAGGTCAGAGCCACGGTCAACCTGGCACAGCAATATGTGAATAGCGGCTACGACGCGCAGGCGCTGATCGCGCGGCTGGCCGAGATCGTGTGCCACGACAACTTCACCGAGATGCATGCCTTCAAGCACCACCAGGCGATCGTCGAAGAGTTCTATGCGACGCGCGAGCCCTGGCGTTGGATGCATCTGGTCAGCGGTGTCCAGGCTGCCGCGATCTCGTTTGGCAAGAACATGAGCATCTACGAAGAGGCGCTGGAACTGCTCCACGCCGCTTAGGGAACCGACCGCGAAAACCGCCTGTCGCCCTGCGAAACCGGGGCGGCGGGCGTCATCGAGGTGCGTCTCTGGTTCCCGCCGTTGCGGGGATGATTGCCGAGGGGATCGCAAAAAAGGCGGAACGGTCAGCCGTTCCGCTTTTTTTTTACAGGTGCACCGAGCGCAACCGCAGCGCGTTGGCGATGACCAGAACCGAGCTGATGCTCATTGCCGCGCTGGCGATCATCGGGTTCAGCAAAATGCCGAAACCCGGGTAGAGAATACCGGCGGCAATCGGTATCGCCGACGCGTTGAAGATGAAGGCAAAGAACAGGTTCTGACGGATGTTGCGCATGACGGCGCGCGACAATCGGCGGGCGCGCACGATCCCCTCCAGATCACCTTTGACCAG
>DATJLK010000005.1:0-16973 GCA_035509615.1 Allostellaceae bacterium | reverse complement strand
ATCTCGTCGCCACCATCGGACGCGCATAACTCGCTGCTTCGATCAGCTTGGTGCGTGTACCGCTGCCGCCGGTTATCGGGCAGCAGACCAACCGCGTCGACGCATAAAGGCCCGTTAAATCGTCTACATATCCCAGATACTCCACGCCCTCGGGCAGATCCCTTCGCGATGGAAGGTTGAGACTGTTTGGTCCGGCGATGAGTAGTCGCGCTTCGGGCACGGCAGCGCGCACCCGCGGGAAGATGCGCCGCACCAGTCTTTCGGCTGCGCGGAAGTTTGGTTGGTACCAACATGTGCCAAGAAACAATATTGTTGGGGCGGTCGGTAACTCCGGGAAATCGGGTGGTATCGGGAGCGTGTTGGGCACAATCGCCACTCGCGGAAAACCCAGCCGCCGCAGACGCCTTCGATCGATCTCCGAGCAGACAAAGGTCATGCGCGACAGGGCTGCGCCGCTGCGCTCCGCTGCTGCCAATGCGGGAATTTGACAAAGCTGCCCGAGCTTGCCCGGCCGGACCGGCGGCTGCAGCGATTCCTGGACCCGTTTGCGATGTTCGATATCATCAAGATCGAAAAACATCCGGGTTGGCCGGCGTCCGGATCGGAGGATTGGGAGCATTGCCGGTAGCCGATGAACAAAAACAATATCCGGCGCCTGTTTCAACAAGGCGCCGACACGATCGACCGGCCCGGATCCGCAAAGCCAGTAGAATTCATCCTGTTCGTAGACCGACGCTATGCCTGACAGGTAATGGTTTACAAAGGTCGTTTGCCGGGACCATTGGCAACCGACGAGATGCGTCACGACAGGGCGGCCAAAAAGGGCGGATTGCCGAGCGCTGACCGCCTCGATGTCCGGATTGGCTGCAATGAACCGATCCCCGACAAAATGTAAAAAATCTACCTTTTCCACGATCTCGCAGATCGCTTCGGCGAACCTGCGAAAGCGCAATGCGGTGCCGGAAAGTTCGATCCCCTCCAACTGCGGCGGGTGGGCCGTAATGACCAGCGCGCTCACCATTGCTAAGCTCTCTCTCGTATCGGGCGGCAAGCCCGCCGCCACTTCATAAGCTGGTGTCGCACAAACTGGCGCCCCGCCGATCCTGCCTCGGCGTTCGCGCGGTCGAAATTATGACGTTGCGGACGTCGGGGGAACTCGAACCGAACGCATCGCGCCAGTGACTGATTTGTAGCAACCCCGAGGAGGAAGGCCGCGCTAACGCTGACAGACGACCACTATGGTTTTGTCCAGTTCATACCTACGAAAGGTGCTGGCAGATAGTTTCTTTCGATGACATTGCGTATAATTCCAATGACAAAGGCTGTCAATTCTGGTGCAAGTTATCCGAGGATCGCATCCCATTTGGGCCAAATTTTGCCCTGCCTTATTTGATCGGGCGCGCCCGCATTTGGGGCAGAATTCGCTATTGGCGCGACGCGCGCGGGTGACCGACAGGGCGCAGGCTGATTGGCGCGAGCCAGCGGATTTCGGGAACCTGCTCGGCCCGCGGGCCGGTGACGCCGCGGCGGATCACGACAAAACTGTAGAATCTGTGATCTGGCCGGTGAGCGGGCGGTGCGATTGAGCGAGCGTAGTTAATAGGTCCCGTGGCGAGCCCACTATTCAAGTTAAGCTTGCTTGATCGTGCTGTTCCTGCCATAATCAGATGTTCGTTCGATCGTTATTCATTCTGTCGGAAGCACTCGTCTAGACCTGTAATCGCCTTTTGAACCTTTTGTCGTCAACAACACGCCGGCTCCTGCCAGATGCTTCAATTGCTTTGGGAGCGGCGCCCGTTGTCGACGCTGCGTTTTTAGTTCCGGAAGCTGCACTTTGTTCCTGCGGAAGCTGCACTTTGTTCCTGAAAGAGAACGATTGATGATCAGACGTGGTCCTGCGGATCGTCACGCGGCGCCTCGATGGGCCGGCGGCAGTGCCGAGCGGGATAGCCGCGATTGGCCCCCCAACCCCGTGCCAACGTGCCGGCTGCCACCGCCCACTGCCACCGCCGACGGGCGGCGGATCCGGCATGCGCCGATAACCGGGCTCGCTGCGTCATGCTAAACACGACTTCGCCGCCGGTCCCGACGGTATCGGGGCTCGCCTCGCCGGCCCGCGAATGGGTGGTCGCCGCCGCAGCCATCGCAGTCGGGGTGTGCGCGTTGGCGATCACCTTCCGCGCCGAGATCGCTGCCGCACTCCGGGTGTGGAACGACTCGGACGCCTTCAGCCACTGCTATCTGGTGCTTCCGGTCGCGGCCTATCTCGCCTGGGATCGACGCGACCGGGCGATGGCGACGCCGTTGCGGCCGACGCCGGCGCTGGCCCTGCTCGCGATACCCGTCGCCGCGGCATGGTTCGCGGCCGACCGGCTCGGGATCATGGAAGCACGACAATTGCTGGCGATGAGCTTGTTCCAGATCATGGTCGCGTCGATTTGCGGCTTGTCGATGTGGCGCGCGCTTTCCGCGCCGCTGCTCTATCTGTTCTTTCTGGTGCCGTTCGGCGATTTTCTGGTCCCGCCGCTGCAGCGGCTGGCGGTTCATTTCACGACCGCGGGGCTCGATCTCCTCGGGATCCCGAACTTTGCCGATGGCACGACGATTCAAATCCCGGAAGGCAGCTATCTGATCCATCAGGCCTGCTCCGGATTGAGATTTCTGATCGCGCTGATGGCGTTCTCTGTCCTTTACGCCTGTCTGATCTACACCAGTCCATTGCGGCGCGCCTTGTTCATCGCGGTATCGTTCGCGGTTGCGGTCATCGGGAACGACCTGCGGGTGCTGGGTATCATCGTGATCGCCCATTTCATCAGCAACAACCAGGCGATCGAAACCGATCACGTGTTGTGGGGATGGCTTTTCTACGTGATCATCGGAGCGGTGCTGGTCGCAATCGGACTGACCTTCCGGCAGGAGCGGCGCGCGCCGGTCCATGCGAAACCGCAAAACCAGCATCGCACCCTTGGGGCTTCGGTCGTTGCGCTTGCATTAATGCTGTTGCTGACCACCGCGCCGCGAGTGGCGGCGAATTATATGGATCAGCTCGGGACGGATGCCACGGCGGCGCTGGCGGCGCCGATCGGGGCCCCGGCACTATCGGGATGTGTAATAGCCCCGGTCCCGGCGGCGGGATCGGTTCCGACGGCCGAGATCAGAGCCGATATAACCGTCTCTCAGGCCATCGCCTACCAGTGCGACGGCGATCTCTTCACTGTGACCCTGCACCGCTACCCGCCGCGGATATCGGCGCGCACGCTGTTTTTGTCGCTGATCGCAGCGCAGACCCCGCCCGATGCGGATATTATTGTGCAGACGGATGTCCGCGGCGGCAGCGGGCACGATGCGCCGGTATGGCGGCTGACCGAATCGCAAAAGGATGGCCGCTTTGTCAGCGTCGCAACCGCGCTATGGCTCGATGACCATCCGGCCGGGGCGGGGATCGCGGCCCGCGTCGATCAAGCCCTCAACACGATCCGCCGCTCGCCGTTCCCGCCCGTGGTTGTCGTCATCAGCCATTCCGAGCGAGACGGAGCAACAAATTCCCGGCGCGCTCTCGAGAATTTTCTGACAAAGACCTCGGTTTTCCCCGAACTGGTCGGCCAATTCGCTATGGCACCCGCCGTCCGGCGGGGCTGACGCTCGGCGAGCAACAATCTTAGCCACAAAGATCAAGGCGGGTCTTGCCGGCGGGCCGGTACGATACGAGCGGTCGATTACGTGCCTGGTCTTTTGTGGCCAGCCGGCCAGAGCCGGGTCGCAAGAAATGGAAACAGAGTTTCCATTTCTTGCGTGAATGCTGCTCTCGATTCTGAGGGTGAGAGACCGCTGCGAGCCGTGATCGCGACGGTCGCGAACAACCCGACCGGATGCGCCGGAATGCCCGAGCGCACCGGCTCGATCAGCGGAGCTATCCGCCGGGCGGTCCGCGGCTCCGTCGCGATCTGGCCTCGGAATTCGCGCCCGCGGCGATTGCGCTGACCAGGATCTGATAAAAAGCGTCAGCCATCGGGGCGACGCAAAAATTCTTCTCTGCCCGATCGCGGTTGGCCTGCCCCAGCCGGCGCCGCAGCGCCTGATCGCGGCAGAGTTGCGCAAGTGCTGCAATCAAGCGGTGCCGATCGTCGCGGGCGACAATGAAGGGACGGTTTGCTTCGTCAACCATGATTGCGATGTCACCAACCGCGGTTGCCACGACCGGCAACCGCGCCGCCATCGCCTCGACGACCGCGTAGGGCATCTGTTCGGTATCCGAGGTGATGGCAAAGATGTCAAAGGCGCCCATCACCGCCTCCGGCTTTGAGACATGGCCGGTAAAGATCGTCCGATCGGCCACGCCCAGCCGCATTGCCAGTTCGCCTAAGGCCTGACGCTCGGGGCCGTCGCCGCAGATGACCAGCTTGACCGGAAGCGATGTATTGATGACGACCGCGGCAAAGGCATCGAGCAATCGCCCGAGATTCTTTTCGCGGCGAAGCGGGGAGAAAGAGCCGATCACGCATTCTCCGGCATGCCGTTCGAAGAACGGGGCGCCACTGGTGGCAATGCCGTCAAACCGCAGCGGATCGATCCCGTTCGGGATATAGGCCACGCGCCGCGGCGCGAGGCGCCAGCGGGTGCGGGCAATCCTCGCCAGATTGTGGGACGGAACCACGACGGTGGAGTGCCGCAGGGTCAGGCGCCGCGTCATCACGCGACGCAGCTTCTGATGGTCGGCCTCATCCGGCCCAAAACCGTCTTCGAGATGCACATGCGGCCGATGGAAGCGGATGCGATTGACGATTGCCCACTCGATCGCCCCCCAATTGTAGGTGACGAGGGCATCGGCGCCGACCCACGCCTCCGCGGTGACGATCGCACGCCACCGCTCGATCGGATTGGCGCTGAAGGCGGGAGCTGCTGGGAAAGCGTAATCAAGACCGCGATCAAGAAGCGCTGTGGCGGCATCCTGTCCGTCTAGGCTGATAAGCCGGTGGCTAAAAGCTTTGCCGAACTGGTTTGCAATGATCGCAAACCGCGTTTGCTGGCCGCCAACGGCGAAGCTCGGAAATACGTGGAGGACAACCGGCGGCATCGGTCTTTAGCGGATTGTGAACGAAAACGTCGAACTCCAATCCGGTTTGCCTCCACGCGGCACGAACTCGACAGTTTGCAAAATGCCGGGTCGCGCGATCCCACGATGGACGGCTTGCTCGGCGAACAGGATGCAGGCGGGCTGACCTCGAGCTGCCCATCCGCCGCACTCTATTGCCCGGCATGATGACCGGTGCGGCGTTTTTTGTGCGCAACCAAACGCCGACCTCGGATATACTGCCGCAAAACCTGGATCAAACCGTGTTTGTGACACCTCCGCGGTCAGATTGATGCCGCGCCCAAAGAGATAAAAATGGTCGACCAATTTCAAGCCGTCCTGCTCCTGATACTCACAGTCTTGTTTGTCATTATTTTGTTGCGTGTCATCCGGGACGATGAGGAGCGGGCTCGGCGCTCGCGGAAACTGAACCTCCTGAGAGGTCTCTCGCGACCGCCTCAGTGACCCTTAAAGCATTAGCGCGCCACGTATAGTCGCGCGCCTGCAGCGCAAGTTGGGCGGCCCGCCCCAGGCGTTCGCGCAACCCGGGATCACCGGCAAGTCGTCGGATCGCCTGCCACATCGCCGCGGGCTCTTCGGGATCAAACAGGATCGCGTTCTCACGGTCGCTGAGGATCTCACGAATGTTCGGCTGGTCGGGAGCCACGATGGCACGACCGGCAGCCATGTATTCGAACAGTTTGAGCGGCGATGCGTAGGCCACCGCGCGCGGCTGCAAGGCGATGTCAAAGCTGCAGATCAGGCCGGGGATGTCGCGGCGTTGCTGCACGCCGATAAATTGAACGAGGTTCTCGACACCCAGCGTTTGCGCCTGTTGTTCGAGCGCCGGCCGCGCCGGCCCGTCGCCGGCGACAACCAGACGGATCGGCGGATTGCGGGGTTGGGCGAGCCCGGTAATCACCGCATCAAGGCCATGCCAATCCCGAACAAAACCGATAAAGCCGATCGTTATCGGCGCTCCCGGCCGTGATCGATATGCCTTACACGGAAACGCCTCAGGGTCTACGCCATTGGGCACAACGGCTATACGCGCGCTGTCGACCCCGGCCGCGGCCACGATGCGCTTCAGCACCTCGGTCACGACAAAAATTCTATCGGCAGAACGCCAAACCCAACCTTCCAGCGCTTTTGCCAATCGGCGGAGCTTGAGGTTGCCAAAGCGGCCTCGCTCCTCGGCGAGCGGAGAATTGACTTCGAGATAGAGAGGAACCCGCTTCCACCGGCCGAGTAATACTCCGGCCAGGTAATAGAGGTTATAGCGCTCGTATATCGCATCGGGAGCGAAGCCTTGATAGGCGCGCCACAGCCGTATGAAAGCGGGGATGTTGTAATAAAGTTCCGCCAACTCGACAAACGCACTGGGCAGCACCCGGCGAATGGCGATGACTATCGCACTTTCACCGCCGAACTCGGCTCTTTCATAAGCGCCAGGCCCGACGACCAATACCTCGTTACCGGCGCGGCGCAACGCGTTCACAAGTTCATCGATGTGTACACCCTGTCCGTCCCGGGACTGAACGCGATGGCTGTAGAGGATCCGCAATGACGGCCCCTTAGTAAGCGGCTTTGCCGTTGACGGGCAGACCCGCCGCTGGTGCTGGCTGCGAATCCTCGGCCACGACCGCCGATAATGGGCCGCCAGTCCCTGCCGGCATCCCGAATGCCGCCCGATGCGGTGAACCGCTCGACCGCAAACCCGCGAGCCAACGATCGGTCAGCCCCACCGGCGTTTCCACTCCTGGAACATCAGCACATTCCATAGCGACCATTGCCAATTGCGATGACCGGACTGGTGCTCCAGCCACTTCTGACGAATGGGCTCGGGATTGAACAGGCCTTCGGCACGCATTGTCACGGGATCAAGCAACTCCTCCGCCCAGTCCCTGAGACGGCCGCGCAGCCAATCCGCGATCGGCGATTCAAACCCCTGTTTCGGACGCTCGAACAGCGGCCGCGGGACATGGCGCGCCAACACCTCTTTCAAAATGATCTTTGTCCTGCCGCCAACGAGTTTGTGCTCACGCGGCAGCCTCAGCGCGAATTCGACGACGCGATGGTCGAGGATCGGGCAGCGGCCCTCCAGGCTCACCGCCATCGTCGCACGGTCGACCTTGGTCAGAATGTCGTCCGGCAAATAGGTCAGTAGATCGATGACGGCCATCCGGTCGAGGAAGTCGGGGACGGCACTTGCCGCAGCACCGGTCCAGATCGGGTCGACCGGCTCGGCGGCGCCGGGCACCAGCGCTTCCGGCTCCGACCACAGACTGCGCATCTCGCGGAACAGCAGATCCTGGCTTGGCAGACTGATCCAGGCGGCAAGCTTGTGGGCCCGGTCGCCGAGCCGCTCGGGTCGCCTCGCCTCCGGCGCCAGACGCGCCAGCGCGTCCCAGGCAGCGGGGCTCGGTACCGTCATCAGCGCGGCCAGACTGCGCCGGGCGCCAAGCGGCAGCGTACCGTTGACAGCCCCGAGTCGCGCGCCAAACTGGTACCAGGGATACCCGTGAAACAGTTCGTCGCCGCCATCGCCAGAGAGGGCCACTGTTACCTGGCGACGCGCCAATTCGGCGACCAGCAGGGTCGGAATCTGCGAGGCGTCGGCAAAGGGTTCATCGTACCATTCGGGGAGTTTCGGGATCAGTTCGAGTGCCGCCTCGGCAGGAACATAAAGCTCGGTGTGATCGGTGCCGAGGTGCTCGGCCACCGCCTTGGCATAGGGCGCCTCGTTGTAGCGCGGCTCGTTGAAACCGATCGAGAAGGTCTTGACCGGTCGCGAGCTCTGCTTTTGCATCAGGGCAACGACCGTCGAACTGTCGATGCCGCCCGACAGAAACGCGCCAAGCGGGACGTCGGCCACCATGCGGCGGCGCACCGCATCCGCCAGCAGGTCTTCGAGCGCGTCGGTCAGTTCCCGACCATCCGCCTTCACCGGCGGCTGCGCCGCGTATTCATAGGCATCCCAATAGACATGCTCGGTCGGCTCGCCCAGACGATGACCATCGGCCGGGATCGACACCGCGGTGCCGGGCCTCAGCTGGCGTATTCCCTGCAGTACCGAGCGCGCCGAGGAGTAGCAGCCAAATCGCAGATAGCCGGCAAGTGCGTCGCGGTCGATCGTTCGCTCGCAACCGGGATGCGCCATCAGCGACTTCAGCTCGGAACCGAACAGGATGGTTCCGTCAAAATGGCCATAATAGAGCGGCTTTTTGCCGACCCGATCGCGCAGCAGCCACAATGTCCGCGTCCGACTGTCCCACCAGGCAAGCGCGAACATGCCGATCAGGCGTTTGGCCGCAGCGATCACCCCCCACGCCTCGAACGCTTCGAGGATGACCTCGCTGTCGGAATGGCCGCGCCAGCGAATTCCCCGGCGCTCGAGTTCGGGTCGCAAATCGTCGGGGTTGTAGACCTCGCCATTATACGCCAGCACGGAGCGGCCGCTCGCCGAGACCATCGGCTGGGCGCCGGCAGCACTCAGATCGATGATCGCGAGCCGGCGAAAGCCGAGGGCGATCCCGGCCTCGGGATCGGCCCAGCTGCCGCTCGCATCCGGACCCCGGTGGGTGAGGCGATCGGCCATCCTGCTCGCCAGTTCGGCCGCCTCGCGCTGGCCAAAACGACGTTTCAGGTCGAGGAAACCCGCTATCCCGCACATATGGCTGCCGCTCGCATCAGGCCCCCATTGCCCGGTGCCGGTGTCTCGCCCGGCGTCCCGAACGACGCGAAGAGATAATCGATCGCGCAAGCATTTTTTGGTAATATTATGATGTCAAGGAACGTCAAATTGCCGCACGACCAGTCCACCACAATTCTATTATCGAAGATGACCGATTTTGGTCAATTGAAAGCGCAACCGGTTATACCCGATCGAGTGATAAAAAAAGTTTAACCATGGCGGTCTTCGCGGGATCGCGCTCGACAGGTCATCGCTTCACTGGTTTTGATAGGATCCAATGGCTAAGAAAGCGGCGCAGACGATGGTGGCGAGCGAACGGAATGACGGTCAACCCGCGCCGGCCAGGGCATTGAAGCCGCCCCCGCGCCGGCTGCGCGTGGTCGTATTCACGATGGTATTTCCCAATCGGCGGCAGCCATTGCACGGCACCTTTGTGCTCGAACGCGCGCGCCACCTGGCGGCGTTGGCGGATATCGAAGTCGTAGCGCCCGTTCCATGGTACCGCAGCCTTGGTCATCAGGGGCGATCGCCCGATGTGACGCCGATCCTCGCGGTCAGCCATCCGCGCTTCTGGTATGTTCCGCGGGTGCTCGGCGCCGTGCGTGGGTTTTGTCTCTTCCTCTCGACGGTGGGCGAGATCGGGCGGCTGCGCCGGCGCTTCGACTTCGATCTGATCGATGCGCATTTCGCCTATCCCGACGGGTTTGCGGCGGTTTTGCTCGGCCGCTGGTTCCGCCGCCCGGTGTGCATCACATTGCGCGGCACGATTGTTCAGTGGTCTCGGCGGCCGGTGGGACGGCGGCTTTGTGATTGGGCGCTGCGGCGCGCCGAGCGGGTGATCGCCGTCTCGCACAACCTTGCGGAGCGCGCGCGGCAAGGGGGCGTCCCGGAAAACCGTGTCGCGACGATCGCGAACGGCGTCGACAGCAATCGCTTCCAGCTGCTCGATCGCATTGCCGCGCGAGCCCGTCTGGGCCTGCCTGAAGACGAGCGGCTGCTGGTTTCAGTCGGCCATATCTCGCCGCGCAAGGGGTTTCAGCGGGTGATCCGCAGCCTGTCGCGGCTGGATTCGATCATTCCAGGGGCCCGTCTGGCAATCGTCGGCGGCAGCGGCGCCGAAGAGGACAACAGCGCGCAGCTCCGCGCCCTGGTCCAACAGCTGGGTTTGACGGATCGGGTGCTGTTTGTCGGAGCCCAGGTGCCGGATCGCGTCGCATTGTGGCTCGGGGCTGCCGATGTGTTCGTTCTCGCCAGCGATTTTGAGGGCTGCCCGAATGTCGTGCTCGAGGCCATGGCGTGCGGCCGGCCGGTGGTCGCGACCAAAGTCGGCGATATCGAGCGGATGGTCCCGCCATTCGCCGGGATCCTCGTCGCTGATCCGGAGGACGAGGTGGCGCTCTCCGACAGCATCGCCGCGGCGTTGACCCGCAACTGGGACACGCACAGAATACGCGATCACGTGGCAGTCCAATCCTGGGGTGGCGTCGCCGAGCGGGTTGCGGCCCAGTGGCGGCTCGCGGTCGACACCCCCGGGGCCAAAGGGGCCGATACCGCAGGCGGCCCTGCGGCGTTCACCCAGGATCTCGTCACGGCTGCTGCCCGAAGCTTCGATCCATAAAAGCGCGATTGCTTGATCGTCAGCCGGCTTGATGCCGATCCGCCAGCGCAGTGACGCCGCGCGCAGCCGGCGGTCGTCCGCCTCGGCGGCAAGCCGGATGTCGGCGCCCTCACCGGGTCGGCGGCGCCGGCCCGGACACTCGGCTGGCGTCGACCGGCTACGGATCGGATTGTATCGCCGGGATGGGTTCGCTAACGTGGCGGTAACGGGATTTCGCCGCCGCGCGGGCAGAAACATCGAAGGGAGAGCGCAGCATGGCAACCATTGTTGGCCAGGGTGATTACAAATATCGGATCATCGAGGACTGGGCGAAACTGCCCGATGGCTGGTCGTTCAAGGAAGTGGCGGCGGTCGGGGTCGATAAAAACGACAATGTTTACGCCTTTGGGCGCGGCGAGCACCCGATGATGGTGTTTGATCGCGACGGCAATTTTCTGCGCTCCTGGGGCGAGGGCCAGTATCCACGCGCCCACGGCGTCCATGTGGGGCCGGACGATTCGATCTACCTGACCGATGACGGCGGCCATTTTGTGCGCAAATGCCGGATCGAGGACGGCAAGGTATTGCTCGAGCTCGGCATGCCCGGCAAGCCGGCGCCCTATCTCTCCGGCGAGCCGTTCAACCGCTGCACCCACACCGCCCTGTCGCCAAAGGGTGAGATCTACGTTTCCGACGGTTACGGCAACGCCCGCGTCCACAAATACTCGCCCGACGGCAAACTCTTGATGTCATGGGGCGAGCCCGGCAGCGATCCCGGCCAGTTCAACCTCGTCCACAACATCTGCACCGACGCCGATGGCTGGGTCTATGTCGCCGACCGCGAAAATCACCGCGTCCAGGTGTTCGACGGCAACGGCAAATACGAGACCCAGTGGAACAATTTGCATCGGCCGTGCGGGCTCTATATGCCGTACAGCCATAACCCGGTTTGTTATATCGGCGAGCTGTCGGTCAATCGCCTCAACGCCAATCTCGGGCCGCGCGTCAGCATCGTCGACAACGAGGGCAAATTACTGTCGCGGATCGGCGACCCGTTTGCCGGAACCGCGCCGACCTCGTTTATCGGCCCGCACGGCCTCGCGGCTGATTCACACGGCGATCTCTATGTCGGCGAGGTGTGCTGGACCCTGTGGCCGGGGTTGTTCCCGGGTCAGCCGCATCCGCCGGGATTGCGAGCCTTGCAGAAATACGAACGCGTGCACTGATTTCCGGCCACACCGCAGAAGCAAAGTCGCCTGTCGCGAGCGAGTTCGCGGAGCCGCACCCTCCTGCCAAACACCTTGAGGATTGCGCAAACGGTCGGTGCCGGTTCAGGCGCATGTATCTGGTCGACCGGTTGCGCGTCGCGCCCGGCCCCTGATATTGCATGCTTGATCGTGTTTCCGCCGCTAAACGGAAAGCCCATGACCCCGATATCGGTGCCACGCATATCCGACCGATGTGGACATCCGAGGGAGTGGCGGCGCCGAGCCGATGCGCGTATCCGCTCGCCGCTTCGAAGATCGCCTGCCGCGTCATCTTATCCGGCATTTTTGCGCTCCGCCGTCTGAAGGTTTTGCCGTGGCGGTTTGTCGGCATTTTTAGGCAGTGCGCCACTTTGCCTAAATCGTCTTCGCGAAGTGTCGGCAAGCACAGACCACGGCTGGCCACTGATATCCCTGGATTGGATAGACCAATATCTTAAGACTAATGGCGCGCTTCCTGTCAAAATGAGTTGGCGCCTTGACAGGCAGCCTGCCGCGTGTTGTTTTATAACAACATAAAAGCGGCCAAGGCCGAGCTTTGGCTGCTTGAGGCGATGGAGCACTTTGATGGTTGTCTACAGCGCAGCGCCATTATCGCATCGACGGGGGACGCGACTCGCGATTTTCTTGGCCGCCGGGTTGGTGGCGCATGTACTGTCCGTGGCGGCCGGTCACAGCGAAGCGGCCGGGCTGCCGTCGAATACGGTGGCCATAGCCTCCTCAGGGCCGTATCCCGACCCCGGCAACGATCTGACCGATCCCGGCATCCCCGGGAACCCGCCGCCGCCGGTCGGCGGCATCGAGGCGCCCGGCCCGGGCTCGCCGGATTCGGGTCTCACGCTCCCCTCCGCCGGGCCCCCGCAATTCTATTGCCAACTGACCCGCAATCAGGATCAACAGGAATGCTTTAGACCCACGGAACCCGAGCAATACACGGTCTGCGCCTTCCCTCCCTACACCTATGCGTTTAAGCTCGTAGAGACCGCGGTTTCGGACGGGACGCTGCTGCGCACTTGGCGGTTTGCTCCCAAAGGCTGTCAAAGATTGTCGTTTCTGCGGGATACGCTCGTAACGATGGTTAATGACAGTCCGTACCCGCGGTACAACGACACCAATCTCATAGGTTCGGATCCCAGCGCCACCGATGACTTCTTGTGCCAGGTGCCGATCCACAACCCATACGAGCCTCGCGGCTGGCAGAACCAGGCAAAATGCACCTGGACCGGTGGGAATTCGTGGCTCGCCAAATTTACCAATTTCGGCGACCGGCCGGTTGATATGGCCGAGTGGTACCGCGGCAGTTACCACGGTCGCACCGAACTGCGGCCCGGTGAGGCCAAGGTCCTTCCGCTGCACAGCTATGGCGAATTCTACGTCGGCGCCGGCGGGCCCGCCGGGCGACCGATCAAGATAGCGATAACCGACTACCACATCGCCAACGAGTTGAAGGAGATGTGGGTACGCGACAAATCACAAAGCCCGATTGGAAGCGCCGGAAACGTAGCGGTGAATCTGAGCCCTTATACTGTGCACCTGCGTTGGACCGAGCCGCCGCCGGGTAGTTTGGACCTTGCCCCTTTTGGCCGTGTCCAGTTACCGGGTGTTCATCTCTTTTACGGGGAAAAGTCCTACGGCAACGGCGAGGTTGCGCGCGTACTCTTTATCAAGCCAGAGAGCGGGGGTGGGGACTACTACAGTTTTGCTACTCCCCCACCCAATGATGAGGACTATCCATATGCTTTGGTCACATGGCTCTTCAATACATATAGCAGCGTTAAGATAGAGAACGTTGGTCCTTGGCCAGTCGGCTTGATCTCTTGGTTTATTCCTCATCTTATTCCAATCGGAGAAGTCGATTTAGAGCGGGGGCAGAGCGCCATTCTGCCTCTGGTTGATCGGAGAAGTGGCATCGCGGCAACGGAGATTAGTGGTATCGTATTTCCACCGCACCCCGGCCGAACCGGCCGTGTGAAGGCGACAGAATGGGCGGCGTGCTTGGACGAGAGCTGCGGGACGCGTTTTGACCCAACGCTGAACATGCTGAGCGGCGCCGCCACCGGGTTGGCGGAAGGCCAGGTGCAGCTGCGGCTGCAAGGGCGTATTACCCTCGCGCCATCTGCCGGCGCTCTTAGTCTCGGCCGGGCCAGCGTGGATTTGACGAGCCTGCTCAACGAGGGGCTTCCGGCAGGTCAGTTGGCAGTGGGTGCGACGGGCGAATCGGAGTTGGGCGCGGCGGGTGAGCTGGTGGAGGTCCTTGGGCCGTACGGCACCCAGCTCACTGGGGTCGGTAGAAGCGGTCCCACCACACTGTTCACCGAAAAGCCGCCTCTCGGCGCGCCGCCGGTTTTCCGCATGCAGGTCACGCCGCGCGGCAGCCGGGTGTTCGATTTCACCCTGAGCGTCGCCAAAAGCGCCCTTTCCGGCGAGCCACAGCTGTGCTCGGCCGGGCAACCGTCGGTAACCGGTCTCGCGACGCGCTTTTTTATCTACAACAACCAGGGCCGCCCGGTCGATGTCGCGACCACCCAGCCCTGGCAATGCGTGGGCAGCAACCCGCAGGACCCGAGCGCGCTATTGCTGCAATAAGGACTTGGCCGAACAAAAAGGACTTGGCCGAACAAAAAGCTCGTTCGGTTGGCAAGGGAGCATTTTGATGCGGAATTGCGAGACCGCACCATTACGGCATTGGCGCCGGGTGTGCCTCGCCGCCTTCGCCAGCGCCGGGGCAACCGCTCTCGTGCTATTGGGCGTCCTTGGCAGCTGCGCGGCGGCCGGGCAGCCTTCGCTAACTGCGACCACCAGCCCCGTTTCAGGTCCGTCCGCCGACCCCGGGAACGATCTGACCGACCCCGGAGTCCCGGGGAACCCGCCGCCGCCCGCAGGCGGGATCGATGCGCCCGGACCCGGCTCGCCGGATGGCGGCGTCGTTCTGCCTCCCGCCGGCCCCGCATCCTTCGGCTGCACCCTCGATCCCGGCCAGCAGGAACAGGAGTGCATCAGGCCGCAAGTCGCCGGCTGCGCCGCTGCTCCCCAGCTCTACGTGTTCAAGCTGGTCGAGAAAGCGGCTTCTGACGGGATGCTGCTGCGCACCTGGTGGTTTGGCGGCCAGGACTGCCAAACATTGCCGTTCTTGGCGAACACGGTCGTGACGCTGGTCAATGACAGCCCGTATCCGCGCAACCGCGCGACCAATCTCACAGGCGCGCTGATCGGCGCCACCGACGATTTTCTGTGCGAAGTCCCGATCCACGAACCTTATTTTCCTGATGACTGGCAGCACCAGACAAAGTGCAGCTGGACGGGGGCGGATTCATACCTCGCCACTTTCACCAATTATGGCGATCGGCCGGTCGATGTGGCCGAATGGTATGGCGACCGACGACACGGCCGCACCGAGCTGCGGCCTGGCGTGCCTATGGTCCTGCCATTGCACAGCCATGGCGAATTCTACATCGGGGCTGGAGGGCCGGCGGGGCCGCCGATCAAGGTTGCGGTGACCGATTACCGTGTCCCCGACAGGGAGTTGTGGATTCGCGATCAAGCGAGGATCACCGGCATCCCCACCGGCTACTTCGCTGTAAACCTGAGCCCTTACGCGGTACGCCTGCAGATCAATTACCGCAACGGGGAGGTCTGGAGAGGGGTGCTGTCCGCTGGTCAGCGTGTCCAGCTGCCGCTGAGCAATCTGGTCCTCCACGGGCAAAAGGCCTATGGAACCGGGCAAATCGCGCGTGTGCTCTTCGTCGCCCCGGGAAGCGGGGGCAATAACAACCAGATGTACAAGGTCCTTACGCCAGCCCTAGAGCAGCGGGACTTCCCCAACGCCTTTGTGACGTGGCTCGGGAGGGGATACCGCAGCGTCCGGTTTGATAACCTCGGCCCTCAGCCGATCGTCTTGACTGCATGGTTCATTCCTTATGTCGTCGCGGTCCGACAAATCCAGGTGCAGCCCGGAGAGTACGCATACCTGCCGCTCTCCGATCCGAGCACGGGGACTTCGGCAACCCTGGTCACCGGCCTCGTGAACCCACCCTTGCCGGGTTCCACCACAATCGTGAAATCGTCGGAGTGGAGAGCGTGTCCGGCCGAGGGCTGCGGGACCCAGCTCACCCCGAAACTGAACGCGCTGACCGGCAGCGCCACCGGGCTGGACGCCGGCCAAATCCAGCTGCGACTGCAAGGCCGGCTGACCTTGGCGCCGTCGAGTGGTGGCCTCGATCTCGGGCACGCCAGCGTCGATTTGGCGAGCCTGCTCGACGAAGGCGGCACCGTGGGTGAGCTGGGAGCGGATGGGGTTGGCGAGCTGGTGGAGGCCGCGCGGCCTTATGGCGTGCAGCTTGCGCCGCTTGCGCGCCACGGCGCCACCACGACATTCGCGGAGACGCCGCCGCCGGGCGCATCGCCGATTTTCCGCATGGAGGTGACACCCCGCGGCGGCCGGGTGTTCGATTTCACGCTGAACGTCGCGACAAGCCCTCTTTCCGGCGAGCCGCAGCTGTGCTCGGCCGGACAGCCGTCGGTCACCGATCTCGCGACCCGCTTTTTTATCTATGACAACCAGGCTCACCCGGTCGATGTCGCGGCTACCAACCCGTGGGAATGTATCGGTGCGCCGCCGGAGCCGAGCGCGCTGCTGCTGCAATGAGACCTCGGACGGGTGGAATCGAGCAATTCCCCGCGGACGTCCTGGGCGCCGACGAGGATGAGTTGTGCCCTCCCGGGGCGGACCAGGATTGTTTCGCGCGGGGGGCTTCGCTAGGCTGGGCTCGGCAAATCGGGGAGAGCCAGATGGCGATCATTGTGGGTCAAGGCGATTACAAATACCGGATCATCGAGGACTGGGCGAAACTGCCGGAGGGCTGGTCGTTCAAGGAGGTCGGCTCGGTCGGAGTCGACAACAACGACAATGTTTATGTCTTCAACCGCGGCGAGCACCCGATGATGGTGTTTGACCGCGCCGGCAACTTTCTGCGCTCCTGGGGCGAGGGCCAGTATCCGCGCGCCCACGGCGTCCATATGGGGCCGGACGATTCGATCTACCTGACCGATGACGGCGGCCATTTCGTGCGCAAATGCCGGATCGAAGACGGCAAGGTATTGCTCGAACTCGGGGTGCCCGGCCAGCCCGCCCCCTATATGAGCGGCGAGCCGTTCCACCGCTGCACCCACACCGCATTGTCGCCAAAGGGCGAGATCTACGTCTCCGACGGCTACGGCAATGCCAAGGTCCACAAATACTCGCCCGACGGCAAGCTCTTGATGTCGTGGGGCGAGCCCGGCACCGGCGCGGGCGAATTCAACATCGTCCACAACATCTGCACCGATGCCGATGGCTGGGTCTATGTC
>DATJLK010000004.1:0-4490 GCA_035509615.1 Allostellaceae bacterium | reverse complement strand
GCCATCTGCCGCATGGTGGACGCGGCGGAGGTCGCGTTTGTCGCGGTCTTCCTGGCCTCGGACAAGGCCTGGGCGGTCTCCGGCGAGCTGCTCTCGGCAAGCGGCGGCGCCGGCCGCTCGGTCTATTACTAAAGAGCCAGGATCGGTGTATCATTAAAGAACAGAGATCCGAATCCGGATCGTGCCGTTGCAAGCCTGCAGGGAGGCAGCCCGATGACCGAGAAGACCACGCAATCCGTCGCGAATTTGGGTTACCACGCCCATATCTATTACGACGTCACAAAAACCCGTCCCGTCGCTGAACAATTATGCGCTGAACTCGGTGAAAAGTTCCCGGTCGAGATCGACGGCTTTCGCGACACGCCGGTCGGACCGCACCCGATCTCCAATGTGCTTGTCGTCTTCAGGCCCGAAGGGTTCGAGCAAATCGTCCCTTATCTGATGCTGAACCGCGCCGGGCTCGATATCCTGGTCCACCCGCTGACGACCGATGCGGTAGCCGACCATAGCGATTATGCGATCTGGCTCGGCAATCCGCTCGCGTTAAAACTCCACACGCTGCCCCGTGGCCGCGGCGGGCGTCTGCCGAGCGGTCTTGGCGCGTAAGCGCCAGGGCGTCCCGCCGAGTTGGTGCAAGTTGAGACGCGAGCGGCGCGTCCGGTCCCGGCGCGAGGATTGACGTTTAGCGCCGCTCATGGGGGTTAGCCCACCATCACGACAGGCAACCGGCCTGCCGGCGGCGCCATCGATGCCTAATGCTCGCCAGAGACTTGGCGGCGCGCGGGACCGGATCATTTGTCAAGCATGGTTCCGGCAACACCGACACGGCGACAATCATGACGGGTCGGCGCGCCGCTGACATGCAAGCGGTATAAGCTTAGGCTGGCGGCGCCGCCCGGGGGATTGCTAACCTTGCCGGGCGACGCCCGACCGCGGGGCGCGTTGACCCAAGGAACCTGCCGATGCCCTCTCAAATCTCAGACGCCGCGCTCGACTTTCTGCTGGCCCGAGCCGGGCTCAGCCTGACCGAGGCGCAAAAGGCCGATCTCAAATCAGTCTACCCTGGCCTCGCCGACATGGCCGAGCGGGTGCGCCAGCCGCGCGGGCGAATGGCTGAACTTGCGCATGTCTATGAGTTTGCCGAGGAGGATCTGTGATGCCGGGGGCTGTGATGTCGGGAGAGATCCCGACGATCGCCGACGCTGCCCGGCTGATCGCAACAAAGGAAATCTCACCGGTCGAGTTGACCCGCGCCTGCCTCGACCGCGTCCATGCCCTCGACAACCGGCTGCACGCCTTCATTCTTCTGACCGAAGAGCGGGCATTGACCGAGGCCCACGCCGCCGAAGCGGCGATCATGGCGAAGAGGCCGATCGGGCCGCTGCACGGTATCCCGATCGGCCTCAAGGATATCGTCGACACCAAGGGGATTCGCACGACCTGCCAATCGAGAATCCTGGCAGAGAATGTGCCGCAAACCGACGCCGCCTGCGCCGAAAAGCTCGCCGCCGCCGGCACCATCCTGATGGGTAAAACCACAACGCACGAATTTGCCGATGGCGGGCCGTCGTTCGACGTGCCGTGGCCGCCGGCGCGCAACCCGTGGAACCCCGATCATTTCACCGCCGGCAGCAGCAGCGGCACCGGGGCCGGTATCGCCGCCGGGCTGATCCTAGGCGGCATCGGCACCGACACCGGCGGATCGATCCGCGGCCCCGCGGCATTGTGCGGCATCGCCGGGATCAAGCCGACCTACGGCCTCGTCAGTCGCGCCGGTGTGGCGCCAGCCGCCTTCAGCCTCGACCATATCGGCCCGATGGCGTGGACCGCCGAAGATTGCGCCCTGATGCTGCAGCCGTTGGCCGGGCACGACCCGCGTGACCCGGCGAGCGCCAAACGCCCGATCCCGGATTACACGGCGCTTTTGGGTAAGGGCGTCGGAGGGCTGAAGATCGGTGTGATCCACCATTTTCACGAGGTCGATTACTCGGTCAGCCCCGCCACCCGGCGCGGTATTGACGGGGCGATCGCAACGTTTCGCGATCTCGGCGCCGAAATCCGCGAGGTCCGGCTGTCGCCGTTGCAGGATTGGGGTGCCTGCGGTTCGCTGATCTCGATTGTCGAGCGCGCCGCGGCTTACGAGGAGTGGGCCCGTACCCGGCTCGGCGATTTCAGCGAGCGGGTACAGCGCCGGCTGATGATGGGCGCGCTGGTATCGGGCGTCGACTATGTCCAGGCGGTTCGGCGGCGGCGCGAATTGCGCGCTGAACTGCACGCCGCGATGGCCGATCTCGATGTCGTGCTGACCGCCGCCCAGCCGGCGGAGGCGGCCAAGATCGACGCGGTGCCGGTATGGGACACCTTTGCCGCACCGAGCTTTACGATGCCGTTCAATGTTGCCGGCTACCCGGCGATCTCGGTGTGCTCGGGTTTTGGCGAAGGCGGGTTGCCGGTGGCGATCCAGCTGGTCGGGAAGCCGTTTCAGGAGCCGACCGTGTTTCGCATTGCCGACGCCTTTGAAAAAGCGACCGAGTTCCGCCGCCGCCGTCCGGCCCTCGCGCTTCGTTAAACCGCCGCGATAAACGTAAGCACAAACCCGTCATTCCGGGGCACGGGTGCGGCCAGCGAGCCCGGAAACCGATGAAACGGCCCGCAGACATTCCGGCGCGGCGGTGTTGATCGGTTCCGGGCCCGCTCTCGCAAGGCCATCCCCGGTCTCGCAAGGCCATCGTTGAATGACAGCTGAGTGGAACAGGTATAAGGATGCCTGAGAGATAACGAACGCTTAATGGAGGGAGCGCGTCATGGAAAAGCGGTTTGGCGTGGTATCCGCAGACGGTCACTGCCGGCTGATGCATTTGCCATTCGATCTGTGGACAAGGCGGCTCCCCCGCAAGTTCCAGGATGACGGGCCGCGGGTCGTGACCGGGACGGATGGTGTGCGGCAATGGGTGGTCGAAGGGCGTCCGTGGAGCGGGGTCGGCTGGGCCGGGGTCGGCCGCGGACCGGTCAATTGCTATACTCGGGCGGGTCTGGCCGAGGAACCCGAGCCCGGCATCTTCCGCGCCGCAAATGCCAGATATCGCTGCGAAGACATGGATCGCGACGGGGTCGACGCCGAACTCGTCAACGGCCCCTATGAGCAGATTTGGATGATCAAGAACCCGCAACTGCGCGCCGCCTGTGTGCGCGCCGTCAATGACTGGGCGCGCGAATTGTACGAAGAATCCGGCGGCCGCTTTATCATGCTGCTGCCGTTGCCGTGCATGGCGCCGGAGGAGGCGGCAGCGGAGTTGCTGCGGGTCGCCGAATTCGGCCTGCCGACCGGCGTGATCTTTGACTGGGCCAACGCCCCCGAACCGGTGATCCACCAGATGTGGGAGCCGGTCTGGGCAGCCGCTGCGGAAACCGGGCTGCCGGTCAACCTGCACGCCAACCCCGCTGGCGGGTCACGGCAAATGGGGGTCGGCGTTTCCGGCATCGAGCCGCGTAATCAGGCGCTGATGCGGGTCGCGAACTTTCCGATGGGGCTGATGGCCGAACTGATGAGTGCCGTGGTCTTCTCCGGAATTTGCGATCGCTATCCCGGGATCAGGTTTGTCCTCGAAGAAGCCGGCGTCGGATGGGTGCCATTCCTGTTCTGGCGCTTCGACCGCGAATGGGAGTTTGGCGAGCCCACCAACCGCGTCTTCAAACCCGACCTCGAGCTCTCCGACAGACCGACGGAATTCGTCAAACGCCAGGTCTTTTTCACCTTCGAGGTCGAAGAGGAAGGCGGGTTCCGCCGCGCCCCCGAAATCGGCCTGAAGAACTTTTTGTGGGCCAGCGATTTTCCCGGGCTCGACAGTCCTTGGCCGCACTCGAAAGCCATGGGCCATGCTCCGGCCGAGGCAGCTCTGGGGAAGAAAGCGCTCAATCAACTGGTGTTCGAGAACGCGGTGAACCTCTACAAAATCCCGGTGACACCGTCGTAATGTCGGGCTGTCGCGAAAACAAGGCCGATTTCAGGCCGGATAGCAGCCCGGCCCGAGGCCTCGCGCTTGCTCGCCTCGGCTTAGTCCTGCCGATCAAGTGCCCGGAGACAGGATGAGGTGAACGGCCCCGAGATCCGGCGCTTGTCGTCAGCCGACGCCATACTCTATCGCGACATCCGCCTGGAGGCGCTCAAGCTGGCGCCCGAAGCTTTTAGCAGCACGTTTGCGAAGGAAAATTCCGAGCCGTTGACCTGGTTTGCCAGCCGACTGGGCGATTCGGCCGTGTTCGGCGCATTTGCCGGGGCAGAACTGCTTGGAATCGCCGGGTTCTTTCGCCAGCAAGGCCAAAAAATGGCTCACAAGGGCGTGCTTGTGGGGATGTATGTGCGGCCGGATGCGAGACGGGCGGGGCTCGGCCGTCGGCTAGTCGAAGCGGTCATTGGGCATGCCTGCCATCACGTCGAAATTCTCCAATTGACGGTAGTCAGCGGCAACGATGCGGCCCGGCGCCTTTAC
>DATJLK010000003.1:0-54177 GCA_035509615.1 Allostellaceae bacterium | reverse complement strand
CATTTCCCTGCGGCCAGTTCCGAGCCCTTTGGCAATGTCGCCGAATAGGTGATGCCGCGGTCGCTGCGCAATGCCCAGCGTGCATCGGATGCCACCGGCGCCCGCTCGACCGGCACATTGTTAAGCCGGGTGATGCGGCCGCGCATCATCGGCACGGCCTCCATCCTGGCGCCCAGGGTGGCGTGCACGATCGCTTCGAAGCCGGCAAGCTGCGCCGGCTGGATGTCGATAAAGAAATAGGCCGGCGCCTCGGCCGGCAGTTGCTCCTGAATCTGGCGGCCGAGATTGCCCTCGACGAGTGCCACCGCGACCAGCACGGTGAGCCCGATCCCGAGGGACAGGACTACCTGGGTGGTTGGTGCGCCGGGCCGGTGCAGGTTGGCAAGCGCCAGCCGCAGGATCGGCCGTCGCGGCCGGGCGAGCTTGCCGGCGCCAAATGTGATCGCTCGGCCGGCAGCCCAAAACAACGCGAAAGCAGCGGCCGCGCCGGCGACGAACCATAAAGCGATACGACGGTCCTGGGCCGCTGCGATCGCGCTGCCCGCGAGACACAGGGCCGAGAATCCGCTGGCGGCAAGTGCTGCCCAGGGAACGGACCGGTGGGCGTGGTCGACAACTTCGCGGAACAGGGCGCCGGGGCGGATTTGACCAACCGCGGCGAGCGGCAACAACGAGAAGACCAGTGTCGTCAGCACCCCATAGAGGGCGGCACAGGCAAGCGGCCAAACATAGATGCCCGGCCGCAACGGCAGCGGCAGAAGACGCCGCAACAGCGGCGCGGCACCGATCGGCAACAGCGCGCCGACTGCCAGCGCAGCGACGATTGCCACAAGGGCTATCCCGACGATTTCGGACAGATAGACCCTAAAGACGAGCCGGTTCGAAGCGCCGAGGCATTTGAGAGTGGCAATCGTCGTGGTCTTGGCGGCGATGTGGCCACGTACTGCGTTGCTGATCCCGACGCCGCCAACCAGCAGGGTTGACAGACCGACAAGCGACAAGAACATCGCCACGCGGTCGATTAGCCGCTGCAGATCGGGCGAGGCCTGGCTAAAGGTGCGCAGCCGCCAACCGGCATTGGGAAAGGCGGCGCGTGCCGCCTCTACCCAAAGCGCCGGCTCCTCCCCTGCCGGCAGGCGCAGGCGGTAGCGATAAGTGACGAGAGCGCCCGGCTGGATCAGAAGGGTTTCGGGTAGTGCTGCCGCCGAGATGATCACGCGCGGACCAAAGACCAGACCGCTCGCGACCGCGTCAGGCTCGCGATCAATCGTGCCGCGGATCTGAAGCACCGCCTCGCCGATCCTGATCCGGTCGCCGATTGCAACGTCGAGCCGGCCGAGCAGCGCCGGGTCGACGACGGCACCAAAAACCTGATCTCGGGGCCCGAGCGTGTCGCCGAGATCCTGCGCCGGCGACAACACGACCTTGCCGTAGAGCGGATAGGCCGGACCGACTGCCTTCAGCTGGATCAGGCTTTGCCGACCGCCATCGCCCGAGCGCGCCATCGCGCGCAGCGAGACAACCTCGGACAAATCTCCGCTGTCCTGCAGGAACTTCTGTTCGGCCGCATCAGCCCGCCGATAAGCGAACTGCGCCTCGGCATCGCCGCCAAGCAGTTCCTTCGCGTCCCCGGCAATTCCAGCGGAGAGCGACGCCGCCAGCGAACCGATGCCGGCGATCGCACCGACGCCGAGGACGAGACAGGCGACGAACACGCCGAGCCCCGACATGCCGCCGCGCAGATCACGGCGGGCCAGACGCAACGCATAAAGCCGCGGGACGACGGTCATCAGGATTTGCCAGCGGCGCTCAATCGCACTGCGCCCAATTGCGGTGTGGCGGTCATCCGGTCATCGGCGATGATGCCGTCGGCGAGGCTGATATGGCGGGCGCAGCGCTCGGCAAGTGCTTCGGCATGGGTGATCAGCAGCAACGTCGTGCCGTGCCGGAGATGCTGCTCGAAGAGGCAATCGATGACGAGGCTGCCGGTCGTGGCATCGAGATTGCCGGTGGGCTCATCGGCGAGCAGCAATTTGGGGCCGGTGATAAAAGCGCGGGCGATCGCCACGCGCTGCTGTTCCCCGCCCGACAGCTGGGCCGGATAATGGTCGAGGCGGTGGCCCAGACCGACAGCGCCGAGCCCGTCGGCGGCGGTCGTGAACGCCTCACGGTGCTGGCCCAGTTCCAACGGCAAGGCGACGTTTTCGAGTGCCGTCATCGTCGGGATCAGGTGAAACGACTGAAACACGATGCCGATATGGTCGCGCCGCAGCCGCGCCAGCCCGTCTTCGTCAAGCATCCCGAGGTCTTGACCGTCGATCGACACACGGCCGGAGGTTGGCCGCTCGAGCCCGGCCAGCACCATCAACAAGCTCGATTTCCCTGAGCCGGAGGGCCCGACCAGGGCGACGGTCTCGCCGGCGGTGATCGAAAACGAGAGACCGCGCAGGATATTGACGGGCCCGGCCGCGCTGCCCAGAGTTAGATGGATGTTGTCGACCACCACGAGCGGGCCGCCGGAATGATGCGAGCTGGTCATGTTCGGTTTGAGGCGACAAAAACGACTAGGACGGCGGGGCCGACCCGCGGGCGCGACGATTTTTGTCGATATGGCGCGGTGCGAAACATCGTCAATGCCGTCTGCCGGTTTGCCGCCCTGCTCCCGGTCGTCCTCTCGGTCATCCTGATGGCATCCACAGTTTGCGCGATGGCCCGAATTCCGGTAATTCTCGATTTTGGCGACAGCCTGACTGCGGGCTACGGCCTGATGCCTGAACAGGCTTTTCCGGCGCGCCTGGAAGCATGGCTGCGGGCGCATGGCGTTCCGGCGCGAGTCATCAATGCCGGCGTCTCCGGCGATACCACTTCCGGTGGCCTGGCGCGGCTCGACTGGGCGCTGGCCGACAAGCCCGATCTCGTGATCCTTGCTCTCGGCGGCAACGATGCGCTGCGCGGCATCGATCCTGCGACGGTTCGCGCCAATCTCGAAGCGATGCTCAAAAAAATTCGGGCGACCGGCGCAAAAGTGTTGATATTGGGCATGCTCGCACCGCCCAACTGGGGAGAGGCCTATGATCGCGCGTTCGACAAGATCTATCCCGAACTGGCGCATGCTCACGAGGCGACGCTGTATCCGTTCTTTCTCGAAGGTGTGGCGATGAAACCCGAGCTCAATCAGCCAGATGGTCTGCATCCCAACGAACGTGGGGTCGAGGTGCTGGTCAACCGGATCGCCCCGGTCGTCGCCGGCCTGATTGCCGCACATCAGGGGGGCGCCTCATGAGCCCGCAATTTGCTGCCGCCGCGGCAACCGGTGACCCCGCCGGTCTTGCGGCGCGCTGCCTTGCCGGTCTCGTACCGGTCGACAGGGCGAATTTCGGCATCGTCTACGTGACCGAGCCGGCCGCAGCCGCCCTGCCCGGTCTGCTCCGCGAGTTGTCGGCGCATACCGGTGTCGGATCATGGGTTGGCGGGGTCGGCCTCGGCGTTTGTTCGGCCGACAGCGAAATCTTTGAGGAACCGGCGGCGGTGGTGCTCACCGGTGCCATGCCCGGTGACGGTTTTCGCATCTTCGGCGCGACCCGCGATCCGGGATCCGATCTGCCGCGCTGGCATGCCGCATGGATCGAGAAATCGGGACCGGCGCTGGCATTAATCCATGCCGACCCGCGCTGTCCCGACCTAACCAAGGCAACGGTCGACGTCGCTTCCGCATCGGGCGCTTTTCTCGTCGGCGGCCTAGTCTCGCATCGCTGCGAGCATCCGCTGATTGCCGGCACCGCGGACGAAAGCGGTCTTGGCGGCAATGGCGTCGCCGGGGTCATGCTGGCACCCGAGATCGCGGTGGCGACATCGCTGACCCAAGGTTGCATGCCGATCGGTCCTGTGCATCGCATCGACGAGGCGCGCGACAACATCGTCATGGTGATCGACGGCCGGCCGGCGCTGAATGTCTTTGTCGATGATATCGGACCCGATTTGGCGCGAGACATGCGGCGGCTCGGCGGTGTCATTTTCGCTGGTCTGCCGGTCGCTGGTTCCGACACCGGCGACTATCTGGTGCGCAATCTGATGGCGATCGATCCCGGCCGCGGCTGGGTCGTTGTCGGTGCCGAGATCGCCGCCGGCGATCCGATTCTGTTTTGCCGGCGCGATCCGGAGAGCGCCCGCCGCGACATGCTGCGGATGCTGCGGCAGCTCGCCGGCCGCATCGACCGCCCGCCACAAGCCGGCGTCTATGTCAGCTGCGTCGCACGCGGCGCCAATTTGTTTGGCGAACCCGGAGTCGAGACCCAGCTGATCCGCGAGACTCTGGGCGACTTCCCGCTCGTCGGGTTTTTTGCCAATGGCGAGATCTCGCGCGATCGGCTGTACGGTCACACCGGGATCCTGACCTTGTTCACCTGACGGCATGCTGCGGCTCTTTGTCGGCATCGGGTTTCCCCCGGAGTTGAAGCTGCGGCTGTCGCTGCTGTACTCGGCGCTCCCGAAGGCGCGTTGGGTCGATCCCGGAAATCTGCACCTGACATTGCGCTTCATCGGCGAGATCTCCGAGGGGGTCGCGGCCGATGTCGATGAGGCGCTGGCGCGATTGCGAGCTCGTCGTTTTGAATTGCAGCTGGCCGGAACCGGGGTGTTTGGTGGCGAGCGGCCGCGCAATCTGTGGGTCGGCGTCGAACGCAACCCGGATCTCGTCGCGTTGCGCGACAAGATCGAGCAGACATTGACACGCACCGGCTTGCCGCCGGAACCGCGCAAATTCTCGCCACACGTGACCTTGGCGCGACTGCAGAGCCCGCCGCTGGACAAGGTGGCGGAGTTTCTGGCGGCGAATGCCGGGTTCCGCGCCGACCCGCTGCCGGTCACGGCCTTCAGTCTTATCGCCAGCTATCCGACCAAGGCCGGCTCGGTCTACGAAGACCAAGCCGATTACCCGTTGCACAACTAACATTTTCGCAACTGACCGGGGAGACGGCGCGATGGCGCATTGGCTGTTGAAATCGGAACCGTCGGTCTATCCCTGGAACCGGCTCGTCGCTGATGGCCGCACCCATTGGGACGGCGTCAAGAACGCGCAGGCGCTCAACAATATGCGCGCGATGCAGCCCGGCGAACTCGCCTTTTTCTACCATTCAAACGAAGGCAAGGACATCGTCGGGGTCGCCGAAATCGTGCGCAGCTTTTATCCCGACCCCAATGACAAAAGCGGTAAGCTCGGGATGGTTGACATCAAGCCGGTGATGCCGGTGGCAACACCGGTGACCCTCGCCGAGATGAAAGCCAAACCGGCACTTGCCGGGATGTCGCTGCTGCGCCAGTCACGGCTCTCGGTATGTCCGGTCAGCGATCGCGAATGGCAGATCATTTGCGAGATGGCCGGTATCGGCAACGGACCGGCTCAGTGCTGATTTACCGCCGCTTCGCCCAGATGTTAAACTTACCCCTCATTTTGCGCGTTATCCGCGACTTGGGCTTTGTCCCTGGTTGCGGGCCTCGGCGCTGCGGGTCTGCGTCGGCACCCGAAGATCGCGCAAGGTCAGTTCGACATTGCCGTCCTTAGTCAGATCGCGCGCCCTGAGCTTGATCTCGGCAGCGCGTTCGAACTCGCTTCGGTGCATATAAAAGGCTGTGATGCAACTCTGCGGCGTCACCGCCGTATCGAGCAAACTTTGGAACACCTGCCGGGGGACTCGAACGACACCTCGGTACTCCCCGATTGCAACTGAGAACTCGACCGTGCGCGTCGCCTCATCCCAACGCGCATCGTCCGGAAACGAGAAAAGGCTCACGGCGTCTCTCACCGGCGCTAGCGGTAGCGCAGCGGTTCCTGCGCGGTTCTCGGCTGTGGCTGTCCGTCCGTGTCGGGGATCTGCGTATAGCGATAGCATTGCAATCGGGTGGTGCGCAGCCCGGGAACTCCGTTCTGGTCGTAAGCCCGCTCCCAGGCGGCGAGTTCTTCGATTGACATCATATAGCGCGAGCACACCTCCTCCCGGCTGATCAGCCCGCCACGCGCTGCGGCAACCACCGCCGCTTTCCGGGATGGCGACCACCGCTTTGTATCGGCCGGCGGTAATACGAAATCCGGGTCTCGCTCGGGTATCATGTGCATGCGTCTCATTAGCAGCGTTCGGGAAGCGCCATAACCTTCTGGACCGAGGTTTGACATTTATCAGACTCTTTGAGGGACGATTTATTCCGTTCACGCGCGTCGATAGAGCGGCGGCTCGGCGCGCCGACGTCGGTCGGCGACTTTGCTGCTTTAATCGGAGCAGGTGCGGCAGGTCGCCGCATCAGGAAGTCTTTTAGAGCGGCATTGCCAATCTTTTGCGGGTATAACCCTCGGCGCCCCGGGTGCCGGGATATGACGTCGCTGTATTGATCCGTCGGGTACGGCAAGCGGCACCCCTCGTGTCGCCGTTTGCCCCCGGGCACAACGCAACAGACCACGAACTCGGTATTGCATGGGATTTCAGCGCACGCTCGTCGGCCTCGTAGACTTTTGCCGGCGGCATGCGGTGCCGGTCATTCTAACGGCTCTGCTGCTCGCGGTGTTCTCCGGATTTTATGCCGCCGGTCACCTCGGGATCAGCACCGACACAGACAAGATGTTCGCTGAGACCCTGCCTTGGCGCCAGCGACAGATAGCCTTTGAAAAGGAG
The DNA here is from genome assembly GCA_035509615.1 of Allostellaceae bacterium. Classification (GTDB taxonomy): domain Bacteria; phylum Pseudomonadota; class Alphaproteobacteria; order ATCC43930; family CGMCC-115725; genus AP-15. The sequence continues at coordinate 47,515 of DATJLK010000003.1, read as the reverse complement.
TTCCCGCAGTTTAACGACCTCTTGGTTGTGGTCATCGACGCCAAGGAACCGGAAGAGGCGGAGGCGACCGCCGCCGGCCTCGCTGCGGCGCTTGCTTCCGACCACACCCATTTCCGTTCGGTCACCCGTCCCGACGCCTTGCCCTACCTGAAAAAAGAGGGGCTGCTTTTCCTTTCGATCAACCAGCTCGAAAAGCTGCTTAATCGAACAATCGATGCACAACCCTTTCTCGGCCAATTGGCCAAGGACCCGAGCGCGCGCGGTCTGTTTGCCGCCCTCGGCCTGATGGGTCAGGGATTGCAGCAGGGTCAAGTCGACCTCAAACCCTACGACACTGCCCTGTCCGGGTTCAGCCGGGCGATTGCCTCGGCGCTCCGCGGTGTTCCCGAGCCTTTGTCATGGGCGCGGCTGCTCGGCGGCAGTGCTGCCGATCTTGGCGGTCCCTACAAGTTCGTGTTGGCGCAGCCAGTTGTCGACAATGGCGCACTCGAACCGGGCGGCGCCGCGACCGCGGCGATCCGCGCTGCCGCCGCCAGGCTCCCCTTTGTCCAAGCCGGCGATGCCCGCGTCCGGATCACCGGCAACGTCGCTCTCGCCGACGAGGAGTTCGCCTCTGTCGCAGAGGGCGCCGTCGCTGGCTTGGCCGGCAGCATCGTGCTGATTTCGCTGTGGTTGTATCTGGCGGCGCGGTCGTGGCGGCTGATTGTCCCGATCCTATCGACACTCATGCTCGGCTTGATGCTGACCTTGCTGTTCGCGGCTGCGGCGGTCGGAACCCTGAACCTGGTCTCGGTTGGGTTCGGCATTTTGTTTGTCGGCATCGCGGTGGATTTCGCGATCCAGTTCTGCGTGCGCTATCGCGAAATCAGGCGGGAATATCCCGACCCGGCCGAAGCGATCAATGAGACCGGGCGGCGGGTCGGAGGCCAGATCCTGGTGGCGGCGGCGGCAACGGCGGCCGGGTTTCTGGCCTTTGTGCCGACCGACTTCCGCGGCGTCGCCGAACTCGGTCTGATCGCCGGCGTTGGCATGCTGATCGCGTTCGCCTGCACGATGACTTTTTTGCCGGCGCTGCTGACGGTTTTTCGGCCGCGCGGCGAGCACGCCGAGGTTGGTTTTCGCTGGGCGGTTCCGCTCGATGGGGTGGTGCGCCGCCGGCGCTACCCGCTGCTCGCGTTTTTCGCCGCCGTCGCGGTGCTGGGTGCGGTGCTGGTCCCGCGGTTGAGCTTTGATGCCAATCCGCTGCACACCAAGAACCCGAATACGGAGGCGATGCGCACGCTTAACGATCTGATCAATTCACCTCTGACCAACCCGTTCACGAGCGATATCCTGGCGTCCAATGTCGATGATGCGGCAAGCCTCGCCGAGCGTCTGCGAAAGTTGCCGCTGGTGTCGTCGGTATTGTCGATCAACAGCTTTGTGCCCAAGGATCAGAAGGCAAAACTGGCGCAGATCCAGGATGCCGCCTTGCTGTTGGGGCCGACCTTGATCCCGGTTAAAGAGGCTTTGCCGCCAACCGCGGAACAGATCCGTCGGGCGGCAGAGAGTGCGCTCGAACAGATCACGCCGGCGCTGGCGAAAACCCCCGATCCAGCGCTCGCCGAGCTTGCCCGCGCGCTGCGCCGGGTCGCCGCTGCACCAGATCGGGTTGTGCTTGCGATCAATGAGGTCCTGACGCGCTTTCTGCCGATGCAACTCGATCAATTGCGCACCGCGCTGTCGGCGGAACCGGCCAGCTTGCGGAGTCTCCCGGCTTCTCTTGCCCGCGACTGGGTGCTCCCCGATGGTCGGGCGCGCATCCAGGTCTTGCCAACACCCGCCGCAAGCACCACCAGCGGTCTTGCTCGGTTTGTTGACGAGGTTACCGCAGTGGCGCCCGACGCCGGCGGTCCGGCGGTGACCATCGAAGCGACCAGCGCCACGATCGTCGGGTCGTTCCGCTCTGCCGCAATTGCTGCGGTCGTGGCGATTGCGGTCATCCTGTTTGTCGCTCTGCGGCGATTGCCTGATGTCGGGATGGTTCTGGCGCCGCTGCTGCTGTCGGCACTGATGACAGTGATTGTCATGGTCGGGACACCGCTGCCGCTCAATTACGCAAACATTATTGCCTTGCCGTTACTGTTGGGGGTCGGTGTCTCGTTCAACATTTATTTTGTCATGAACTGGCGCGCCGGCCGCGCCGCGATGCTGGGTTCGGCAACGGCGCGGGCAATCCTGTTCTCGGCCCTGACCACTGGCACCGCGTTCGGCTCGCTCGCGTTATCGGCCCATCCGGGGACCGCGAGCATGGGGCAATTGCTGCTGATCAGTCTAGGCTGTACGCTTGTCGCGAGCCTCGTCTTTGTCCCGGCCCTGCTCGCTGCCGTACCTCGTCCGGGGGCTGTGGACCGGGGCGCCGCGGCGCTGCAACGGGCGACCGGCGGCAGCCGCGGGGTCGACTGCGAGCAGCGCGATTGACAAAAACGCGATCAGCGGCCGGTTATCAACACCGGATGAATGGTCCCTGCCCTACTCATCCCCTGCCCGCCTCTGCCCTGCTCCCCTCTCCCGCGCAATGCGGTGTATCGGCATGTAAGGGTCCGCCGCCACAAATTTCAGGTTTGCACCACCGGCGCGATCGTCCATCGGGCCATGACACAGCCGGCGTTCGGGTTGCTCACGATGAACTTCGTCCCGGCTCTGGGACGACGCCGAACCGAGCCATATAGCGCGCGTAGCGTTGATGCTCGCGGCTGGGGTCGAGCCCGTAATCCTCGAGCCGCGCCCGCCGCCTGCTGTATCCGCCAGTGGGGTTCGCCGCCACCCGGCGCCGGATCCGCGCCGCCACCTCGGGGGCGAGATCTCGGCCAAAATGACGATAGAGCCGGGCAATGGTGGCGGCGGGGTCAGCGACCAGTTCGGCATAACAGACGTGGAAGATCGGCAGCTGGAAGCGGCGGTCATCGGCCGCTGCGATCATCAGTTCCGCCGCCGTCAACCACCGATCGCTGTCCTCGCGGCCGACAACAAACCGGTCGACATGACGGCTGAAGGGTCGGCGGAGCACCTCGGTGAGCCGCGCGACCGAGGCGAGGACGGCGACCGGGTCGCGATGCACGAACACCAGATTGGCATCGGGGTAGACGGTACGCAGCGCGCCCAGCGCGAAGATATGGTCCGGGCATTTCAGCACCCAGCGGCCGGTAACTCCGGTCATTTGATGCTGCAAATGCTGCAGAAAGCGCTTGTGAAAGCGATAGGCGTCGAGATGCCCGGTACCGTCGAGCCAGCCGCGATAGCTCGGGATGCGATATGTCGTGTCAAAGCGCAGGCTGGCAAAGATATGGGCAGTAATCTCCGAACATTCCTGCGGCGAGGTCGCCTCGATCGGATGCAGCCGGCGAAATTGCGGCGCCAGGATCTGAAACATCTTCAGCTGGCGGGCGACCCGCTGCTGCCGACGGTCGGCCGCCGGTTGTCGATTTTGCGGCGCGGGGTACGGGTGGATCAACTGCCACACCCGCGGCGCGATATTGGCGCTGTCTTCGATCAATAGGCGATGCAGAAAAGTCGTGCCCGAGCGCGGCAAGCCGGCGATCACCAGCGGTGCGGCGATCGGCTGCTCGAGGATCGCCGGCGCGCGCTTTTCCTCGTCGCGCAAGCGCAGCAGATTCTCCAGGAAGCGTATCGAATCCCAACGGATTGCCGCCCCACCGAACAGGCTCAGTTCGGCCTCCTCGCCGCAGGCTTGGAGTAAATGGCGCAGCGGACGCTCGAACGGGAGATCGCCGAAATCGCTCAATCCGGTACGCCGCCGGGCTGCCGCGATCAGATGCTCGGGGCTGGGCGGTTGCCGCCAGCGAGCGAGCAGATCAATACCCATTCGGGCTATCTTGCCCGGTTGCCGCCGACCGGGCGCGCCGGTTCCGGTCGGGTACCGCCGGCGCGGACGACCGCTTCAAAAACGGCGCCCGCCTCGAAGATGGCGCCTGTCACCGGCGCGCCTCGCCAATGCGATCGTCGCGTAACCCCGGGAGGAACCTACCACCGCCAATTTTCATCAGGCCGAACTCCGCCAATTCCATTTACCAGCGACATGTCGATAGGTCGTCCGCAAGCTAGGTCATCCCCGGCGCCAAGGCTTGCCCACCCTGAGCAGGGCTCGGGTGCAGGAAACGCAACCTCGCCAGCAGGCTGACAAAGCGTCGCCGGCGATCGCTTTACCGCCGGGCGGCGGATGGCGGCCGTCAGTGATGATCGTGCCGGCCGAGCGGGTCCGGATCGAGCGGCCGGCCGGCAAGCGCGCCGAGCCAATCGAGCCCGGCGCGCAGCCGAACGACCGGGCCAATGACTACAATCGCCGGCGTTTCGACCGTCGCCGAAGCGCCGACGATTTGATCAAGGCTCGAGATTACGACTTGCTGCCCCGGCGTGCTCGCGTTGCTGACGATTGCCACCGGCTCGTTGCCGGACCGACCGCCGGCGATCAGCCGTGCGACGATCGACGGCAGATGTTTTAGCGCCATGTACAGCACCAGCACCGGCGCGCCGCGGGCGATCGCCGACCAGTCGAGCCCGTCCGGCACCGTTCCGGCGCTGTTATGGCCGGTGAGAAAGGTCACGGCGGAGTTGGTTTCGCGATGCGTGAGTGGAATCCCGGCATAGGCAAGTCCACCGATACCGGCGGTGATCCCCGGCACGATCCGGAACGGGATTCTGGCTTCGACCAGCGCCAGCGCTTCCTCGGCGCCGCGGCCGAAAACGCAGGGGTCGCCGCCCTTCAGGCGCAGCACCCGCTTGCCCGCCTGCGCGAGGCGAACCATGCGCGCGGTAATGTCGGGCTGGCTCGGCGACGGGCGGCCACCCCGCTTGCCGGCATGATCAAGCGCGGCGCCGGGACGCGCCAGTCGCAAGATGCGCGCATCGACCAGCGCGTCATAGACAATCGCATCCGCCCGGTCGAGCGCGTGCAGTGCCAAGGCCGACAACAAGCCGGGATCGCCCGGACCGGCCCCGACGAGCCAGACATGCCCGGGTTCGAACTCCGGTAGCCCGAGGCGCGCGCTGTCGATCAATGGCCTGCCTTATCGCTCGGGTTCGTGGCACAGATCGCCCAAACGTAGTCATGCGCTGCAGTTTTGCTAAGATCAGAGAATGTCAGGGAGAGCAGGCGCGGGCTTGTGCCGCAGCCGGGCCATCGGCGTCGGCGGATGGTGCGCGATCCTCGCCGCCGATTATGCGCGCTGGGCCGGCGACGTGGTGCCCGCAACTCTGAGCGGCAAGACCGCGGTCCAACTCGCCACCTTCGATCGTGTCGGCGGCTGTCTGGTGCGGGTCGGAGGCTGATGCCGAACCGGCTGCTGATTCTCGGAGGCACCGCCGAAGCGGCAGCCCTCGCCCGCGCGACGATCGCGCGGTTTGGCGACGACATCGAGGTGACGACCTCACTCGCGGGCCGCACCGAGCGGCCCGGCCCTATTCCCGGGCAGGTGCGCATCGGCGGCTTTGACGGCCCCGCAGGTCTCGCCGCTTATCTCAAGGAATACGCGATCGATTGTCTGATCGATGCGACCCACCCGTTTGCGGCGCGGATCGCGGCCGAGGCGCGGCGGGCTTGCGAGATCGCCGGTGTGCCGCGGTTGACCTTGTCGCGGGCGCCGTGGCGGCGCCACTCGCTCGACCGCTGGATCGAGGTCGACGACATGGCAGCGGCGGCGCGGGTCGTCGCCCGCATCAGCCGTCGGACGTGGCTGACGATCGGCGCTGGTGAGATCGCAGCGTTTTCCGGTGTCACTGGGGTGCGGTTTCTGGTTCGGCTGGTCGACCCGCCCAGGCAGCCACTGCCGCTGCGCTTTTGCGAAGTGATCGTCGGGCGCGGGCCCTTTGCGCTGGCCGATGAGCGGCACCTCGTCGCCCGCCATGCAATCGACACGCTCGTGTGCAAGGCAAGCGGGGGAACGGCGACACAAGCAAAACTGGTTGCCGCGCGCGAGTTCAGCCTGCCGGTGGTCATGGTGCGGCGTCCGCCACCGGAGCCGGGCGATGTCGTCGAGACGATCGAGACGGCGCTCGACTGGCTCGCTTCCCGATTTCGTATTCACCGATGACGAGGTTTTCATGGCGACGCGTCGAACAACAATTTTTGCGCTCGCGACGATCGTGGTGGCGGTCCTCGGGTCCACCGCCCGCGCCCAAATCAACCCGTTCGGCGCGATTTACGACAATGTCGCGCGCGCCGCGGCACAGAACGACGCCGAGCAGGTCAGGCAGCTGGTTGGCGGCGGCGACGGCAACCCGAACCAGGTCGACGACCACTCCCGCACCGCCATGCACTATGCGGCGATGAACGGCAATCTGCAGATCATCGCGATCCTGGTCAAAGCCAACGCCAAGCTCAACCCCGTCGACCCGCTCGGCGATACGCCGCTGCATCTCGCGGTCGAGCGGGACCAGATCGAAGCCGCGAAGCTGCTGCTCGACGTCGGAGCCGAGGTCGATCCGCAAAATAAGGAGGGGATGACGCCGTTGATGATCGCAGCGAGCCACGGTGAACTCGAAATGGTGCGCGCGCTGCTGGCCAAGGGAGCAAACCCGGACAAGACCGATTACACCGGGCGCGACGCGTTGAGCTGGGCGCAAGACAGTCACAGCCCCGCTGTGGTCGATGCAATCACCCGCGCCGAAACCGCCAAGGGCTCGTAAGCCGAAAATACTTTGTGCCGCAATCCGAACAGTTGATTTGCCATGCCGGTCGCCCCGCCGGCCCGGGGATCGGTGAGCGAAAAGAAAAAGCGCAGAAACCCCTGTGATCACTTCTGAACCAGGATGGGAGATTTTCGCGGATGGCGGCGCAAACGCCTGACTTGGCGCAACCGGCCAACTTCCCGATCGCGCAATCCCCGATCTATGCCGCGCCGGCTATCCACGGATTGTTGGTCCGGTTAAACTTGCCGCGGCAATGCGACCCGAGAGCGGTCTCACTCAACCTGCCGACCGATTAGCGAAGCAAGGAAGACATGCGCATCGAGATCATTTGTACCGGCGATGAAGTCCTGACCGGCAAGATCGTCAACACCAATTTCAGCTATATGAGCCAGAAGCTTGAGGATTACGGTCTGTCGGTGGCGTGGGGGACGACGGTCGGCGACGACCGCGAGGAATTGCTCGCGGCCTTTCGCATGGCCGGTGAGCGCGCCGACGCCGTCATCGTCAATGGCGGGCTCGGACCGACGATCGACGATCTCTCGCAGGAGATCGCGGCACGCGCCGCCGGCGTTGATCTGGTGCTCAGCGAGGACTGGCTCGCCCGCATGGAAGATTTCTTCCGCCGCCGCAACCGGGTCATGTCGGAGAACAATCGCAAACAGGCGATGCTGCCGATCGGCTCCGAGATGCTCGACAACCCGGTCGGCACCGCCTGCGGCTTTGCTCTCGATATCGGCAAAGCGCGGTTTTTCTTCACCCCCGGGGTGCCGCGCGAACTCCATCGCATGCTTGAGGAGCAGATCATCCCGAGGTTGTTGGTGCGCGCCGGCGCCCCCGGCGTGATCCACCTCAAGCGCTTTCACTCCTACGGACTAGGCGAATCGCATGTCGACCAGTTGCTGGCCGGGGTTGAGGACCTTGCCCCCGCCGGCAGCATCAAGCTCGGCTTTCGCACCCACTACCCGCAGATCGAGACCAAGCTGACGGTGCGCGGCGTTGGCCGCGATGATATCGACCGCAAATTGGCGCCGGTCGTGGCCGAGGTGCGCAAGCGGCTCGGCAACTTCATTCTCGCCGAAGACGACCAGACCCTGGAGGGCGTCGTGCTTGCGGCGCTGGCGGCATGCGGCGGTTCACTGGCGATCGTCGAAACCTATACGGGCGGCCAGATCGCGGCCCGCATCGCCCCGTTGCCGGGAGCGGAAAATGTGTTTCGCCGCGGGCTCGTCGCCCGCGACCCGGCCGAGATCGCCGCCGCCTTCGGGCTCGATGGCGGCCTGATTTCCGGCGAGCTGAGCCTTGAGACGGCCGAGGCCGTCGCCCGTGCCGCGCGCCACAAGACCGGCGCCAGCCACGCCTTGGCGGTGCTGATTGAAGTCGATGACGGCCCCGACCGTATCGATTTCGGCGGCAGCATCCACCTCGCGATCACCGATGGCGAGCGTGTCGAATCGCGCCGTTCGCGCATCTATGGCGGGCGCGACTGGGTGCGTCTCGGTGCGGTGGAACTCGGCCTCGATTGCCTGCGCCGCTATCTGCAGGGCCTCCCGGTCACCGAACGCACCGATTTTGAGCGGACCGAGCGCAGCTGAAGGTTGCATTATCGCGGCTCACCCGCATCTATCGCGATTCCGTCGAGTTGATTTCGGCAGTGACTGGTGGGTGATATTGGGGGGCTTCGCGGCGGTCAAGCAGGCCGTAGTCGCGGATGATGCGCACGACCCGGTGATGCGACGCGGCACGGGTATCCGCCGGCTGCCATGCTCGCGCCGCCAAGGGATCCGCCCAAGAGGCGAGCAACAGCAGCTTTTCCGGATCGTTGATGGCGGCGAAACTCTCGTGGTCGACCACCTCCGCGCCGGATTGTGGAAGGCCTAGTTCGGCGGCGAGATCGGCCGGTGCCGAGCCGTGGGCTGCGAGTTCGGTTATCGTGGCGAGCTTGGCGGTCCCGATTTCGGTCACATCAAAGCGCTGCTGAACCAGATTTTGCCCGGGCGGGAGGCGATTGTCGGCTGTGATCTCGCCGACGCGCAGATGATAATCGACGAAGATCTCGGATCGGCCCAGGGCCTGAGCCTGATGGTGGCGGGCAAGCGTTCGCCAGCGCACGACCGCCTTCTCGTCACGCCAGATCGATAATGACAGCACCCTTCCCTCTCGGTGCTGGCTTGTAAACCGCTCGTTGGCGATGAACCCGTCGATGTTTTCGAGGTCGGGCCGCAACGATGCGGCGATCCGGATATAGTCGTCCCAACGGTCTTGCCTTGGCTGTACTTCAAAGATCACCGCGAACATTTGACCCTCCTGCGACGCGATGCGCTCCGTGGATATGAGCGCCGCTGATCTCTGGGTCGACCCGTGATCCTTCGCCGGCGACCGTAATGCTGACCGTAGTACCGAGGCCGCGTCGGGCCGGTTCGGAACCGAGTTTTGAGCGCCGCTGTTGGAAGACTAACCGAAACCGAATGGAGGATCGCAAGTGAACACAATCGACAAGACGGGTGCTTCGATGGGCGAAACAGTGACAACCGGGCCGGTGCGCGAAACGATCAGAACCGAACCGGTTCGTGAGACTGTCAGAACCCAGCCGGTGTACACGACCGGGGGCGCCGATCCGCGGGTACGCGAGACCGTCCGTCTGATCGCCAGCGACAAGGTCGAAGGCACGCCGGTGCGCGACAGCGCCGGCAACAAGGTCGGCACGATCGAACGGGTCATGATCGACAAACGCTCTGGGCATGTGGCCTACGCCGTCATGAGTTTTGGCGGATTTCTCGGGATCGGGCAGGATTACATGGCGTTGCCGTGGCATCTCCTGCGCTACAATGAGGAAATCGACGGCTACGAGCTGAATATCGACCCCGAACGGTTGCGCGGCGCACCGCGTTTTAGTGGCGATTGGGCCAATGACGCCTCGATCACCCGTGACTGGGAGCGTAACGTCCACAGCTATTACGGTGTCGACCCATATTGGTAGGGCCGGTCCGTCGCAAGCGATGAGGGCAAAGCCCTCCCCTCCCCGCTCACGGGCTGGATGAGGGAAGGGAGACGGGGTGGCTCTGGCCACCCCGTTTTGTTTCCGTCGGTCCGTTTTCCTTGATCAGCCCGGTCTCCCTTTCTCCGGCATTGTCCCGATCGCGGCAAGGATGCAGATTCGCCTTTCCAAAACGGGAAAGGGAACGCAGGCAGATGCCTGACAAAGCCGAATTGTCGCCAACCGAACGCCTCCTTGCGCTATGGGAATATCTCGGGGTCCGCCGCACCCATGTCGCAACCCCGATACCAGGCGATCTGGCCCCCCTCGCCGCGGATCATGGCGCGCGGCTTGCGGGCGTCGTGCTGTGCGTGCCAAGCCGCCTTGATCCGGAGCCCTTTGCCGAACTGGCCGAACGGGTCCTGCTGATCGGCGCCGAGCATGGCCCTTCGGCAGAAGCGACCGCGCGCGCCGCGGCGGCGCTGCCCTCGGCAACGCGGGTGATGCTGGCCGGATACCAGGCGCCCGGGAGTTGGGCCGACGCGGTGGCCGATCGCGGCCGGGAAATCGTGCCGGCGATGATCGACTTTCTCGGCCGGATCGCCGCTGCCGAGAATACCGCCGACGCCCCGCGGCCAGTTGCGGCCGAAGGCATTCATGCCGGGATCACCTATCGCATTCGCGGCACCGGGCCGACACTGGTGTTGCTGCCGTTCTTTCTCGCCCCCTCGCAATGGGAGCCAGCGATCGCGGCCCTGGCCCGTCATTTCTCGGTCGTGACCGTGGGCGGCCCCCATTTGGGCGGTGTCGCCTCACTCGAGGACCGCGCCAAAAACCACAGCTATCAGGCGATGTTTCACGCGCTGGTCGACCGCATCGCACCCCGCCCCGGCGAAGCGATCCTGGAGGTCGGCTGCGGCGCCGGCTCGCTGGTGCGGCTGTTGGCAAAGCGGCTGGGCGGCGCCAACCCGCTCACCGCTGCCGACGTCAACCCCTTTTTGCTGCGCGAGGCCGCGGCGCTGGCAGCGGCCGATGGTGTCGCCCAAGCGATCCATTTTACCAATGGCAACGCCGAAGCGCTGCCCTTCCCCGAGGCTGCATTTGATTGCGTCTATTCGGTGACCGTGCTCGAGGAATGCGATGCCGGCCGCGCCATCGCCGAGATCCACCGCGTGCTGCGGCCCGGCGGGCGTGCCGGAATTGCGGTGCGGGCACTCGACATGAAGCAATGGTGGAACCTCGATCTGCCCGTATCGATCTGGCGCAAGGTCGACACCCCGCCTTACTCGGTCGCTCCGACGGGGGTGGCCGACCGCAGCCTGTACCGGCGGATGCGGCAGGCCGGGTTTGCCGATCTCGCCTGCTTTCCGACCCTCGTCACCCTCGACCGTCCGGGGGGACCGATCTGGCGCAACCGTGAGGACCATGTGCTGTCGCTGCTGACACCCGAGGAACGCGCCCAGTGGCAAAGCGAACGCCAACGCGCCGCCGCCGACGGCCTGTTGTTCATGGCGCATCCGCTGCATTGCGCGGTCGGCACAAAGCCAGCCGCTCCCGCACAGGCTTAGGCCAAAGTTTCGGTGGGATGCCGATGGGCCATTCTACCCCATCATACCGGCGGAGGCCGGCATCCATGGCCAGCATGGGTCCCGACCTATGTCGGGATGACGAGGCTGGATATCTTCGGTTTCCGTCTTTGGTTGATTACGCGCGGCCCCACAGGATCTTGGTCGCGCGCCGTGCGCCTGCCGCCAGAGCCTCGAATTTGGCCCAGCAGATCAACGGGTGACCAACCCGGTTCCCGAGCCCGCAATCGGTGCCGGCGAGGACATTCTCGCGCCCGACGAGCCTTGCGTAACGCACCAGCCGCTCGGCGACCAGATCGGGGTGCTCGATAAAATCGGTGCAGTGGCCGACGACACCCGGGATCAGGGTCGCACCCTCGGGCAATTTCGCCTCTTCGAAGACCCGCCATTCATGTTCGTGGCAGGGATTGGACGCTTCGATCGAAAAGCTTCCGGCGCGTACCCGAAAGATCAGGTCGATGATGTCCTTGAGCGGGATGTCGTCATGATGCGGGCCGTGATGGCTTCCCCAACAGACATGCAGCCGTACCTTTTCCGGCGGGATGCCGGAGAGCGCATGGTTTAGCGCATCGACCCTGAGGGCGGCGTATCTGCGGTATTCCGGCAAGGTGATCGCAGGCAGGCAATTCCATCCGTCCGGGAGGTCCGGGTCGTCGATCTGCAGCAGGAACCCGGCATCAACAATCGCCTGATATTCCTGGTGCATGACATCGGCAATCGCAAAGACGAATTCCTCGTCGCTCTTATAGTACTCGTTCAACAGCCAATGCTCGATCGTGCCCGGTGTATTGGCCGGCATAAACGCGCCGGCGAGGTCGATGCCGGCAATCGCGGCCTGAAGATTGGCGATATCGGTGGCAAGATCGGCCTGCCCGGTATAGCGCAATTTTTCGACGCAGACCGGTATCGTCGGCGGGCCGACCGGTCGCGCACGCGGGTTTGCAGAGAAATAATCGGCAAATTTCGTTTCATCGCGGGCGGTGATGCTGAGCCGCCGCACTCCGGTCGATGGCCGCTCGACATAGCCCGCAATCCGCCAGCGGACATAATCGGTGAAGTTGGTTTTCGACAATTCCCCGTCATTGACGCAATCGAGCCCGCATTCCACCTGATGGCGAACGGTCTCGACGACTGCCGATTTGAGCCGCTCGCCGAGGGCCGCAGCGTCGTACCGCTCGCCACTGGCTCTGGCGACAACCATGGCCCGCAGATCTGCCGGGCGTGGCAGCGATCCGGCATGGGTGGTCAGGATCCGCTCGGTGCTGTAGAGCATTTACCTCCCTCCCGGTGTATCGATCTTATTGTCGACCGTTGGTCGCGGGCCGAGTTTTGCGCCAACCGCATGCATCGGTAAAGGGGGAGAACCGCCTGTCGGTCGCGACCTGGCAATCGGGCGGCGGCCGATCATCCTGTTGCGGTGGCGGTGAGGGCGACGGCGGCCTCGCTGGTCAGCAGCAGAAAGGTAAAGGTTTCCTGCAGATAAAGCCGCACGCTGGCATCGTTATGGCTCAGATAGCCGATCGAGAAATCCTGGCCGAGATGCAGGTCGAAATCGCCGCCGCGCGTGGTTAAAACAAACGCGCCGGAAATTGCCGGGGCCCAGATGATCTCGGTTTCGACCAGCCGGTAAAGATGCTGGATCACCGGATAGCCGTAATCCCTGGCTTCGCTGACCGCGGTATAGGGATCGGACCCCAGCACCACGCGATAAGGACCGTTGACGCCAACGAGACGCAGTTGCGTCAAGGCCTGCGCGATCGCATCGGGATAGTTGCGGACGTCGGCCGGCAAGGTCATGACCGGATTGCTGGTGCCCTGCCGGATGCCCTCAATGTTCGCCGCCGCATAGCCGTCGAAAATCGCGGCGTCTTCGGCAAATGCGATCTTTTTGGCGGCGTCCTTGGCCGGCTGCCAGTCCGAATCATTGGCGCCGCGCTCGACATCGTCGATCATCTGGCGGTCGAGCTCGAACGGCACGCGCAGTTCGACGATCGGCTTTGCCTGCCGCTGCCGGGCGATGATGCCGTCGCCCGGGGCGGCGATGTCACGCAGATGACCGGTGCCGACAGCCGACAGCATGGTGCCGCCCGGCCCCTGGACATCGACAACCCGACGTGCTGCGAGATAGCGTTTCAGTGTCCGCGCGGCCTCTTCATCGATCTGCGCCCAGGCAGCATCGGAAATCGGGGCCAGCTCGCGATGCAGATTATTCATCAGGACGGCCTCTCTTTAGGACTTCAGGGAGCCGATGCCGAGCGACCCATCGGCCGGCGATGCATCAGCTTGCGGGGGTTCGAGGATGGCCGCCGGCGCCGGCGGCGCATCGACCGGGACATTTGCTAGAAAATCGGCAGTCGGCACGAAGAACAGATTGCCGGTGACCGCACGGCTGAAATCGAGAATGCGGTCGTAGTTGCCGGGCGGTTTGCCGATGAACATGTTTTCGAGCATCTGCTCGATCGTCCGCGGCGAGCGGGCGTAACCGATGAAATAGGTGCCGAATTCGCCTTTCCCGACCTCGCCAAACGGCATGTTGTCGCGGACGATCTTTTTCTCCTCGCCGTTCTCGACGATCGTCGTCAACTCGTTATGCGCGAAGCTCGGCTTGATCGCGGCGTCGAGTTCGACATTGGTCAATTTGGTCCGACCGATAATCCGCTCCTGCGCCTCGGTCGGCAGCGCGTTCCAGGCAGCGAGGTCGTGCAAATATTTCTGCACGATGACATAGCTGCCGCCGGCGAATTCCGGGTCCTCGTCGCCGATCAAAGTGGCATCGAGGGCGGCCTCGCCATTTGGATTTTCGGTGCCGTCGACAAAACCCAGCAAATCGCGCTGATCGAAAAAGCCGAAGCCGTGAACTTCATCGGCGACCGCGACCGCGTTGGCGATCTGGTTCATGATCTGGCTCGCCAGCTCGAAACACAGATCCATCCGCCGCGCGCGGATGTGAAACAGGATGTCGCCCGGTGTCGCCGGGGCCTGGTGCTTGCCGGCGCGGAATTCGCGGAAGGGGTGCAGTCCGGCCGGACGAGGCGCGCCAAACAGCCGATCCCACACCTCCGACCCGAACGAGACGATGCAGGAAAGTCGCCCTTCGAGGTCGCGAAACCCGACCGCACGCAGCAGATTGGCAATGTCGGCGCAGAGCGCCCGGGTTGCGGTCTCGGCCTCCGGTCCCGGGTTGACCGTGACCACGAGAAAGATCGCTGCCGGCGTCAAGGGCGATGCAACGAGTTGCGACAAGGCCCGCGCCTGACCCGCCCGCCCCGGCGCGGTGGTTCCAGTGGTCTCGGTCAGCGATTTCCCCCACTTGAGACGATCTCGGCCGGCAACACCGGCACGCCGACGGGCGCGACGATGCGACATGGGCGAAGAACGCGCAAGACCTCTTGCGCAATCGCGGTATGCGTGAGCCGGGTCAGCCGGCGGCGGCCGGTCCGAGCGCGCGGATGATCGCTAGCCGCCCCTTTTGCCACAAACAGTCGACGGCGGCAAATCCCGCCGCTTTGATCACCTTGATTTGCGCCTCGATGCCGCCAATCAGCTCGAAGAGATCATAGTCAAGAAACGCACCGGTTGATTTAATCACCTCGGCGATTGCGCCATAGCAGGCGGCGATCTGGCTTGGATCGCGCAAGTTGTGGATCGCGATTGCCGACACCGCGAGATCGAACGGACCGCCGATCCCCTCGGTCCATCCCGGGTCGCGCAGATCGCCGACCGCATAGTTTATCCGCCCGCCATAGGCCGCCAGCCGATCGCGGGCGCGGTCAAGCATCGGCTGCGAATAATCCTGTAACGTCACGACTGCGCGAGGAAAGATGCGCAACACCTCCTCGCTGACCACTCCATAGCCGCCGCCGACATCCAACACAGTAATTTCGGCATCGGTCGCAAATGGGGCGGCAGCGAGCATCTGCCGCAAGCGCCGCCGGCGCTCGTCGTCGCGGGTGATGTCGCGGGCGATCCATTCATCGACATAGCTGCGCGAATGCCAATCGTGATGATCGACTGCAATGGGCGTATCCGACGAAGACATGATCTGGTTCTCCGCGTCAGCGTAATGCAAAGCCAAGAACGTCCAGCGCCGCCCGGATCCGATCGCGGCCGTGCAGCGACGCGACCGTTCTGACCCGCGTCGTCGCTTGCTGGGTCCAGTCGATCTCGGGCATCTGTTGCTCGCGCTGAAACGCGCGAATGCGTTCGTTATAGTCGGCGAACGCCGTCGATTGCGGCTCGGCGGAATATTGTTCGCGGTGCAGGACCGCCGGTTGTGGCAGGCGCGGCTTGATCCCGGTCGGCTTTGCCGGGTCCGGATAGCCGACGCACATCCCGAACAATGCCATGACATGTGGCGGCAACCCGAGTTCGGCCGCCACCGCCTCCGGGTGATTGCGCATGGCGCCGATCAGTACAAAGCCGAGGCGCAGGGATTCGAGCGCAATCGCGGCATTTTGCGCCGCCAGAGCGGCGTCGACGACGCCGACGATAAAGGGTTCGAGATAATCCAGACCCTCGAGCATGATCTGCCGCTCCTCGGCGGCACGCCGCAGCCGCGCCAGGTCGACACACCAGACGAGGTAAAGCGGGCATTGCACGATGTGCTTCTGGCCTGAGGCCAGTTCGGCGAGCCGCGCCTTGCGCGCCGGATCCTCGACCGCGACCACGCTCCAGGTCTGCAAATTCGATGAGGTCGAAGCCGATTGCGCGGCGGCGACGAGGGCTTCCAAGGTCCCGTCTGGCAACGGATCGGGAAGATAGGCCCGCACCGAGCGATGCGCCAAAATCGTTGCCAGCACCTCGTTCCACGGCCCGGTCGGGAGAGAGCCGTCGCGATAGCGCGCGCCGATCAGCGTCGCCAATGTCTCCGCCGTCCCGGCAACCGGGGCAACCGCGAGTGAATCCGATGCCACCTTGCTTCCTCGCATCCCATATTGATGATCGGGAGCTTGCGACGGCTCTCGGGTTGTGACAACCAGAAGATCGCAAAACCTGCAATGACGGAGTGGAGCCAGATGCCGCGCTACGATTTCGACCTGTTCACGCTCGGCGCCGGCTCCGGCGGTGTGGCCGGCTCGCGGCGCGCCGGCGGCTATGGCGCGCGGGTTGCGATATGCGAAGAAAGCCGCGTCGGCGGCACCTGCGTCCTGCGCGGCTGCGTGCCCAAAAAGCTGTTGGTCTATGGCGCGCAATTTGCCGATGCGTTCGCCGACGCTGCCGGCTTTGGCTGGACCGTGCCGCCGCCAAGCTTTGACTGGCCGGCGCTGATCGGCGCCAAAGACAAGGAGCTTGACCGCCTCGAACAGATCTACCGGACGATGCTCAAAAACGGTCACGTCGAACTGATCGAGGGGCGCGGCGTCATTGCCGACCCGCATACCGTCGAGGTCGCCGGCCGCAGCTACACTGCTGACAAGATCATGATCGCGACCGGCGGCCACCCGACCGTGCCCGACATTCCCGGCATCGAGCATGTGATTTCATCAAACGAGGCGCTCGACCTGCCGGCGCTGCCGCGGCGCATTGTCATTGTTGGCGGCGGTTATATCGCGGTTGAATTTGCCGGGATTTTCCGCGGCTTTGGGTCGGAAGTCGTCGAGATCATCCGGCGCGAGGATCTGCTCTACGGCTTTGACGACGATCTGCGCGTGGCATTGGCGCAGGAGATGCGCAATCGCGGCATCGAAATCCACACCCGCACCCAGGTCGCGCGGATCGAGAAATATCAGCACGGCTATTCGGTCTGCACGACGCATGGCCAGGAAATCTCTGCCGATCTCGTGATGTATGCGACCGGCCGCAAGCCCAACACCCGCGGGCTCGGGCTCGCCCAGATCGGCATCGAGACCAACCAGGACGGCGCGGTGATCGTCGACGAGTGGCAGCGCTCGACGGTCCCCAACATCTATGCGGTCGGCGACGTGACCGACCGGCTGAACTTGACGCCGGTGGCGATTGCCGAAAGCCGCGCGATTGCCGAGACGCTGTTCAACAACAACCCGGTCAAGATGGACCACGCCGATGTGCCGACCGCCGTATTCAGCAACCCGCCGATCGGCACCGTCGGCCTGACCGAAGAGGAGGCGCGCCGTCAATATGGCGAGATCGATGTCTATTCGGCACGGTTTCGCCCGATGAAGAACACGCTGTCCGGCCGCGACGAACGGACCTTGATGAAGATCATCGTCGATGCCGCGAGCGACCGGGTCATCGGCTGCCACATGCTCGGCCCCGACGCACCCGAAATCGTTCAGGGCCTGGCGATCGCGATCAAATGCGGCGCCACCAAAAAGCAGTTCGACCAGACGGTCGGCATCCACCCGAGTGCCGCCGAAGAGTTCGTCACGATGCGCGAAAAAGTCGTCCGCCCAACCAAGCTCGCCGCGGAATAGCGAGGGTTAGAAATTCCACCATCGCCCACTAACAAATGAGCACAATATAAAGATAGCAACCGCAGGAATCTTAGATGCATAAACCGATTGATCTGGAGAGGTTAACGCCCGAGCAGCTTAAAAGCCTTCTTGCCAACGCCGAGCGGCTGGGGAAGACGGCGACAGCCAACGCCGTCGTAAAGGAAATGGCTCACCGCCGCATAGCGACGGGGCAAGAATATCGTGCTCTTGCATGGAATCAACAGCGCGTTCGCGAAATCATGAAACGTTTCAAGGATGTAGCTTCCGCGGTACCGGGGAACCAACGGACCTCGTACACCGAGGCAGGAGGTCTTCGGATCGGCCGCCCAAAGGACGATCCGGAACATCTGTGGATCGACACTTACTGCGCGATCAAGACCGCTCTTACCAACGCAACCTTTGGAACCGAAGAGGATTTCGTTCGCGTGATCCGGCCGTTTGTGGTCGAGCGGTAGCGATGCACGTGTCGAGAGAGCGGAAAAACCGCTTGCGTCGGACGCGTGCCGCGGTTAGCGTGCCCGACGTGACGCAGATAACTGGCCCCTTTGCGCGATTTTGGTACCGCCGGTACATGATGGCGGTCTAGGATTTGCGCATCCGCGTTTTTCCCGAAGCCGCCCGCATCCGAGGCGGCTTTCGCGTTTTGGGCTTTCCCTGAGACGAATAACCCCCAAGGGTGCGGCGGCCTCCAACCCCCGGAGGTGATGCATGACCCGATTGGCCCCAAAGACGCGACATGATCGCGCGGAGGATTTGTGAGATGAGCGAGCGATGGTCCCCCGACAGCTGGCGTGGGCTGCCGATACGCCAGGTGCCGGGCTACTCCGACGAAGCTGGGCTCGCCCAAGTCGAGGACACGTTGCGGCGCTTTCCGCCCCTGGTCTTTGCCGGCGAGGCGCGGCGGCTTGAGGAGCGATTGGCGGTGGTCGCGGCGGGCAAGGCGTTTCTGCTGCAAGGCGGCGATTGCGCCGAGAGCTTTGCCGAATTCCACCCCAACAACATCCGCGACATGTTCAAAGTGTTGTTGCAGATGGCGATCGTGCTGACTTTTGGTGCCGGCTGTCCGGTGGTCAAGCTCGGCCGCCTCGCCGGGCAATTCGCCAAGCCGCGCTCGTCCGAGACCGAGACGCGCGACGGCGCCACCCTGCCCTCCTATCGCGGCGACATCATCAACAGCCTCGATTTCGACGAGCAAGCGCGCGAACCCGATCCGCAGCGCATGATCCAGGCCTACAGCCAGTCGGCCGCAACGCTCAACCTGTTGCGCGCCTTTGCCCAGGGCGGGTATGCCGATCTGCATCGGGTCCATGCCTGGAACCAGGATTTTGTCGCCGGGCAGCCGCAGGGCGAGCGCTATCGCGAACTCGCCGATCGACTGACCGAGACGCTCGATTTTATGGAAGCGTGCGGGCTGACCTCGGAATCGACACCGCAGATCCGCGAAACCGAATTCTATACCTCGCACGAAGCATTGTTCCTGTCTTACGAGGAGGCGTTGACCCGGATCGATTCGACGACCGGCGACTGGTACGATTGCTCGGCGCATCTCGTCTGGCTTGGCGACCGCACCCGGCAGGTCGATGGCGCGCATGCCGAATTTCTGCGCGGCATCAAAAACCCGGTCGGCATGAAATGCGGCCCGACGCTCGAACCCGACGACCTGCTGCGCCTGATCGACCGCCTCAACCCCTTGAACAAGCCCGGTCGACTGACCCTGATCACCCGCATGGGGGCCGACAAGGTCGAAGACAAGCTGCCGCGTCTGATCCGTGCAGTACGCCGCGAGGGCCGCGAGGTCGTGTGGTGCATCGACCCGATGCACGGCAACACGATCACCTCGTCGAACGGGTTCAAGACCCGCCGCTTTGACCGCATCCTCGACGAGGTGCACAGCGCCTTTGCCGTTCACGCCGCCGAGGGCAGCCATGCCGGCGGGGTGCATTTTGAACTGACCGGTCAGAACGTCACCGAATGCATCGGCGGCGCCCAGGCGATCAGCGAAGCCTCGCTCGCCGAACGCTATCTGACCCATTGCGACCCGCGGCTCAACGCGAGCCAAGCGTTGGAACTGGCGTTTGAGACCGCTGCGGCGTTGAAGCGGGCGCGGCAGGGGAACGCCTCGGCCAGCCCGAGCCGTCCGCGGCTCGCCGCCGTTTTGTGAGGTGCCGGGCGGTGGCGAACCAAGGGTCGCCTTCGCTCAGGGCGCAAACCGACACCTACTTCCTGAAGAGCAAGGCGATCGTCGAACGTTACGGCGATCGCCAAGCGAGCTATGCGGTGTTCATGCGCCGCCCGGTGGTGTCGACACCGCGCCTGTCGGTTGAGTTTCTCGAAAGCACCGCCCTCCGGCGCGGGACCCGCTTTGACATCGAGCTTGTCCACCCTGAGGGGGCGTTGGTCGGCGCCGGTGAACCGATCCTCTACGTGATCGGATCACTCGCCCAGCTGGTCGATCTTGAGACCGTGCTGCTGCAAAAGCTCGGGCCCGCCTGCGTTGCGGCCTATAACGCCTATGCGATGTGCTGCGAATTGCCCAAAGTCGCGTTTCTGGCGATGGATGCACGCCACTGCGCCGGTTCCGAGATGGCTGAGATTATGGCCTATGCCGCCTCGGTCGGCTCGATGACGGCGCGGCGGCAGGCGGGTGCGGTGGGCTTTGTCGGTTGTGCGGCGGATGCGACCGCCCATTTTTTCGGCCGGGATAAGGGCGCCGGCACGATGCCGCATGCGCTGATCGGCTATGCCGGTTCGACCGTGCGCGCCGGGGAGATGTTCCGCGAGACCTTTCCTGACGAACCGCTGACCGTGCTTGTCGACTATTTCGGGCTCGAGATCACCGATGCCATCGCGGTCGGACGGCGATTTCCCGATCTTGCCGCCGCCGGCCAGCTGTCGGTGCGCATCGACACACCCGGCGGACGCTATTGCGAGGGGCTCGACCCGGCGCGCTCCTA
Organism: Allostellaceae bacterium; assembly: GCA_035509615.1. Taxonomy (GTDB): domain Bacteria; phylum Pseudomonadota; class Alphaproteobacteria; order ATCC43930; family CGMCC-115725; genus AP-15. The sequence continues at coordinate 26,901 of DATJLK010000003.1, read as the reverse complement.
CGAAGTGTTGGAACGGCATGCGCCGCAGTCGATCCGCGGCTACCGCACCGAGGAGGAATTGCGTCATCTCGTCGGAACCGGCGTGTCGGGGGCAGCGATCTGGCATCTGCGCCAAGCCCTCGACGAGGCCGATCTCCCGGCCGTCAAGATCATCGGCAGTTCGGGTTTCGGCCCGGCCAAATGCCGGATGATGGCGCTCGCCAAGGCGCCGCTCGACATGATCGGTACCGGCTCCTACCTGCCCGAACTGTGGAGCGAGACTTACGCCACCGCCGACATCATCGCCTATGACGGCCAGCCGATGGTCAAGGCCGGCCGCGAATTCCTGCTGCGCAAGCGCGCCGGAGGCTAAACCCCCGACCCCCCGAACCGGCGATAAATTCCGGTGCTGCTCGCGACTTATTTTCCCAAGTGACAAGTTGCCGCGGCACCGCTAGGGTGCGATCTGTGCCCAGTCGTGAAAGGCCAGCGAAAACAATCCCGCGGCCGGCTGGGACAGGAGCAACACGTCGACAGGGCGGGCGCAAGCGGTGCGGCGAGCGAGGCGCGGGAGCTGAGATCCGGTTTGTCAGCAACCGAATTAGCTTCAGCCTCGCCCGCTTTCTGCTTCAGCGCGCCCAGCCTCGGCAGATCTGGGAGATGCAGCATGGCGGAGGTCAGACCTCTCGCGCGATCCTCGACCACCGCGAGTCACGAGCTCGGGCGCAAGCTCGACAGTATTCCATTCAGCAGCTACCACATGTTGGTTATCGCCGTACTTGCCCTCGTCGGTTTTATCGAGGGTTACGATCTGGTGATGACCGGTTCGCTGTTGGTGCTGGCCAAAGCGCCGCTGCATCTGAGCGAGATCGATATTCGCTGGCTCGCCTCCGGCCCGACCTTCATGCTGTGTCTCGGCGGCTTTTTTTTCTCGGCGGTGTCCGATCACTTGAGCCGCAAGGCCATCGTGCTGATCGGCGTCATCCTGACGACCTTTTTCACCCTTCTGATACCGTTGGTGCAAACTTCCGAGCAGCTGATCGCCCTGCGACTGTTGACCGGCATCGGTGCCGGTGGTGTGGTCTCTGCGGCGTTTCCGATCGCCGCCGAACTGATGCCGGCGCAGCACCGCCGGACTTATGGCGCGGTCTACGAGATGGCCCTGGCGTCCTCCTTTACGGTGGTGCCGTTTGTCGCCGGCCTGCTCGCCGGCAATCCCGATGCCTTTCGGTTTTTGGCGCTGCCCGGCGGGTTGGCGATAACCGTTGTGCCGGTCATCGTCTATTTTGTACTGCCGGAGAGCCCGCGCTGGTATCTGCGCAAGGGTCAGCCGCAGGTCGCCGTCGACATCGTCAACCGGATCATCGCCCGCGCCGGCAATCGGGTGCCGCCGCTGACCCTGGCGGGGCTCGGCGATGCGACGCCCACTGGCAGCGAGCCGCTGCCGCCCTATTGGGCTTTGTTCGCTCGCGGCCAGTTGCGTTGGACCACGGTCGGCATTCTGAGCGGCATCTGCGCCGGCACCGCGTTCTTTCTGATCTCGGTTCTGCTGCCAAAGGCGCTGGTCGATCAGCGTGCGCTAATGCCGGCGGCAGCGTTCGGCCTGACCTCGCTGGTGTACTTCGCAAGCATCCCGGGGAAAGGCTTCACCGGTTTTCTGATGGAGATCATCGGGCGGCGCTGGACGATTTTCTATGCCCTCGCCGGATCGCTGCCCGGGATCGCTTTGATGCTGCTAGCCCACCGAGCCGGGGCATACGCAACCGTGGTCCTGGTCGCCGGTGGGTTGATCACCGGCTTCACGGTGCTGTCGGCGTTTACCGCCACCCGCGTCTATCTGTCGGAGCAGTTCCCAACCGCATTGCGCGGTCGCGGGCACATCTTCGGCGAAGCGTTTGGCCGGCTTTTTGCCGGTGGCGTGGCACCGTTTTTGATGACGCCCTACACCGGATCGGCAACGATCTTTTTCGGTACGATATTTGCCGTTGCCGCGGTCGGCGCGCTGATCCCGGTGCTGTTTGGCAAGGAGACCATCGGGCAACTCGAGACCGTCACCGAAACCGTGCCGGCAATCGCCTGAAACGATCCAAAAAGATTTGCGGACGCAACCAACCGCCCGGAACATAGTTAGAGAACGGGCGGGAAAATCGCCCGCCACGACGCCAGAAAAACGCGGGGGCAAAGCCGTCCGCGATACACGGAACAGGAGAACACGTCGGCCTGGAGGCAAGCATCCAGGCGCCAAACCTAGCGAGAGATTGATGCCACAGAATTGAGCCAGCCGAACATTCAGCCGCGATAAGAATCAGCCGCGATAAGAACAAGCGCCGACCTCGCGAGTTTGGTGCCCCGCCTGCCTCCCGGCCCAAAGTTGGGAGGTATCGCGATGAGTGGGGCAAGTTCAGTCCGCTGGCTGCCGGGTGCAGCGAGCCATGTGCTCGGGCGCAAGCTCGACAGCATTCCGTTCAGCAGTTACCAGGTTTTGCTCATCTTCGTCCTCGGCTTCACCGGCTTTATCGAGGCCTTCGACCTGGTGATGACCGGCTCATTGCTGGTGCTGGCAAAGGCGCCGTTGCAACTGACCACGACCGACACACAGTGGCTGATCGTCGGCCCAAGCATGGCGCTGGTGGTCAGCGGCTTCGGGTTCTCCGTGGTCGGCGACTGCTTGAGCCGCAAGGCCATGCTGTTGATCGGCATGATTTCGACGACGTTTCTGACCTTGCTGATCCCGCTGGTGCAAAATGCGGAGCAACTGATCATCCTGCGGACGTTAACCGGTCTGGGCGCCGGCGGCGTGGTATCGGCGGCCTTCCCAATCGCCGCCGAATTGCTGCCGGCGCAGCACCGCCGCACCTACGGCGCGGTCTACGAGATGTCGCTGGCCTCCGCCTTCACGGTAGTGCCGGCCATTGGCGGCCTGCTCGCCGGCAATACCAATGCCTTCCGTTGGCTGGCCTTGCCGGGCGGGCTGGCGCTGCTGTTCATGCCGGCGATCATCTATTTCCTGCTGCCGGAAAGCCCACGCTGGCTCTTGCGCCGGGGCCACGCGCAGAGCGCGGTCGACATCGTCAACAAGATCATCGCGCGCAGCGGCAACCGCGTCTCGCCGCTGCAACTCGCGGATCTCGGCGATATGACGTCGATGGCGCGCGAAAGGCTGCCGCCCTACTGGGCGTTGTTCGCCAGGGGCCAGCTGCGGTGGACCGTTGTTGGCGTGGTGACCGCCGGATGCGCTGGCACGGCTTTCTTCTTGATTGCCACGCTGTTACCCAGGGCGCTGACCAATCAAGGCTATTCCATGAGCGCGAGCCTGGGATTGACCTCGGTCATCTACGCGGCGAGCTTCTTCGGAAAAGCGTTTACCGGGTACCTGATGGAGATTATCGGCCGGCGTTGGACGATTCTCTATGCGATGGCCGGATCGTTTCCCGGCATCTTTCTGATGCTGCTGGCGCACAGGGCGGGGCCATATGCGGGCATCGTGATGACGGCGGGCGGGCTGATCATTGGCTTCACCGTGTTGTCGACATTCACCGCAAGCCGCGTCTATCTCTCCGAGCAGTTCCCGACGGCGCTGCGCGGCCGCGGCCATATCTTCGGCGAGTCGTTCGGACGGATCGTCGGCCACGGCCTGCTGCCGTTTTTCATCGTGCCGCACACCGGCTCGCCGACGATCTTCTTTGGCACGATCGCCGTCTTCGTCGCCATCGGCGCCTTCCTCCCGTTACTGTTCGGCAAGGAGACCGTGGGGCAACTCGAAACCGTGACCGAGTCGATGGCAGCAATTGCATAAGACCGCGTTGGTAACGGCGGCGAGCACGGATGTCGCCGCCGAATTTGGCAGCGGGGAATCGTCGGCTGAAGTTAGAGGCGGCTGCGGCATGTCAAGAGCGACCATGACGCCGCTGGCCAAGACCGTTATAATCCCCGCCCAAGAAATAAAACCACGGCCGGTGCCGCGTCGAACAGTGATGTCGCAACCGTGTTGTCCAATCTGGGAGGTCGCGTTGGCAGAAGCTCTTCCCCTCGGGCGGTCGACAACAACGGCCGGCCATATCCTCGGGCGCAAGCTCGACAGCATTCCGTTCAGCTCCTATCATCTGATGATTATCGGCGTGCTCGGGCTGGTCGGCTTTATCGACGGTTACGACCTGGTCATGACCGGCTCGCTACTGGTGTTGGCAAAGCACCCGCTGCACCTGACCCCGGGCGATATCCGTTTTCTGGCCATCGCCTCGACCCTGATGATCTGCGTCGGCGGCTTTATGGCCTCCGCGATCTCTGATCATTTCAGCCGCAAGACGATCATGCTGATCGGCGTCGGAGCGATCACATTTTTCACCCTCTTGATCCCGCTCGTGCAAACCGCCGAGCAGCTGATTATTCTCCGGTTGCTGACCGGTCTGGGGGGCGGCTTCGCGGTCTCCGCACCGTTCCCGATCGCCGCCGAATTGATGCCGGCGCAGCACCGGCGTACCTTTGGCGCCGTCTACGAGATGTCGCTTGCCGCCTCGTTCACGCTGATGCCGTTTGTCGCTTTTCTGTTTGCGGGCAACCCCGATGCCTTTCGAATGATGGCACTACCCGGCGGACTCGCGTTTTTTGTCGTGCCAGCGCTGATCTATTTTTTGATTCCGGAAAGCCCGCGCTGGCATCTGCGCCGCGGCGAAACCGTACCGGCGGTCGACACCGTCAACCGGATCATTCGTCGGGCGGGTGGCCGGGTCCAGGAACTCACCACTGCAACGCTCGGCAACAATTTCCAAGCGGTTGCTGAACAGCTGCCGCCATATCGGGCATTGTTCGGTCGCGGCCAACTGCGCTGGACGGCAATCGGCGTGTCCAGCTACGTCTTTTGCGGAACCGCGTTTTTTCTGATTTCGGTGCTGCTGCCCAAGGCACTGGTCGATCAGGGTGCCGCGGTCGGTTTGAGCTTTGGTGTCAGTTCCCTGGTATTCGCCGCGAGCGTCCCGGGAAAAGGTTTTACCGGCTTTTTGATGGAGATCATTGGACGGCGCTGGACAATCTTTTATGCAATGACAGGTGCGTTGCCCGGTCTCCTGCTGATGATGATGGCGCATCGCGCGGGTCAATATGCGACGATCGTCATGGTCGCGGGCGCGCTGGTGACCGGCTTTACCGCGCTTTCTTGTGCGACCGCTTTCCGTGTCTACCTCGCGGAGCAGTTCCCGACCGCATTGCGCGGGCGCGGCCATGTGTTTGGTGAATCGGTTGGCCGGATCTTCTCCGGGGTGACCGCGCCATTTCTGATGGAACCGCATACCGGTTCGCCGATAATCTTTTTTGGCACGATCCTCATCATGGTCACGATTGGCGCTTTCATCCCGTTGCTGTTTGGCCGTGAGACTGTCGGGCAGCTCGAAACTGTCACCGAGGGAACGCCGGCGCCGGTCTGACCGGCACCGGCCAACGCGGCATCAGAGAGGCGCGCTCTTGGGCAGACCAGGAGCGGCAGGAATCCGCATGAGCCGTAATCCCCGCAGCGCGGGGTGATCGACTTCGGGCGAACAACCAACAGAAGATCAGAAGGTCGGATCCCGCGTGAGCGAGGCCCGATCAGGTGAGGTCATCAAGTCTATCACCCGACTGGTCAGGCTTGATTCGTCGGGTTCCGTTAAGCCTGATATGTCCAAAATTTGACATACCTATTTTGGGAACTTTTGACGATTGACACTTCAGTAACCAATATGGGAAACTCGCAGTTGACGATGCGCAGGTCTAGCAACTTTCAGGATTACGTACAGACCGACATTCGAGAGGTATCCGGCCGGCTTAGCGACGCACAGAGTCCTCGTAATGTAAAAGTAATTTAAAAAGCCAAGAAGTACATTTCGCACTCTTGGCCAAGTCTGAACGTCCCCAACGATTACCCGGCAACAGATCTGATACGGCAAGCCAAAGGCTTGGCTTTTACTTGTTGTGCTAATACCAAAGGAGAAGTTGAGATGTCGACAGCGGTCGCTTTCGCATCGAGCAGTGGAATTGCGCGGGCGCCCGCCGATTACCGTGCTCTTGCCATCTTCAACCGGTATTTAAGGGTGGTGCCGGCGAACTCGGAGGAACTCCTCGACCAAGCCTACCGGCTTCGTTTCCAAGTTTATTGTGTCGAACGCGAGTTTGAAAATGCAGCCGAGCATCCTGATGGCCGCGAATGCGACCGCGACGACCATCGCTCGCTCCATTCGCTGCTGATCGATCGCGCCACCAACATCGCGGTCGGGACGGTCCGACTGATCCTTCCGCGGGTTGGCGATGACCTCCCGGTGTTTAAAATTAGCGGAAGCGGTGAGCGTCATGGGGTCAAGCTGCCGTCCCAGACCACGGCGGAAGTTTCCCGCTTCGCCATCGCCAAATCGTTCCGTCGCCAGCGTGACAATGCTTGGTACCCCCGGGCCGGAGCATCGATCGCAAGTTGCAGCCATGCCCTGACCTCTCAGCTGCTGACCTTTGGTCTCGTTCACGCCGTCATCTCAATGAGCGCGTATGGCGGTATCTCTCATATCGTCGGGATATTGGATCCGGCTCTTTTGCGATTGCTCGGTCGGCTTGGCGTCGTGTTTCACCCGCTCGGCGAACCGGTCGCACACCACGGTGTTCGGCAGCCGGGCTGGGCAGCCATGGCCAATGCGATTGCAGGCATCAAGAACCGCCATCCCGAACTGGGGGAGATTATAGACCGGACTTGGGCTCCAACTGCCGGGCCGTCATCGACAGCGCCAAAAATATCGACCCTGCCGAATTAGGAGTAATTTACCCGCGATAGTTGCAGAATGCTCTTTTCGGCAATACATATTCAGCCTTGGTGTGTTCGAAGTTTGGGAGGCCGGAAGATCGTGACAACCGGAGAAGCGGGTGGGCCTGTCGGTGTTGATGTCGCATTCCACTATGAAGAAGCGTTCAGCCGCAACCTTGGCTGGCTCACCGAGTGGGAGCAGCAGGCGCTGCGATTCAAACGCGTCGCCATCGCCGGAATGGGCGGTGTCGGCGGGTCCCAACTGCTGACCCTGACCCGTTTCGGAATTGGCGGGTTCAATATCGCCGATTACGACAAATTCGAACTGGTCAATTTCAATCGTCAGGCCGGCGCCACGCTTGCCTCGATCGGTCGTCCCAAGGTCGAGGTGATGGCCGGGATGGCGCGGCAGATTAATCCCGAACTGCAGATTGCGCGCTTTGATGGCGGCCTGACCGAGGCCAATCTCGACGAATTTCTGACGGCGGCCGATCTCTGTGTCGATGCTCTCGATTTCTTTGTACTCGGCATCCGCCGTCGGCTGAACGCGCGTTGTCGCGAACTCGGGGTTCCGGTCGTCAATGCCGCTCCGCTGGGAATGGGCACCGGCTTTCTGGTTTTCATGCCTGATGGCATGAGCTTCGAGGATTGGTTTCGCCTCGACGGGCTGTCCGAGGAGCAGCAATACCTCAGCTATCTCGTGGGAATGGCGCCGAGCGCGCTGCATCGCGGCTCTCTGGTGGACCCCAGCCGGGTCGATCTAAGCGGCCACCGCGGCCCTTCCACGGTGGCGGGGTGTGAACTTTGCGCCGCGGTATCCTCGGTCGAGGCGATCAAGATTATGCTCGGGCGCGGCCGGGTCAGGGCTGCTCCCTACTATCATCACTTTGACGCGTATAGCGGGCGTTGGGTTGTCAAAAAGCGGCGGGGCGGAAACCGCAACCCGATACAGCGCCTGAACATCGCTCTGGCGCGCCGATACGCCGGCAAACCGGCACGCCAGACGACGCAGCGAAAGGCATGTGCGACATCGGAAACCGATATCGGAAGGATCCTCGACCACGCCCGTTGGGCGCCGAGTGGCGATAATTTGCAGCCTTGGCGGTTCGAAATCGTCGATGACGAACATCTCGTCGTGCATATCCGGTGCCCGGGCGATATTTACGATTACAACGACGGCGAACCGACGCTGCTTTCTGCAGGCTTTCTCTTGGAGACGATGCGGCTCGCCGCCTCCGCCCGCAAGCGCTCGATGAACTGGACTTATCTTGGCTGCTCGGAGCGGAGCCACCGGATTGCCGTTGATCTATTGGCGAGCCCGCAAATCGTTCCGGATGAGTTGCTCCCCCTCGTCCCGCTGCGTTCGGTGGACCGCCGGCCTTATCGGTTGACCGTCCTCACGCCTGAGCAAAAACGCCAGCTGATTTTTTCGCTCGGCCCCGGGTTCGCGGTTCAATGGCAGGAGAGCATGACCGAACGCTGGCGCGCTGCACTGATCAATGCCTGCGCGACCAATATTCGTCTGCGCATCCCCGAGACCTATGAAATTCATCAGCGAATTCTCGACTGGGAGCACGATTTCAGCCCGGGCGGGATCCCCAGCACCGCCATCGGTCTCGATCCGCTGACGCGCCATCTGACGCGCTGGGCGATGGGTGGGTGGCGGCGAACACATACGATGAACCGTGTCGCAGGCACGGCACTCGCCCGTTTGGAGATGGATCTGATCCCCGGCCTGTTCTCGGCCGCCCATTTTAACGTGTTCGCCAAATCGGATCCGCAAGACGCGCAGCGCGCGAACTGGCTGCTCGGCGCCGGCCAGACTCTCCAGCGTTTTTGGCTGACCGCGACGCGGCTCGGCCTGGTAATGCAGCCGACAATCGCACCGCTCTGCTTCGCCCATTACGGCCGGCGAAACGTCGCGTTCACCGAAGATCGGCGTAGTGGAGACGGAGCCCGCCAGTTGGCAGCGCGTCTCAACCAGGACGCCGACGGCGCCAACGGCCACATCATTTTCCGCGGGCGCCTCGGGCTTCCGGCCTCGCGTCGGATCAAATCCCGCTCAGTACGACTGGGGCTGAACGAGTTGCTCGCGCATGAATGAGCGCTACCATCGCCGGGGCCGCCGCTCGCTTGCCGAGCGCCGGCGCCGACCCCCAAAGGGTCACTCCGCGGCGGTCGTAAGGTTCGTGTCGGTTGGCGACGCGCCACGCGACGCCACGGATCGCAAAGTGCCAAGCATTTCTCGGGCCGGGTACATCGCAAACCAGTATTTCAGTTGGATCGGCTCCTCTGCGCTGATCCGAACCTCAAAATTCTGGGCGATGAAGGCAATCGTGATCGGGCACAACATTGCCGCGAGATACCGACCAAGACATAATCTTGGACCCCAACCAAAAGGTAGATAGGCACGAACGCTGCCGGGATCAGGGTTCAGCGAGGAAAACCTCTCCGGGATGAATTGTTCGGGATGTTGCCAATAGCGCGGATGCCGATGAGCGGCCACCCTGATCATCGCGAATACCGACCTCACTGGAAACGAAAATCCGTCGAATGCGACCGCCGATCTGGAATATCGCAGCGAGCCCCAAAATGGCGGATAAATCCGCAATGTCTCCTTGAAGAACATGTTCAAATACGTCAGCTTCGGTAGATCATCGGGTAGCGGGATTCGAGCGCCGACCACCTCGACGAGTTCGGCTTTCAATGCCTGCAAAGTATCGGGCCGCACAGTAAAAAAATAAAGCGCCCACAGGATCGGCAGTACGACCGCTGGCGTTCCCAACAAAATCGAAAACATGGCTGCACGCAATTCTTCATCATTTGCATGCAGATCGCCATGGTTGCTGTCCCGGGTTAAGAAGTCCAAGGCGTCAGGACGTCCGGATGGACGTGCTCGCCAGTCATCAAGGATGTTTTGCATCAACCGGTTGAATTGGCGGCCGATTCTGCGGAATCTCAGATTTGCTGATGTCGGCAGCCATAGTGGACTGAGTGTGGCAAACATCTCCTCCGAGAATTCGACGGCTTGCATTATCCATTGCAGCTCGTCCGCGGCAAGCCGCTTCGAAAACATCGTGAAAATGGCAAAATCCAGCACCATTCGCAGGATTTCATCGTGAAGACCAATTGGTTTATCGGGGCCAAAGCTTTGCCAACGTTGCTTGAGGCTTTCTAGAAATTCGGGCAGCGGCTGGCAAAAATATGCGGAATGTGCCGGGGTAAACGCCGGGTTTATTCGGGATCGTTTGGCTTTCCAGGTTTCGCCCCCCAGATCGTTGAAGACGCCGTTGCCCATCATCCAGTCGGCTTTTGGCACGGTATGCGGGGGTTTGTCGGTGGCAGCTTCCTTGCAGGTGGTGATATATTTAATGTGCTCGGGGTTTCTCAGGCAGAATATGTGAAACGGTGTTGGCATTGCCAATTTGACCACGTCGCAATCATAGCGATCGAAGCTTGCCAGCACCTTATGTACGATCCGATCGCAGGAGAGTTCGCTTGGCATCGGAATGATAGTAGGTACTCGGGACATGGTCGAAGCGACACCCTGAGATGGGGGAGAGTACAGCACCTGCCGCGCCATCAATCCTGAGCGGTCCAGGTTTGGCTACTACCATCCAGAAGTTGCCAATAACTGAAAATGCCTCACCTGCTCTGGAGTGACCCCCGATTGCTGACCGTATACCGGATCGCGCAGCATCAAGCGGCTTGCCGCACCGGTCCGTCACCTAGCTCGAGCACCTCCCGGCGCGACGGTTGTTGGCGTGACTGTCAGGAAGCCTGATCGCGGCTGGTTAACCCCAGGGCCGTATCCGAGCGGATATCGACGCGCTCCGATCTTCGTCGGTTTTCTTTACAACGGGCACTGAACCCTAAGACCGCGGATTGTCGCATCCGTGGTTCGGGGCGATCGGAAAGAGCATAGAGGGCGGCTCGGAGGTGCCGCCCTCTTGTGTTTTTGATGAAATGTCCCGCGCCGCTTTTGGTCTTACGGCTCCGCCTATGCGCCTCGCGTCTCTCTCCGTTGCCAGCCCAAGGCAAAGAGAGCGATCAGCGCCGGACCCAGCAAACCGAGAGACGTCGGCTCCGGGACCGGGATAAAGAAGGTCACGCTGCCACCGCCGGGGCTGAGACCCGAGGGCGAGTTGCCGATCTGAAACAGCACGTCAGCCCCCGGCGGAGCGCCCGCGGGAAGAGCACCAGCATAGTCTACATCACCATCGCACAATGCTCCACCGGCATTGTCGTAGCACAGCACTTCCGATGTGTTGTTGATAAAGCTCCCGAGCAACCCAAGCGTCGCGGTTACTGGTGGCGAAACAAAAAAACCTGACTGACCCAGTTCCGGTACAAACGTCGTCGTGATCGCCGCAGAGGGAACGCCGTTCGCCTGCCCGACCATATTTTGACAGGTGGGTGACGGCGCCCCGCAATTTGCCAGCGAACCGGTAGCTAGAAGAACGTCGCCGCCGGCATTCATCGCTACCGGGTTACCGGTGGTCGAGTTGAACCCGAACGTTGTATTATAGCCCGGATCGCCCATCAGGGTCAGGCTCAGCGAATTGATCATACCGGTACAGTTTGCCGCAGTGCCGCCCGTGCAGGTCAAAGTGGAGGTCGATGTGAATTGCCCGTAAAGTCCGAACCCGCCGGGTCTGTCGAGATCCGCCGGGGTCGTCGTGACCCCGCTGTTGCTGAACGCGACAAACGGGATAAAGCCTTGGTCAGTAACCGAAAACGTATTGGCACCGGTCGGGGTCAAATAGATCGAAGTGTAATTATTAATCGTCGCATTGTTGAATGAAAATGGGCCGGTCACGATCGACAGTGGCGGTGTTGACGCACTGGGGTTCCACGTCACCACGATCGGAGCGGCCGAGGCGGTCGCGTAGCAAAGGCAGGCGGCGGCAAGACCGCTCGCGATCGACAGCAACCGCGTTCGGCCCTTGGCCAAGCCGCCCCCGATCCACGACGGCCGGCGACGGGGCCGCTTTGCACCCTCGGCTTCAGCCGCTCCCAGGTTCAGCGCCGGGGAGCTGGCGATGGCGGATGTCACACCGGCGATCACCAGACCAATCCCGGCCGCGCTCGCCAGCGGGCAATTGCGTATGATCGACATGTTATCTGGGTCCCTCTTGCTTCGCGCTCATACTGGGGTTGGAATCCTATAGAGTTCGCCGCCTGACAAGCCTGCATGATGCATGCCACAACGGTTAAGCAAATTAAAGCAAATGCTTAGGATTTCTTTGCTGCGCGGCATGCTGGCGGGTTTGTAAAGAAGTCCGACGGATTGCTAGCGGTACGCCTTGTCCCGAGCCCGCCTCCGCTGCAAGTCAACCCGAAATATATAGTATATTCAACAACTTAGAATTAATTATCGGGTGAATCGGCCATGTCGGAATTCTTTACAGGCGGCATCAGCCATAGAGGTCGTCAACCCACGACCGGACCGGGCGACACGCAGATTGATCGAGGCGGCTTGCTTTGCGGCCGCGCAGCCGCCCAGCGCGGCCACACCAAAGTCCGGAGGTTCTGAAACCAAGCGATAGCAAATTCTTTACCTCATGCTGCGACTTTCGTGATGGGGGCCACCGCTTGCTTGCCAGGATGGGACGAGCAACATGCAGGATTTTATCGGCACCTATACTCGATATTTTGACGTTGTTCGTGCGGATACTCCTGATCGGCTGGATCTGGCCTACCGTCTTCGCTACCAGGTGTATTGCGTCGAAAACCAGTACGAGGATTCGGGGCGCTGCCCTTATGGGCGCGAAATCGACGAGGACGACGACCGTTCGGTCCACACCTTGTTGATCCATCGCCAGAGCGGTACCGCGGTCGGGACGGCACGCCTGATCCTGCCGCAAACCGATGGCGAAAGACAATTGCCGATCCAACGGATTTTGGGTCCCGCCGAACGGGTCAAGTTCCAACGGCTGCCGCTCGACCGGACCGGAGAGGTGTCGCGCTTTGCGATCTCAAAGGAATTTCGCCGTCGGCGGGACGACGGCCGCTATCCCGATGGCGGCTATCCTTATCCCCCATCCGGGTGCTATTCAGCCGAGCGACGGCTCCTCCCGCATATTACCTTCGGTCTATTGCGCGGCATTCTCCGGATCTGCCGCGAATATGAAGTCAGCGTCATCGCTGCGTTGGTGGAGCCGGCCCTGTGGCGAATACTGTCCCGGCTGGGCCTCGATTTCGGGCGGCTCGGTCCGCTCGTCGAACATCACGGGGTTCGCCAGCCTTGCGTCGCGCCCCTCGTCGACCTGCTGCGCGGATCGCAGTCCCAGGGAAGCTTGCTGTGGGAATATTGGGAGAAAGAGGCCGCACCCGTCATTGCGGCACCCGGATTTTCGGTTATCGACGGCCGGGTAGAACAGGTTGAGCTGGACCTGAGCGATTAATTCTGCTCGCGGGTTTCTTTGAACCGGAGTGTCGGCCACTCTTCGACGGTCGTGCGCAGATCCCAGGCGTTGCGCGCGAGGAACACCGGGACGCCGTCATGATCCACCGCGCTGGCCATCGGGTTGCGCCCGCGGAACCGTTCGAGTTCGCCCGGGTCATCGGCTTCGAGCCACCGCGCCTGTTGATAGGGAGCGCCATCGAGCCGGGTCGCCAACCCGTATTCGGTGTCGAGCCGCGCCGTCAGCACATCGAGCTGCAACGCGCCGACGACGCCAATGATCCAGTCGCCGCCGGTCTGCGGCTTGAACACGCGGGTCACCCCCTCCTCCGCCAATTGCTCAAGAGCGTGGCGCAGATGCTTTGATTTCATTGGGTCGTCAACCCGCACTCGACGCAGGATCTCGGGGGCAAAGCTCGGTATCCCGGTGACGCGGATCTCGCCGCCCTCGGTCAAGGTGTCGCCGATGCGCAGGCTGCCGTGGTTGGGGATGCCGATGATGTCGCCGGGCCACGCCTCCTCGGCGAGGTTGCGCTCGCGCGCCAGGAAAAATACCGGAGCCGGCACCGACATGACCCGCCCGGTGCGGATGTTCTTCAACTTCATGCCGCGCACAAAGCGGCCCGAGGCGAGACGCACAAAGGCGATGCGGTCACGATGCTGCGGGTCGATATTGGCCTGGACCTTGAAGACAAAGCCGGAAACTTCGGGGTCTTCCGGGTGGATCGGGTGCGGGCCCTCGGGACCCTGCGCCGGCTGCGGCCGCGGCGACGGCGCCAGTTCGGCGATGCCGTGCAGCAATTCGCGCACCCCGAAATTGTTCAAGGCACTGCCAAAATAGACCGGCGTCTGATGGCCGGCGCGAAACGCCTGCGGGTCGAATTCCGGGCACAGCCCGCGCGCCATCTCGACCTCCTCGCGCAATTGCGCGAGCGCCGTCGCCGGCAATCGCCGCGCCAATTCGGGATCGTCCAACCCGCGGCATCTGACCGGTTCGACGACATGGTCGTGCGCGCCGCGCTCGAACAGCAGCAGCCTGTCGTCGAACAAATCCCAGGTGCCGAGAAAATCGCGGCCCATGCCGATCGGCCACGACGCCGGGGTCACGTCGAGCGCCAGGCTCTGCTCGATTTCGTCGAGCAGATCGAACGGATCCCGGCTCTCGCGGTCGAGCTTGTTGATAAAGGTGACAATCGGTACATCGCGCAGCCGGCAAACCTCGAAGAGTTTGCGGGTCTGCTCCTCGATCCCGCGGGCGGCGTCCAGCACCATGACGGCACTGTCGACCGCGGTCAGGGTGCGATAGGTGTCCTCGCTGAAATCCTGGTGGCCGGGCGTGTCGAGCAGGTTGAAGGTCAGTCCGTCATGCTCAAAGGTCATGACCGCGGCACTCACCGAAATGCCGCGCTCGCGCTCGATCGCCATCCAATCGGAGCGCGCCCGCCGCCGGTCGCCGCGCGCCTTGACCTCACCCGCCAGCTGGATCGCACCGCCAAACAGCAATAATTTCTCGGTCAGAGTGGTTTTGCCGGCGTCCGGGTGCGAGATGATCGCAAAGGTCCGCCGGCGCGCAATCTCGTCGGTAAGAATACTCATCTATCCGCTTCGGCTGTTGGCTGGATCAGGCCGAAACCGGGAATAGCTCCGGTCGTGGCGATACTGGCGCTGATATGATGGCTGCGCGGCGCGCTGCAACCTTTGTTCGTGCGCCGAAAACTGCCGGAGTGAGCCGGTAGCCGGCCGAGCGAGATTGCGCCCATCCAGGCGGCGCATGAATCGCCACTCCTGGATGCCTCGCGGAGCCCGGCCCGAACCGGGGCAGGCTCGACATCCGTGCGCACCGCGTCGCCTGCGTTCCGAGGCGGGGCCATCCACATATCGGTTCCGGGCTCGCCGGCAGCGCCCGCGCTGTGGAATGACGATCTTCGTATTTCTCCACACGCTCGATCGGCTTTCCACAACCTCGATGCTGTCCACACGCTCGATCGAGCCGAGCGAGGCCTGCAGCTCGCTTTGAGACCATGGAGCTTCAGGCCTCGGGTTCGTCGCGAGCGGCACGGCGCTTTTGTTTGACGGCGGCGCGATGCGATTTGGCCGCCAGGCGACGCTGTCTGGCGGCGGCGGTGGGTTTGGTCGGGCGGCGCGGTTTCGGCGGCGAAGCGGCGCGGCGGAACAGCTCGACGAGGCGGGCGAGCGCGTCGGCGCGGTTGCGCTCCTGGGTGCGAAACCGGCGCGCGGTGATGACGAGGACGTTGTCGTCGGTCAGTCGTCGGCCGGCGAGACGGACGAGTTGCTGCTCGATCTCTGGCGTCAGTCCCGCGACATCGGTGAGGGCTAGGCGCAACTGCACTGCCGTTGCCACCTTGTTGACGTTTTGCCCGCCGGGACCGGAGGCGCGGATAAAACTCTCGACGATCCGGCTGTCATCAATGGCGATTTGCCCTATTATCGGGATCATGATGCGATGCAGCGATGATTGTCGGGGAGATCGCAGAACATAGCGCTTCACGCCGCATCGGATCATGGTGTAATCGAGAGACAGCGGTGCTTGCGGCTGCCCCGATCCGGCCCGCACCGCATCAGCTAATTCCAGGGTAGGCGGGCCCCTGATCTCGGGACCCGCGGTAATCAGGAGCGAACATGCCCAATTTGAGCTTCACTGCACCGACGACCGTCGACGAGGCCGTGCGGATGCTGGCCGGCAGCGCGGGGTTGGCAAAACCGCTGTCCGGCGGGACCGATCTTTTGGTGCAGCTGCGTTCGGGCCGGATGCGGCCCGAGGCGATCGTCGACATCAAACGCATCCCGGGGCTGATCGGTATTCGCGAGGAGGCGAGCGAATATGTGATCGGCGCCGCGACCCCGGGCGTCATGCTGAGCGCCCATGAGGGCCTGGAGCATGCCTGGCCCGGCATCGTCGAGGGCGCCGATCTGATCGGCTCGCAGCAGATCCAGGGCCGCGCCTCGCTGGCCGGCAATCTCTGCAACGCCTCGCCCGCCGCCGACAGCGTTCCGGCGATGATTGCGGCGCACGCCACCTGTGTGATCGCCGGCCCCACCGGTCGCCGCACCGCCCCGGTCGAGGCGATCGTCACCGGACCCGGCCGCACCTCGCTCGCAAAGGGCGAGTTCATCATCGAATTTCATGTCCCAAAACCGAAGCCGCACCAGTGCGACGCCTATTTGCGGTTTATTCCGCGCACCGAAATGGATATCGCGGTCGTCGGTTGCGCGGTCAACGTGACCCTCGACGCACAGGGTGTGTGCAGCGATGCGCGGGTTGTGCTGGGTGCGGTGGCCCCGACCCAAATCGTCTGCGACGAGGCCGCCAAGGCACTGATCGGTCATCGCCTGGACGAACCGACCCTGGCGGCGCTCGACGCCGCGGCGGGGCGCGCCTGCAACCCGATTACCGATAAACGCGGCACTATCGAATACCGGATCAAGGTCGCCGGCGTCCTGGCGCGCCGCGCGGCCCAAATCGCCTTTGAACGCGCTGGAGCACGCTAATGGCCAAAACCCACGTATCGACTGTCATCAACGGCGAGCCCGTTGAATTTCTGTGCGAGCCGCAGCAGACCTTGCTCGACGTGCTGCGCGACGAGCTGAACCTGACCGGCAGCAAGGAAGGCTGCAGCTCGGGCGATTGCGGCGCCTGCACCGTCATCTGCGACGGCAATATCACCTGCTCGTGCCTGATGCTCGGCGCCGAAGCCGAAGGCCGCAGCATCACCACGGTCGAAGGCATCGCCCAAGGCGATCACCTGCACCCGGTGCAGCAGAAATTCCTTGAGCATGCGGCATTGCAATGCGGTTTCTGCACGCCCGGGTTCATCGTCGCGGCGAAGGCGCTGCTCGACGAAAACAAGAACCCGACCGAAGAAGAGACCCGTTATTGGCTGGCCGGCAATCTCTGCCGCTGCACCGGCTATGACAAGATCATCCGCGCCGTGCTCGACGCCGCCGCGGTCATGCGGGCGGAGGCAGCAGAATGAGTTACCTCGACAAGGATGCGCTGAAAGTCGTCGGCACCCGTCCGGTCCGGCCGGATGGCGTCGACAAGGTGACGGGCCGTGCCAATTTTGGCGCCGACATGATCATGCCGGGCATGCTGTGGGGCAAGATCAAGCGCAGCCCGCACGCCCATGCCCGGATTGTGTCGATCAACACCGACAACGCGCTCGCGTTGCCCGGCGTGCGCGCGGTCATCACCCGCGCCGACTTCCCCGATGTGACACCCGATCGGGCGTTTATCGGCGCCGCTCCCGCCAATCTGCGCGACCTGTCGCGCAATTGCATGGCCAAGGGCAAGGTGCTTTATGAAGGCCACGCGGTGGCGGCGGTCGCGGCGACCTCGCCAGCGGTTGCCGAGCAGGCGCTCGATCTGATCGAGGTCGAATACGAAGTGCTGCCGCATGTCATGGATGTCGAAGCGGCGATGGCTCCGGACGCCCCGGTGCTGCACGACGACATCTTTACCGCGGGGGTCGAGCCAAAGCCGACAACACCCTCGAATGTCTCGAAAGTCGTGCGGTTTGCCAAAGGCGATATCGAGGCCGGCTTCGGCGAGGCCGATGTCGTGATCGAGCGGCGTTATACGACAAAGCCGGTGCATCAAGGCTATATCGAGCCGCATGCCTGCCTCGTATCGGTGGCGCCCGACGGACAGACCACGATCTGGAGCTCGAGCCAGGGCCAGTTTATGGTCCGCGGATATACCGCGCGCATCGTCGGCGCCGACATCGCCAACATCCGCGCCATCCCGGCCGAGATCGGCGGCGGCTTTGGCGGCAAGACGATCGTCTATCTCGAACCGCTGGCCTACATGCTGTCAAAGAAGTCGGGCCGGCCGGTGAAGATGGTGATGAGCCGCGAGGAAGTGTTCCGCGCGACCGGACCGACCTCGGGCGCGGTGGTCGAGGTCAAGCTCGGCGCCAAAAAGGACGGCCGCATTACCGCGGCCAAGACGGTCCTCAAATACCAGTCGGGCGCGTTCCCCGGCTCGCCGGTCCAGCAGGGCTGCATCTGCGGACTGGCCTCCTACGACCTGCCGAACGCCGAGACGATCGGCTACGACGTTCTCTGCAATCGTCCCAAGGTCGCGGCCTATCGCGCCCCCGGCGCACCGATCGGTTCGTTTGCGGTCGAGAGCTGTATGGATGAATTGGCCCGCGAACTCGACCTCGATCCGCTGCGCCTGCGGGAGATCAATGCCGCCAAGGACGGCACCAAGGCGGCGCACGGACCGACCTGGACGAATATCGGCTATCAGAAGACGCTCGAAGCGGCAAAGGCGAGCGAGCACCTGAAAACCCGGCTCGGCCCCAACCAAGGCCGCGGCATCGCCTCCGGCTTCTGGCACAATGCCGGCGGGGAATCGAGTGCCGCGGTCCATATCAATGAGGATGGCACGGTCACGGAAGGCCATCCCGACATCGGCGGCTCGCGCGCCTCGATGGCGATGATGGTCGCCGAAGTGCTGGGCGTCCCGTTCGAAACCGTGCGTCCGGTGGTCGGCGACACGACGGCGATCGGCTTTAGCGCGTCGACCGGCGGCAGCCGCGTCACCTTTGCCGGCGGCATGGCGGTCACGCAAGCCACGCAAAAGGTCGTCGAAGAACTCAAAAGGCGGGCTGCGATCACCTGGGACATCAGCCCCGACGCGGTTGAGTGGAAGGACGGCAAGGCCTATCCGGCCGGCCCCAACGCCGGCAGCTTCGAACCGCTTGATCTCGCCGATCTGGCCAATAAATCCGCCCGCACCGGCGGCCCGATCAGCGCCGAAGTCCAGATCAACGCGCAAGGCCAGGGGCCAGGCTTTACCACCCATATCTGCGATGTCGAGGTCGACCGCGAGACCGGAGCGGTCAAGATCCTGCGCTATACCGCGATCCAGGATGTCGGCCGCGCGATCCATCCTTCCTATGTCGAGGGCCAGATGCAGGGCGGTGTCACCCAGGGTATCGGCTGGGCGCTCAACGAGGAATACATTTACGACAAGGATGGCCGGTTGGAGAACCCGGGCTTTCTCGATTACCGCGTTCCGGTCGCCTCCGACATGCCGATGATCGAGACGGTTATGGTTGAAGTACCAAACCCGCGGCATCCGTTTGGCGCGCGCGGCGTCGGCGAGGTGCCGATCGTGCCGCCAATGGCGGCGGTCGCCAACGCGATTGCGGCAGCGACCGGAGTGCGGCTGCGCGACTTGCCCATGTCGCCGCCGCGGCTACTGGCAGCGCTCGACCAAGCCGAACCGATGCGTCAGGCCGCCGAGTAAAAAGCCCCGTCATTGCGAGGAGCGAAGCGACGAAGCAATCCCGATCCGCGGAGGTTGCTTCGCTGCGCTCGCAATGACATCACAAAATCTTGCCCGGCACTCGCTTCAGCCAGGGTGACGCTTCAGCGGGGATAGCTCCTCATGACGTTCATCGCCAAAGAGTTCCAAAAGGTCGTCGGCACCCGTCCGATTCGCCCGGATGGGGTCGACAAGGTGACCGGCCGCGCCAATTTCGGCGCCGACATGGTCATGCCCGGCATGCTGTGGGGCAAAGTCAAGCGAAGCCCGCATGCTCACGCCCGTATCTTGTCGATCAATGTCCAAAAGGCGCTGGCGCTGCCGGGTGTCAAGGCCGTGGTCACCGCCGAGGATTTTCCGCCAATCGCGTCGGAAGAAGCGTTTGTCGGCGAGGGGCCGATGAATTTCCGCGACCTGTCGCGCAACTGCATGGCACGCGACAAGGTGCTCTATGACGGCCACGCGGTGGCCGCGGTGGCGGCAACCTCGCCCTCGATCGCCGAAGAAGCCTGCGAACTGATCGAAGTCGAATACCACGTGCTGCCGCACGTCATCGACGTCGAAGCCGCGATGAAACCCGGCGCGCCGCTGCTCCATGACGATCTGTTCACCCAGGGTGTCGATAAGCCGACGCACGCGTCGAACATCGCCAAAAAGATCAGCTTTACCAAGGGTGATGTCGAGGCCGGGTTCCGCGAGGCGGATGTGATCATCGAGCGGCGCTATACGAGCCCGCCGGTGCATCAGGGCTATATCGAGCCACATGCCTGCGTCGTATCGGTGGCGGCCGACGGCCAGTGCACGATCTGGAGTTCGAGCCAGGGACAATTCATGGTCCGCGCCTACTGCGCGAAATTGCTCGGTATCGACATCTCGAACATCCGCGCAATCCCGGCCGAGATCGGCGGCGGGTTTGGCGGCAAGACGCTGGTTTATCTCGAGCCGGTGGCGCTGGCGCTGGCGAAAAAGACCGGGCGCCCGATCAAGATGGTGATGAGCCGGGAGGAGGTGTTTCGCGGCACCGGGCCCGCTGCCGGCTCCGTGGTTGAAGTCAAGATCGGCGCCAAAAAGGATGGGACGCTGACCGCGGGCGAAGTCACCCTGAAATATCAGGCGGGCGCCTTCCCCGGTTCGCCGGTGGGACCGGGATGCATGTGCGCGTTTGCGATGTACGACATTCCGAACGCGCAGGTCACCGGTTATGACGTGGTCAGCAATCGTCCCAAGGTCGCGGCCTATCGCGCGCCGGGTGCGCCAAACTCGTCCTGGGGCGTCGAAAGCTGTCTTGACGAATTGGCGCACCAGCTCGGTATCGACCCGCTGGCGTTGCGCGAAAAGAACGCAGCCAAGGACGGAGTCAAGGCGATCCACGGCCCGACTTGGCAAAATATCGGTTATGCCGACACCGTCGCCGCCGCCAGGAACCATCCGCATATGAAAGAACCGCTCGGCCCCAATCAAGGCCGCGGCATCGCTTCCGGCTTCTGGTTCAACATCGGCGGCGAGTCGAGTGCAGCGGTGCATGTCAATGAAGACGGCACCGCGGTGGTTGCCACTGGCAATCCCGATATCGGCGGGTCGCGTGCCTCGATGGCGATGATGGTAGCCGAAATCCTGGGCATCCCGGTCGAGCGCGTGCGCCCGATTGTCGCCGATACCAGTTCGATCGGCTTTTCGTTCCTGACCGGCGGCAGCCGCGTTACCTTTGCGACCGGCATGGCGGCAACCCAGGCGGCGGAAAAAGTCGTCGAACAGTTGAAGCAGCGCGCCGCAATGATTTGGGACATTCCTCCCGACGCGGTCGAGTGGAAGGACGGCAAGGCCTATCCGGCCGGCGCCAATGCCGGCAGCTTTGACCCCCTGCCCCTGGCGGAAATCGCGCTCAAATCCGGCCGCACCGGCGGACCGATCACCGCCGAAGTCTCGATCAACGCGCAGGGCGCCGGCCCCGGTTTTGCGACCCATATCTGCGATGTCGAGGTCGATCGCGAGACCGGAGCGGTCAAGATCCTGCGCTATACCGCGATCCAGGATGTCGGCCGCGCGATCCATCCTTCCTATGTCGAGGGCCAGATCCAGGGCGGGGTGACTCAGGGCATCGGCTGGGCGCTAAACGAGGAATACATCTACGACCAGGACGGCAAGCTCGAAAATCCCGGGTTTCTCGACTATCGCGTGCCGGTCGCCTCGGATCTGCCGATGATCGAAGCCGTCATGGTCGAAAACCCGAACCCGCGGCATCCGTTTGGCGCGCGCGGTGTTGGCGAGGTGCCGATTGTGCCGCCAATGGCGGCGGTCGGCAATGCGATCGCGGCGGCGACCGGGATCCGCATGCGCGACTTGCCGATGTCGCCGCCGCGGCTGCGCGCCGCGCTCGACGCGGTGCGGCCGGTGAGCAAGGCCGCGGAATAGAGCGAGAACACGGCAGATCGCCCCTCTCCGCCCATTTGGGGGGAGAGGGAGGGGCCCGTCCCTTAAGGAGAAACGGTGAGGTGGCAAGCAGCGAGCGCGGGGACGCCCCCACCTCATCCGGCCCTCTCCGCCCCCAGGAGCGGAGAGGAAACAAGGATTGGAGGCGGTGACATGCCCCATGTTGTGATCTCGGGTCAGGCAGCGCGCCGGTTTACCGGCGGCGTCTCAGAATTCGATGTCGAGGCGAACAACTTCCGCCGGCTGGTGCTTGAACTCGAGCGCCGTTATCCCGGGCTCGGCCACCAGGTCGAGGAGGGGATGGCGGTCGCGATCGACGGCGAGATTTTTCAGGACGCCTATCTCGTCCCGCTCAACCCCGACAGCGAGATCTATCTGATCCCCAAGATCGGCGGCGGCTAAGCCACGGTCGAAAGCGAAAGAACAAGCGGGTCATTTCTGTGACCGGCAACGCGTAGGTCATCCGGCGGCTCGATTCGGATCGCGCCGAACACCGCACCGAAACAGCCGGTTCCGCATATCCGTCGGCCTCCTACCGCGACGTTCGCACGCGGCAATTTTGTCACGTGCCCCTCTTCCAGCGGCATTGGATCGCTTACCTATATTCAGCTGTTTGCGAGCGGCCAACAGAAAAGGCCGGAGCGGCCACTATGGTCGATGCAGTTTGGGGACGTTTTCGGTCCAGCAAGGCGTGGCGCCAGCGTCTTGGCGAAGACGGGTTCAAGCGTCTGGTGCGTGCCATCGCCGTGCTGCGCTGGGCTGCCGTCGCTGTGGTTTTGGCCTTGCTGGCCTGGGGCGTTGTCGCGGAGATCGACACCTCGTTCCTTCAATCGGTGATCTTTTCGCGGCTGGCCCGCCATATGAGCTATTCGGTGGCGCCCGGAGCGAGCGACGCGATCATGTTTCCGAAATACGGGCCGTATGACGAGCGGCTCGGCTATGTCGCGCTGCCGCGCTTTATCCAGTCGCTCAAAGATCATGATTTTGCGGTCGCCAGCCAGGCCAGGTGGTCGCCGGCGCTAGAAGATTTTGTCAAATATGGCGGTTACGCGATCTATCACGAGAAGGAGCGCGCCGGGCTTGAGTTGTTCGACCGTGACGGCGCCCCGCTTTATCGCGCGAGCTATCCGGAACGGACTTTTCCAAATTTTGCCGCGATCCCAGCCGTGGTGGTGAGGAGCCTGTCATTTATCGAGGACAAGGATCTTTTCGCGCCGGGAGATCCGGATCGCAATCCGGCGGTTGATTGGGATCGGTTTGGACTTGCGGTCGCCGGGCGTATCGCCGGCGTCGTCGATCCTCGGCTGCGCGCCGGCGGCGCCAGCACGCTTGCCACCCAAACCGAAAAATTCCGCCACTCGCCCGAGGGCCGCACCCCCGGGGTTGTCGAAAAGCTGCGGCAGATGGTCACCGCCACGGCGCATGCCTATCTCGACGGCCCGAACACGACCGCGGCCAGGCGCCGCATCATGACGGCGTATTTGAACTCCGAGCCTTTGGGTTCACGTCCGGGATATGGCGAGATCATTGGCCTGCCGGAGGCGCTGTGGCGCTGGTACGGCACCGACCTCGGCGAGGCGAACTGGGTTCTGACGACACCGGCGCGTACCCCGGCGGAACTCGCCCGTAAAGGTGAAATTTACCGCCAGCTGCTGAGCCTTCTGTTGGCCGGCCGCCTTCCCGGCTACTACTTGGTTTCCAACCACAATGCCTTGGAGCGGCTTACCGACCGCTATCTGCACCTGCTGGCGGATGCCGGCGTCATCAGCCCCGCGCTGCGCGACGCTGCACTCGCGGGGCACCTGGAATTCCGCAACAATGTTCCGTTGCCCGCGGCGCAGATCTATGTCGGCGACAAGGCAACCGAAGAATTGCGCGATCAATTGGTAACGCTGCTGCGCTTACCCGATTTTTATGCCTTGGACCGGCTCGATCTGAGCGGCTGGTCCAGCATCGACAGCACCGCCCAGCGGCGCATCGGCAATGTGCTGAGCCGGCTCGGCGATCCCGCCTACGATCGGTCGCTTGGGCTTTACGGCGACCAACTGCTCGGCGGCGCCGACCCGCAGCGGGTCGCCTGGAGCGTGGTGTTGTACGAGCGCGGCATCGACTGCAACTTTGTCCGCATCCGCGCGGACAGCTTGAACGAACCGTTTGACATCAATGCCGGCGCCAGACTGCAGCTCGGCTCGACCGCGAAGTTGCGCACGCTAATCACCTATCTCGACATTGTGAATACATTGCACAGTCGGTTTGCGGCACTGCCGCGGACCAAGCTGGTGGCGATCGCCACGGCGGCAAAAAAAGACGACCCGATCACGCATTGGGCCGCCGATTGGATGGCGAACGCCCGCGATCCCAGCCTGCAGGCGATGCTCGACGCCGCGATGCAGCGCACCTATTCGGCAAGTCCGGGCACATATTTCACCGGCGGGGGCATGCAAAGCTTTGCCAATTTCGCAAAGTGGGAGAATCACGCGACCCCGACCGTCGCGTTGGCCTTTGCCGATTCAATCAACAACGCGTTTGTCCGGCTGATGCGCGATATCGTCAGCTACGAGGTCGCGCAGGACGGCGCCCAGGTCAGCGAATTGTTGCACAACCCGGACGATCCGGCGCGGATGACGTATTTGCGGCGTTTTGCCGACCAGGAGGGCCGGGTCTATCTCGACCGCTTCTGGCATGACTACCACGACCTCACACCGCATGAGGCACTCGAGCTGCTGGCCAGCCGCACGCGGCCGGACCCGCATCGTCTGGCAGTTGTTTTTCTTTCGGTGCATCCGAATGCGAGCCGGACCGAACTCGCTGCGTTCCTCCACCAACATCTGCCGCATCTCGCGATCAGCGACGACGAAATGTGGGACCTCTATCGTGATTCCGGCCCGGACCGGTTCTCATTGCGCGATCGCGGCTATCTGGCCGGCATCCATCCGCTCGAACTTTGGCTGGTCCGCTATCTGCAGCAGCACCCGAACCCGACCCTGGCCGCGACGACCACCGCGAGCGAGCAGGCGCGGCAGGAGGTGTATACATGGCTGTTCGACAGCCACAGCCCGTATCAGCAGAATTTGCGCATCCGCATCCTGCTCGAAGAGGAGGCGTTTGATAAGATTCTGCAGGATTGGCGCCGGCAGGGCTACCCGTTCGGCCGGCTGGTTCCATCCGATGGCACCGCGCTCGGCAGCTCTGGTGACCGCCCGGACGCACTCGCCAGCTTGATGGGGATCGTGGTCAATAACGGGGTGCGATTGCCGACCGTCGATCTTGAGCGATTGCGATTCGGCGCTGGCACGCCTTACGAGACCGATATGGTCGCGGCTCCCCGACCGCAGCAGGTGCTGGCACCCGAAGTGGCGAGGACGGTGCAACGGGCGTTATCGGCGGTGGTGTCGCAAGGCACCGGCAAGAGCGTGAGCGGTGTCTATCGCACGCCGGCCGGCGGTTTGTTGCCAATCGGCGGCAAGACCGGCACCGGCGATAACCGTTATGATCGCTTTGGCCGCGGCGGCCGGCTGATCTCGCAACGGGTGGTCGACCGCACCGCGACTTTTGTCTTTTATCTCGGCAACCGCTTTTACGGCACGATTACCGCCTATGTCCCGGGTGAGATAGCCGCCCGCTACCGCTTCACCAGCGCGTTGGCAGTGCACCTGCTGAAGTCGCTGGAGCCGGACCTCGAGCCGTTGCTCGACAGCCCGGCGACCGGCTCGCCATCGACACTGACGCAACTGCCAACCCCCGAGATCAGCAGTTCCTCGACACCATCCGCCTCGGATTGATCCCGGAATTCCGTCACGGGGGGCAATCGTCACCCCCAGCAAGACGGACCCCGATCCCAAGAATGAAACAATGGTTCACGAATCGCGCCGGAGCGCCGCGCCCTTCAATCCTGATGTGATCATGGGACAGCGCTGCGGTCGGGCAATGCGGCCCCAGCGCAACACGTGTGACCAGGCTGGTGAGCGGCGCCGGCGCCGTCATCGCACGGCCGCCGATTGACCCTGCTTCGCATGCCAATCAGGGGGTTCGGGGAGTGTTGCTGGTAAGCAGATCGACCTTGTGGGCCAGGGCCGAAATCAGGCCCTCGACGCCTTCCCGCGCCAGGATCGAGTGGAACTCCGAACGTTGGGTTGCGACCTGGCTGATCGTGCCATCGAGATAGACATCCGAGATCTGCCAAATCCCCCGATTCTGTCGCACCATATAGTTGATGGTCACCGGTTGCTGGCCGGCCCTGACGATCCTGGTTTCGACAATCACGCCGCCGGCATAAGGCTCATCGCCGGTCACTTGCAGTTGTTCGCCCGAATAGCTGTCAAAGCGATCGGCGTAGGTCGCGGAGACGTAGCGCCCGAATGCAGTTGTTATTTGTTGCTGCTGTGCCGGGGTGAGATTGTCCCATCCGGGACCGACCGCCAGCCGCACCATCGACGGCACGTCAAAGAGGCTGTTAACCACTGGCGCCAATGTCT
Source organism: Allostellaceae bacterium (assembly GCA_035509615.1). Lineage (GTDB taxonomy): Bacteria > Pseudomonadota > Alphaproteobacteria > ATCC43930 > CGMCC-115725 > AP-15. Next base: position 559 of record DATJLK010000003.1, on the reverse strand, counting down.
CGTAGCGTCCATTTTGCCCGAGGGTGCGGGCGTTCTTCATCGTCGTCAGCAACACCCGGTAAAAGCTGCGCACGCTATCCTGCGCGCTGGCCTGGGGGCTTTGCGGCAAAGCCGTGGCGGGGGTGGCGATGATCCCGCCAATCAAAGCTAAGACCAGCGCGATGGCCTTGCTGTTCATCTCTCGCGGCATGCTCGCAACCTGCATCCGTTTCTCTCCACCGTCGCTGTCCTTGCCCGCCGCTTCTATCAGACGAAGCCGAGCGCTTCAGCCGCTTGCACAAATCAGTTTGATAGCGGCTGATTGCGGCCGGATCTTGCCGACTACATCGCAAATTGTCGGCTGGATTGTCAGATTGCAATGATCAACGAGGCGCCGGTCAGGATTCTCACAGATCAGTCAGAGGCGCGCCAAGCGCGGTCGACGAATCGCGCTCAAGGTGAAGCGGAAAGCGACAGATTCCGGCCAAGCAAGAGTTTGAACCCATCTGACCAAGACCCGTTTGATGAGGTGGACGAAACATAACGACTAGAGGTTAAAGATGTGGCAATATGTTAACTA
>DATJLK010000002.1:0-35009 GCA_035509615.1 Allostellaceae bacterium | reverse complement strand
TGCGGGATCTCGACGATCCCGTCCGGCGGCACTTCGAGCTCGAACCCGTCGGCGAGTTCGATCGTAGTCGGGGCAAGCCCGGCAGGCGCGATCAGCCGATGATGCATCACGGGTCAACCGTCCTTTCTCAGCCGCGCGTCGGGATCGACGACCAGGGCGGCGAGCAGCCGCCGGGCGGGTTGTCCGTCGTGCCGCGCCGATGCGTTGCGCTTGGCTTCGGCGATCACCTCACCAATGTGGCCAGCGGCCTCCAGCGCCCCGGGCAGCGGGTTCGAGCGATTGCCGCAACGCAGGAGTTCCTCGCGCAGGCCGTGCAGCACCGCCTCGTGTCCGAGCGCCGTCTTCAGCGCCGTCCGGTACTCTTCGGCAAACTCGCGCGCGGCTTCGGTTGCGGCGGCGCAGACCGCTTCGTCGCGCCGGCGCTGTACGTCGCGGACTTTTGCGGCGCAGCACTGAAAGGCCTGCTCGGCCGCGGGGAGTGCGGTTCGCGCCGCGGCGGCATCGCTGGCCAGCGCGGCGCTGTGCTCGGCGGCGGCAGCCGCGGCGGCCGAGGGCCCCGGCCGCGGATCGCAGCCGCCGGCGGCGAGCCAGGCGCCGAGCTCGTGTTCTTCCGCCACCCGCAGTGCTGCCGATTCCTCGCCGACGCGGGCGGCCTCGGCGATGATTGCGGCAAGCCGGCTCGCCGGCTCATGGACCGCGGCAAGCTCGGCCTCAGCCAGAGCCAATTCGTCGATCGCAGCGGAAAGCCGGGAACGTACGGCGGAGCGCGTTCCATCCTCGGTAAACTGCTTTGTCTGGCGGGCGAGATCGATCAAGCCATCCATTCGCCATATGCTCCAACGATCAGTTGCTGGGTCGGGGCCCTTCGGGTCCGCAACGAACATATCGGCGTGCTGCCGTCGCGGCAGCGGCAAGGTTGCAAGCTCGGAAGTTTGCAAGCGGGGCGGCTATTGGCTGCCGCTATTGGCTAAAGCGACATTTTCAGCTCGCGGCGGAGCTTGCGGATCGTTTCGGCGCTCTTGAAGCCGTAGGGCGGATTTGAGGCCGACAGCCCGAGTTCCTTCAGGACCAGCGCCAGAACCGGCTCGTTGCCGGTACCGGCAGTAAATGCACCGCGTTCCCAGAGCACGACAAGCGCCTCGCGCAGCATCGTCTTGGCTTTTCGCTCGTGCGCGCCGCGGCTCGCGCCCGCGGTATCGCTAGCGGGTCCAAGCGTCACCTCAACCCCGGCAATCGCCGAGCCGTCGGGCAAGATCAGCCGATTATTCGCAAAATCGAGCCGGATGTGGCCAAACCAATCCGCCTCCACCGTCATTCTCTCGGCGCCATAAAACCCGACCACGCGCAAGCGGCCCGAGCGCCCGGCCTTCGCAAAGGCGTCCACGAGTTGGTCTTCGAGCGCCTCGATTTCAGCACACAGCGCCGCGGGACCACGATGGCGGGCAATAAACTCAGCAAAGGCGCCGCTGCCTGCAGAACCAAAGGGCGAGGGTATCCCGGCAAAGCCGGGCGCCATACCGCGCTGGGCCAACCGCCGCCGACCGGCCGCAGGCTTGTCGGCTTCGATCGCGTCTTTTCCCGACTTGCGTTGCTCCTGCTGTCGGCGTTGCCATTCGACCGATCCGATGGCGAACACCGGCGCCTGGGCGCCGCCATCCGCGCTCAGCGCCGCCGCCAGCCGGCAATAGTTCTCCCATTGCTTCGGATCAGCGCTGGCGATCAACCCCTCGATGAGGGTCAAGACCGCCCTCCGCGTCAGCTCAGTCACCGTCACCACCACTCCTATCCTGATGCGCAACGCACCCGCCGCACGCCAGAATGTGAAAAATCGGTCGCGGACGCGACCTGATCAACTCCGCCTCATCAAACAATCCGATCCATCCCGGGCCGAACGGATGCTGAGGCCTTTGGTGATTTGATAGACTTCGCTTATCATTGCATGACAAACATGCGACAGACCTTGCAACGGGCGCGGCATGCCGAGCCGCGCAGAGGGAACGCAACATTGATCGTCCGATCACGCGTCATCTTCGGCCTGCCTCGTCGCGCCGTGCCGCTATTGTGTGACGGCTGAGCCGCTGCCGTGAACAGCGAGGCGCGCAGCCCGCTCGGCAGTCGCGCGCCGATCACGTTTTCGATCATGCTGGCGACGATCATGCAGGGCGTCGACAACACGATTGCCAATGTCGCGCTCCCGCATATCCAGGGCAGTCTATCGGCGGCGCAGGATCAGATCGCCTGGGTGTTGACCTCGTACATCGTTGCCGCCGCGATCACGATGCCACTGACCGGCTGGCTTGCCGGTCGTTTCGGCATCAAATACCTGTTTCTGATATCGGTCGGCGGCTTCACCCTCGCATCGGCCTTGTGCGGCAGTGCGACAAGCCTCTCCGAACTTGTCGCGTATCGGCTTTTACAGGGAATCTGCGGCGCCGGTCTGGTGCCGTTGTCGCAATCCGTCCTGATGCAGATCAATCCGCCCGAGCGCCATGGCCAGGCCATTGCGGTTTGGGGCATCGGGGTCATGCTCGGCCCGATCTTTGGCCCGATGCTCGGCGGCTGGCTGACCGAAAATTACAGCTGGCGATGGATCTTTTATATAAATCTGCCGGTTGGGATCGTCGCCTTTCTCGGCATCCTGGTTTTTATCCGCGAGAGCCGCACCGCGCGCCGCGAGCCGTTCGATTTCTTCGGATTTGTGACCCTCAGCATCGCCGTCGGCGCGTTGCAGATGGTCCTCGATCGCGGTGAACTGAAAGACTGGTTCGGCTCGACCGAGATTTGGATCGAGGCGGCGGTCTCGGGGGTCGCGGGCTATCTGTTCATCGTCCATACGGCGACCGCCGGCGAGCGGTCGTTTCTGAACCGCGATCTCCTCAAAAACCCGAACTTTGCCGTCGGCACGCTGCTGATGTTTTTTGTCGGCGGGATCTTGAGCGGCACCTTGGCGCTGGTGCCGACGATGCTGCAATCGCTGATGAATTACCCGGTATTCACGACCGGCCTCGTCACCTCGCCGCGCGGTATCGGTACAATGGCCGCGATGTTCCTGGTTGGACGGCTGATCAATCATATCGACAATCGACTGATCATCTTTTCCGGGTTGCTGATGACTGTGGTTTCCTTGTGGCAGATGACCGGGTTCTCGCTGCAGATGGGGATGATGCCGGTGATTACCTCCGGCTTGCTGCAAGGTTTTGGCTTGGGGTGTACTTTTGTGCCGCTGAATACTTTGGCATTGTCGAACCTGCCGCGGCACATATTGACGCAAGGAACCGCGTTGCGCAGCCTGATGCGCAATCTCGGCGGCAGCATCGGCATCTCTGTATTCGAAGTGGTGCTGACACAGAACACGCAGATCGTGCATGCTCGGCTGATCGAGCAGCTGCGGCCCGACAATCCGCTCGCCCACCACCCTCTTTTGGCCGCGCCGTACAGCCTGTCGGCGCCCTCCGGGATCGCCGCACTCAATGCCGAGGTGACCCGGCAGGCGGGTATGGTCGCCTACATCGATGTCTACACTTTCATGATGATCATCGTGATGGTCACGATCCCGCTGCTGTTGCTGGTGCGTGTGCCGCGTCGCCGGCAAGCTGCTCCGGTCGGCGTCCCTCGTGGGGGTCTGCGCGTCGGTCGCGCCGGCTGATTCTCCGCAATCGGATGGGCCGCCGACTGCCGAGCCATCGAAATCTCGTCTGTCAGCCGCGCGTTCGACACACTGGCGTCTTTGGCAATTTCGTATGATAGCTTATTATCACCTGCAGGTGGTTCTTTCGATCGGACAACATGCATCTCGAGCGCAGCTTTGGATTTCTCGTTCACGACGTGGCGCGCCTGTTTGCGCGCCGCTTCAATCAGCAAGCCTTGCTCTGTCTGGGCGTCAACCGTTCGCAATGCCGCATCCTCGCCTATCTGGCACGATACGAGGGCATCAATCAGGCTGGTCTTGCCGACCTTCTTGAGATCAAGCCGATGACCCTGGTGCGACACATCGATCGCATGGAGGCCGATGGCTGGATCGAGCGTCGTCCTGACCCCGCCGATCGTCGCGCCCACCGCCTGGTGCTGACCGAAAAAGCGCGGCCGATACTTGCCGGCATCCTCGATGTGTCGACCGCGGTTCGGCGGGAGTCCTTCGCCAATCTGTCCGACGAGGAAGGACGGCATTTGATCGACCTGCTGCGCCGGGTTCATTCGGGGCTCGGCGGGCATCCGACAATCGCCTCGCTCGCCAACCCGCCGGACGCGGCCGGGTTGCCTGAGAGCCGGAGCAACCACGAGCGAGCCGATAGCGAATTGGCCGCATTAGGGAGCTGCAGGTGACGACCTCGGCGGAAGACGAGGCGCCGTCTCTCGGCGCCCGGCGCATCGGGCTTGACACAAGGCCGGGGATTATCCCTCGACGCTCATGGCGCCAGCGATTGCGGCTGCCGCTGATGCTGTTTGGCCCGCTCGTCGTATTGCTTGGCGGTACCTACTGGTTCTTGACGACCGGTCGCTACGTCTCGACCGATGACGCCTATGTCGATGCCGCGCGGGTGGCGATCAGCAATGAGGTGTCCGGGCGCGTCGCCGAAGTCGATGTTCGTGACAATCAGCGGGTGAAAGCTGGCCAAATCCTGTTCAAGGTCGACCAACGGCCGTTCCAGATCGCTGTCGAAGAGGCGAAGGCAGAGCTTGCGGCTGTGCGCCTCCAGATTGAGGCGATGAAGGCGACCTATCAGGAAAAGAAAGCCGATGCCGCCGCCAATGAGGCCACGCTGATGTATCAGCAGCGTGATCTCGAGCGCCAGCAGCGCCTTTTAACAACCGGAGCGGCATCGCAGGCGCAATACGACCAGTCCAACCACGCCTACAAAATTGCTCGCGAGCAGCTGGCCTCGAAGGAACAGGACGTCGCCAGCACGCTCGCCAGCCTCGGTGGCGATCCCGATATTCCGATCGCGCTGCATCCGATGGTGCAGCACGCCCAGGCGGCGCTCGATCGCGCCGAGCTCAACCTGTCCTATACCGTGGTGCGCGCTCCCGAAGACGGCATCGTCACCAAGGTCGACCAGCTCCAACCCGGCGACTGGGTCCAGGGCGTTGACACCGGTGCGGCGCCAACCTCGCTGTTCTACCTGGTCTCGACCAAGCGCGTCTGGGTGACCGCCAATTTCAAGGAGACCGAACTCACGCATATGCGATCCGGGCAGCCGGCGACGGTCGAGATCGATACCTATCCCGATCACGTGTTCGCGGCGCGGGTGCAGAGTCTGAGCCCGGGAACGGGTCTGACCTTTTCGCTGCTGCCGGCGGAAAACGCGACCGGCAACTGGGTCAAGGTCGTCCAGCGCCTGCCGGTGCGGCTCAGCATCGACCAGTTCGACCCCGACCGTCCGCTCGCTGCCGGGATGAGTGCCACGGTCGATGTCGACACCGGCTATCGCCGGCCGTGGCTCGACCGGGTCAACAACATCCTGGCGTGGCTGACCGGGACCGGAACGAGCCGAGCGGCTGAGCAGTGAAGTCGGAGGTCCGGGCCCCGGCAGTGGCGAACCGGGGTTGGATTACCGTGTCGATCATGCTGGCGACCTTCATGCAGGGGGTCGACACGACGATTGCCAATGTCGCCTTGCCGCATATGCAGGGTAGCATGTCGGCCGCACAGGACCAGATCGCCTGGGTCGTCACTTCCTACATTGTCGCCGCGGCAATCATGACGCCACTGACCGGCTGGCTCGCCAACCGGTTTGGCGTGAAGTACGTCTTCTTGATCTCGGTCGCCGGCTTCACGCTCGCCTCGGCATTGTGCGGCGCGGCGGCAAATCTCGCTCAAATTGTTCTATATCGTCTCCTGCAAGGTGTATGCGGTGCGGCGCTGGTGCCGCTGTCGCAAGCGGTGTTGCTGCAGATCAACCCGCCCGAGCGGCATGCGCGGGCGATGGCGGTCTGGGGCATGGGGGTTATCATCGGCCCGATCATCGGGCCGGCGCTCGGCGGCTGGCTGACCGATAGCTACAGCTGGCGCTCGGTGTTCTACATCAATGTTCCATTCGGCATCATCGCTGCGCTCGGCATTTGGATCTTTATTCGCGAGACCCGGCATGGCCGGCGCGAGGCGTTCGACTGGTTCGGCTTTGCCACACTGAGCCTGGCGATCGGAGCCTTGCAGATGCTGCTCGATCGCGGCCAGCTCAAAGACTGGTTCGGTTCGACCGAGATCTGGATCGAGGCAACAGTTGCAGCGCTCTCTTTTTACTTGTTTGTGGTGCATACGGCGACCGCGACCGAACGATCGTTTTTGAACCGTGACTTGATGAAGGATGCCAACTGCATGGTTGGCACCATCCTGATGTTTATCGTCGGCATCCCGCTTTACGGCACCATGACCTTGCTGCCGACGATGTTGCAGGATTTGCTGAACTATCCGGTGGTCACGACCGGCTTTGTCACCGCACCGCGCGGCATCGGCACAATGATCGCGATGATCCTGGTCGCCCGCCTGGCCAATCGCGTCGACACGCGGCTGATCATCATGACCGGGCTGATGGTTGCCGCTGTCGCGATGTGGCAGATGACCGGATTTTCCCTCTACATGGGCATGAGCCCGGTGATCGTGACTGGGCTGTTGCAGGGTTTCGGGCTCGGTTTTGTCTTCACCCCGCTCAGCATCGTGACATTCTCGACCCTGCCGCGAAACATGCTGACCCAAGGGACGGCGATTTTCAGCCTGATGCGCAATATCGGAGGCAGCATCGGCATTTCGATTGTCGAGACCTTGCTGGCGCAGAACACCCAGATCGTCCATTCACGCCTGGTCGAGCAGCTTCGGTTCGACAACCCGCTCGCCGGGGCGGCGCTGAAAGCACCCTACAGCCTGACCGTCCCGTCGGGGATCGCCGCCCTGAATGCCGAAGCGACGCGGCAAGCGGCGATGGTGGCCTATCTCGACGATTTCATGCTGATGATGATCCTGGTCGTGGTCGGCTTGCCGTTGCTGCTGTTGCTGCGCCGGCCGCGAGGCGCCCCGACGGGCAGCGCCGTCGCACTCGACTGAGCGCTGGCGCAGAGTGCAGGTCCTCGATCTGTTTGCCCATCGCGGTGAAGACGCTGTCGTCGATGTGCCCGCTGGTGCGGCCGCTTTTCGATCTTGTCGCCGACGCCATGCAGAGGGATGCCCAGACCCGAGCGGCGCCCTGACCGGCTGCTCGCCGACGTCACGGCGATCCTTCGATCAGCTGAGCGAGGCGATGATTTCGCGATACGCCGCCTCGGGAAACGCTTTCAGGGTCGTGCTATGCAGCGTCCCCAACATTCCGAGGACCAGCGTGAACCGCGCCGCGACCGCGTCGTCCGGGGCCTCGTAGATCATCACGAGATCGTAATCCCCCATGGTCATGTAAAACCCTTTGAACTCCCCGCCCATGTCTTGCAGCGCCTTTTTGGCGGCGTCGAGCCGGCGCGGCGATTCCTTGACCTTTTGGGCGCCCTGATCGGTCCAGTTGGCCAGCATGATATAGGTCGACATCGGCCCAGCTCCCCCGTTCCCTGATCATTGCTGTCAGGGGTGTTGACGAGATCGAGGCTTGGCGCCTGGTTCGCGCGAAGCCGGCGGCTCGGCCGCGATGCGGTCAAGCTTAGCCGCCATCATGGTCGAGCTTGGCCGTCATCATAAAGTCGTTTTGGTAAAGTCCCTCGATCTTCTTTGTTTGCCACGACACGGTAGCGGGAACCCCAGCCAAAGCGGCTTTCGGGATAGTGCCTTTCAAACCTCGGCCGGTGCCGCTTCCTTCACCGCTATTTTTCCGGGGTGTTCGGACCCGGTCGGAGGATTGACCGGTCGTCTTGGCCGGTTCGATCGTCTTGGCCGGACTTGGCCAGGAGCCGTCCGCTCACGCAGCGGGGCGGCCGGCGTTCGCGAGCCGCGCTACAGGCCTTGCCGATTGCTGGTGGATGCCGGGACCAGGTCGACCAAATCCGCGCCAGGCGGCTACATTAAGCCGAACAATCCGAATACATGTTACGGAATGCCAAGGCGGCGCGGAGACGGTTGCATGAGGTACATGGCGGGCGGGCTGGCAGTCATTGTCCTGGCGGGCATCGTGCTGGCGTTGACATTGGCTGTCGTGCCGGGGGCGCGAGCCGCGCCCGCTGGCGGCAATTGGCAAGTCGTGTTGGCGGCGGGCGATGACGAGGAGCCGGTGTTCGACGATGCGACAATTGCTTTGGCGCGGCGGCTGGCGGCGGCCGGGGTTCCGCGGCATGACATTCATCGGCTGAGCGCCAGCCCCGCTCAACTGCGCAACGGAGTGGAGCCGGCCACGGCGGGGAACGTGCTCCGCCGCATCGCCGATCTGCCGGCCAAGCCGGGTGACCGATGCTTTGTCTTTCTGACATCGCATGGCGAATTCAATGCCGGCCTGTGGCTGGCACGGTCGCACCGGGCACTGCATCCCGAAGAATTGGCGCAAGCCCTGTCGCGCGGCTGTGCCGCGGTGCCGACCGTCGTCATCGTATCGAGCTGCTACAGTGGCGGCTTTGCCGCCGGTGCGATGATCAAGCCCAACCGCATCATCCTGACCGCCTCGCGCCGCGACCGGCCATCATTTGGCTGTCAGGTCGGGCGAACCTACAGCTTCTTCGATGGCTGTCTGCTGCGGGCGCTTCCTGGCGCGGCGAATTGGCGTGCGGTGTTTGCGGTGGCGAGCCACTGCGTTGCCCGCGAGGAAAGGGCGCTCGGCGAACCGCCCTCCGATCCGCAGGCGTATTTTGGGCCGGCGGCGACCGACCTCGCGGTGCCATTTTGAGCCGGGCCCGATCTCAGGGGATAACGACGATCGGAACGGCGCCCTCGCGCCTGACGATGTTGAGTGCCACATCCCGTTCATGACGTCGCAGCACTATGTCGGCCGACCCGCCTTTGACCTGCAGGCCGCGCAGATGCAGCTCATCGATAAAGCGCGGCAATAGCGGGCGGTCGAACCTGATCTCGTCGGGACCTTGCGCAAAGTTCAATCCGAGGCTCGCCTGAACCAGAGCGAACACCGTGGCCGCCGCCCAGGCCTGTGGGACGCAGGCGACCGGGTAGAGCGTGGGAGCCGTCAGTTTGCGCCACGGAAAGCCGCAGAACAATTCCGGCAGGCGCCGCAGCTCCATATAGCCGGCGGCCTCGAACAGGCCGCGAAAGATCCGTAAGACGCCCTGCTTGAAGCCGTAACGCGCCAGACCGAGAGCGATTAGCGCATTGTCGTGCGGCCATACCGATCCGTTATGGTACGACATCGGGTTGTACCGCGCCGCCGACACCGCGACGGTGCGGATCCCCCAGCCGGAAAAGCACGACAATCCGAGCAGGGTATCGGCGACCCGGCGGGCGCGGTCGGCCTCGGCGATGCCGGTCAGCAGCGCATGCCCCGCATTCGAAGCGACCACCCGGCACAAATTCTTGGCGCCGTCGAGCGCTAGCCCGTAAGTTGAAAGTTCTTCGCACCAGAACACTGCCTCGAATTTCTGGCGCAAAATCTCGGCTTCGTGGCGCAGGTGCGATGCCCGCGCGGCGTGGCCCAGCACCGCCGCCAGATGCGCGGCGTGCTGCTTGGCGGCATAGACATAGCCCTGCACCTCGCACAGCGCGATCGGCCCCTCGGCGAGGCGGCCATCGGCATGGAAAATTGCGTCGTGCGAATCCTTCCAACCCTGATTGACGAGGCCGTTGGCGTTTTTCCGGTGGTATTCGACAAAGCCATCGCCGTCGGCATCGCCGTATCTGTCGCACCAGGCCAGCGCTGCTTCGATATGCGGCCAGAGTTCCCGCACCGTCGCGATATCGCCGGTACGCGCGAAATATTCGCCGGCCAGCATCACGAACAGCGGGGTCGCATCGACGCTGCCGTAATAGCGTGCGAAGGGCACCTCCCCCAATCGCGCCATCTCGCCATCGCGCATCTCGTGCAGAATCTTGCCGGGCTCGGCGTCGTTGACCGGATCGATTTGGGTCGCCTGGTTGGCGGCGAGAAAATTGAGCACGCCGCGAGTGATCGTCGGATCGATCCACAGCGAAAAGAGTGCCGTGATGATCCCGTCGCGACCGAACACGGTGCTGAACCACGGAATTCCGGCAAAAGGGTAAGGGCCGTGCTCGGTCTGCGTCACCAGCATGTAGAGATCGGCCACCGCGCGCCGCGCCATTTCGTTGAACAGCGAATTCGAACTTTCCAACGCGGTGGCGCGCCCGCTCGAGCTGCGCATCGCGCGTCGGGCCAGCCGCAGCGCGCTATAAAACTGGCGCACAAGGTCGCGATCGACGGATCTCTCTTCGCAGGCGATCTGCAGGATGATGCGAACCGCCTCGCCCGGCCCGAGCAATTGCTCGAACCGCGCCTGACGATCATCCAATCGGGCGGGGGCCGGCTCAAAGCTTACCGTCGTGACCCGCTCGACCCCATCCAGTCCAAAGTAACGCAGCGCTATCATGCTGTCCGACCGCCGCTCGGTCGATTGGCGCCCGCGCCGAGCCCGTTGCTGCCCGCGGACCTCGAACAGATCGGCAAAATCTGCCGCGAAGTCGATCGACAAGGTCAGGTTTTGCGGCGCCACGTCAAAATTGCGAACGAGCAATCGCTCGTAGCAGCAATTCTGCGCTATGTATCGGCGGCGATTGACATAGATCCGTTCACCGCGCAACACCTTTTCGTCGCCTTCGCCGAGATCCGGATTGCTCAGATCCACGGACAGGACGACGTTATCCTCCTGGACGTTCGAGCTCAGCAGAAGCAGTGGCGCGTCATCGAGCCGCAATACCAGCTGCGACAAATAGCGCGTGTCGCGATGATAGATCCCGTCTGGGCTGCCCGGACGGGGAACAATATCCCCGCGCTGATCGAAAACCGCAAACATCAGGCCCTGCTTCAGCGACCGTGGGCGACGCTCCTGAAACGCGGCTGCCGATTCGATGTAATATTGGGAGGTCTCTCCTTTTTCGAGCCTTGCTTCCGCCATTACAGGTACCAACCGGAAACCCGATCCTCAGTCGTCTTCCGCCTCCGCGGCGGTGCGCGGCCTGCGATTGACACCGGCGTGCAGCAATTTTTGATAAAGCTCGACATAATCGCGGGCCATTCGCTCGACCAGAAAACGCTCTTCGAAATGCCGTCTAATCATCTGTCGGTCAAGCTTTAATGCCGCCGGGATCGCCGCGACCGCCTCGTCAATAGTATCGACGATAAAGCCGGTAGTGCCGGGCTCGGTTATTTCTGCCACCGCGCCGCGGCGAAACGCGATTACCGGCGTGCCGCACGCCATTGCTTCGATCTGCACGAGGCCAAACGGCTCCGGCCAGTCGATCGGGAACATCAGCGCCGCCGCATCGGCGAGTAGAGCTCCTTTTTCAGTATCGTCGACTTCACCGATGAACTCGATCAGCGGGTCTTTCAGCAACGGCTCGACCCGCTCATGGTAATAATCCTGGTCGACCTTGTCGACCTTGGCGGCAATGATCAGCGGCAGGCCAATCCGGCGGGCGATCTCGATCGCCCGCTCCGGCCCCTTTTCCGGGCTGATCCGGCCGACAAAAGCGAGATAACCGCCCTCGCCGCGACCGAGCGAAAAAAGATCGGGAGGGAGCCCGTGATACACCGTGCCGTGCCAGTTGGCCCAAGCAAGAGGACCGCGTTGCGTGTTGGAGATCGAGACCAGCGGCATCATCGGAAATTCGCGCATCAGTGGCGGCAGATCCGGCATGTCGAGACGACCGTGAAGGGTCGTCAATGTCTTGCGGCTGCGTGATGCGAACAGTGGAAAATGTAGATAATCGATGTGGAAGTGGAGAACGTCAAACAGATGTGCTTTGCGGGCGACGCGATTGACCAGCACCATATGATGCGCCAGCGGATCGCGGCATTGCGAGTCAAGACGCAGTGCTCTCTCGCACGGAGCCTCCAATGTCGCCGAGGTGCGCGAGTCGCCACTTGCAAAGAGGGTAACTTCGTGCCCTTGCCGCACCAATTCCTCGGTCAAATGCGAAACCACGCGCTCGGTGCCGCCGTAAAATTGGGGCGGGCAGCTCTCACACAGCGGTGCGATCTGGGCAATTCGCATGATTTCAAGCCCTTTCCCTGGGTCTCGATTCTTGGGGATTAGCGATGGAAGCTGGCCGCTCTTCGGATTGCGATCCGCCTCGCGCCGGCCTCAGGTTAACCACGCAGCATCGCTGCTAGTTCCGCTCGCGAAACCGCTTGTGAACCGCTTGAACGACGCGTGCCGCTGCTTAGATCGAGAGCAAGTGCCGGATGCCGCTCAGCGGGTCTCGGCAGGAAAGAGGGTTGGGCCAAATCGGCCAACCGGGGGTCATGTCGCTTCTTGGCGAGGATGTGATCAACCGTTTCTCACTCCTCGTCGGATGCCATCCGATAAGTCTTCTCGGATGCCATCCGATAAGTCGCGGCACCGCCGTTGGGCCGACCGTCCTCCCCCGCCCTGCCAGGCGTTGACGGCACTGGTACGGTCAGCATCGAGAGGAGTGCGACAGCATGGCGTTATCCGAGTTTCCCCGATTAGGGCTCGATCCATTTTTCGACTTGCGGCGAATGCAAAGCGAAATGAACCGCCTGTTTTCCGGGTTCAGTGCCGTTGCCACTCGCGAGTTCCCGCCAATAAACATCTGGCTTGGCGAAAATAGCGTCGTGGTTACCGCCGAGTTGCCGGGCGTAAAGCGCGAGGACGTAAATATCAGCCTGCAGGATGAGGTTCTGACCTTGGAAGGGTCGCGGCAGCCACAGCTGAACGATCAAACCGTCAAATGGCATCGGCGCGAACGGACTTACGGCAGCTTTGCGCGCACCGTTCAATTGCCGTTCCAGGTCGACTCGGAAAAAGTCCAGGCCCGCTATAGCGATGGCGTCCTCGAAATCGAACTCGAGCGGCTGGAAGCGGATCGGCCCAGGAAAATTCAGATCCGCGCCGCCTGAACCCACCCGGAGGATTAAGACATGCCCCAGGAAGTCAGCACCGTTGAACAACAACGTCCGCAGACGCAGGGCCAGCGCACGCCCCAGGCGCAAGGCCAACATCCGCCTCAGCCGCAAGGGAATGCGGAGCGCAATATCTCGCGGCCGGTCTTTGTGCCGCCGACCGATATTTATGAGACCGCCGACAACCTGATCGTCATGTGCGAGTTGCCGGGGGTGGGATCGGACGGCGTCGATATCACGCTCGAACGCCGGGTGTTGACGATCCGCGGGCGAGCCGCAACTCAGCACCATGCCGGCTACCAGCGGGTTTACGCTGAATACGCCGATGGCGATTACGAGCGCGTATTCACCCTGTCTGAAGATATCGACCGCGACCGCATCGAAGCGACAGCGAGAGATGGGGTGCTCCATCTGGTCCTGCCCAAGGCGGCTCCCGCCAAGGCCCGCAGGATCGAGCTCAAGACCACCTAACGACGACAATTCATTCGCCTTTCCGTCGATCCCGCTGCGGATCGGCGGAAACGCGAACCCGCCAGCTTCACAGCCGTGGCTAACCTTTGGCCGGCAACCGTGACGGCGCTTCGCCCAGCCGGCAAATCGGTCTGCTTTCGCTGTAGCGCAGGGATGTCGCGATTGTACCGCCATCAAGGCGGTCAAGGCGGAACACGTGGGTTTTCTGCACCGGGCCGGCGAGATGCATAATGCCGATGACCTCGTGCGGCGAGAACGGCTCGACAAACAATCCACGCTCGGCGTCAAACATCGGCGGAGCATCGCCCGGCATCCAATTGCAATAAGCCGGCAGAAAATCGACCGGCAGATGCTCGGCAAAGATCGCGTAATTGAGCGCGGTCTGCTCGACAAAGAAAAATCGGGTGCGCTGCGCCACCCGCTCCATGATCCGCCCCCAGATCTGCCAGTGCGGCGCATCGCCGCGCAATGCAAAGACGCCGCAATTGACCATCGGGTTGCGGCCGAGCCGATCGGCGACGCGCCAGCCAAACGCCTGGCGGTAGTTCTTCCATGTCAGGGTCAGCCCGAACAGTTTCGGCCGCTTGTAATGGCGCTTATAGGCACGGTCGATCTCCGGGACGATGGCGAGTTTGCCGCCGCGCGCGGCCTCGACATAAAGCGTGACGATCCGCCGGTCCTGCAGCCAGGCATCGGCGTCGACCCACAGATAGGTCTCGTAGCCCGGAAAATGGCGCGGCAAAAAGGGGCGAGCGAACTGCGCCTTGCGCGTTTCGGAGGTATAGGCCCGTCCGGGAAAGTCGATGTCCCAACCGGGGTGAACCAGATGGGTCACTCTGTTGCCGAGCCACTCTCGCTGACCCGGGTCGAGACCGACATCGAGAATGCCGATAGCCGCATCGCGGTATTGCTCGCGTACCGACAGAACCAGATCGCGCAGCAGCGGGAAATAGGCGCTGTCGGCGCCGCTGACGATCAGGAGATCGGCGGCCGGCACCTGGTCAACAGGATCTGTGATGCGACATACAGCGAGCGCGTTCAGCCCGGCACACGATGGAGCGCAGCCTCAAGGGACGAGCCGATAGCCGCCGGGCTCAGTCACCAGGATCTCGGCCGCGGCCGGATCACGCTCGATTTTTTGGCGAAGACGATAGACATGCGTTTCGAGAGTGTGGGTGGTGACCCCGGCATTGTACCCCCACACCTCGCCCAGCAGGGTGTCGCGGCCGATCACCCGATCACCGGCGCGATAGAGGTATTTGAGTATCGCCGTCTCCTTTTCGGTCAGCCGCACCTTCTTGCGGTTATCGGGGTCGGTCAGCAGCTTTGCGCTGGGCCGAAAGGAATAGGGACCGATCGTAAAGATCGCGTCGTCACTGTGTTCGCTCTGGCGCAGATGGGCGCGCAGCCGGGCCAGCAGCACACTGAGCCGAAATGGTTTGGTGACGTAGTCGTCGGCGCCGGATTCGAGGCCAAGGACGGTGTCGGCATCCGTATCGGAGGCGGTCAGCATCATGATCGGGACGTGAATGCCGTTGTGCCGCAGTGCCTTGCAAAGGTCGCGCCCGTCCATATCGGGGAGGCCGATGTCGAGCAGAATGGCGTCAAAGCGGTGCTGCTCGACGGCTGCCAGGGCCTTTGCCGCGGTATCGCATTCGACGGCGACAAACTCATTGTTGATCTCAAGCTGCTCGACCAGCGATTGGCGAAGTGCCGCATCGTCGTCGACGATCAGAATTTGGCGACCAGCCCGCATGACTCTCCCCGCCGGTCCAAACGGAACAATGGCTGCAAGTCCATCCCAGCACGATCGGAACCGGGATATTCAGGATTGCAGCCAGGGTATTATCGGAACGCCGCGCATCGCTCATCCCTCGGCGCGCCACATCTACCCGATCGTCCGCGGTTTTGCCAGTCTTCGACGGTCGCCCCCGCGGCCGACCCGGTTTGCGGGCAGCGCCGCCCGCCTCGACCCAACTGCGGTCGAGCCCGACCGTCGCCGAGATGGCTGCCGTGAAATAAGTTTGCTCGCACCGCGGCGGGCGTTCCATATGATCGGGGAGTTGCGGCAGGGAGAGATCGGTGCCTGAGTTCACAGCAATTTCGACCCCGTCGCAAGGAGCGGCGCCGGATGGCATGTCGAGTTCGTCGATGAACCCGGGTCGCGGCCTCGCCGAAGCGATCACCGCGTTGCGGCGAGGCGATCCGGTCTTGATCCGGGACGACAGGCTCTCTGTGCTCGCCATCGCCGCCGAACTGGTCAGCGAGGCAAAGTTGCGCTGGCTGCGTGAAGTGTCTGCGACCGCGCCGCGAATCGTGCTGACGCGCCGGCGGGCGGTGGCGCTCGGCCTGGCCCGGCGCGAGGATTTGTCGGGCGCGCTGACGATCTCGGTGTCTTCCGAGATGCCGGCGGCGGTGATCCGCAATCTCGCCGATCCGGCGGCATCGCTTGGGGCGGAACCGCCGGGGTTCGGGCCCGAGCCGGTTGTGGCTAAAAGCGGCGGTCTCGCAGCGGTGACATTGGCCAAGCTCGCCGCGTTGCTGCCGGCAGCGCTTGTCGTTCGGGTCGGCGGCGCCGAAGCGGCGCTGCTGGCGCGGCGCGGCGACCTTGTCGGGATCGAGGCCGCCGCCGTTTTTCGCCGCCATGCCGAGGATGCCGCACTGACGCGTGTGGCAGAAGCCCGGGTACCGCTCGCCGACGCAGAAAACGCCCGCCTGATCGCATTCCGCCCGGGCGATGGCGGCGGCGAGCATTTGGCGATCGTGATCGGCGCCCCCGATCCTTCCGCCCCGATCCTGGTGCGGCTGCATTCTGAATGCTTTACCGGCGATCTGTTGGCGAGCCTGCGCTGCGATTGCGGCGACCAGCTGCGCGGCGCCATCGCGGCGATTGCGGGTGATGGCGGCGGTGTGCTGCTTTACCTTGCCCAGGAGGGCCGCGGTATCGGTCTCGTCAACAAACTGCGCGCCTACCAGTTGCAGGATGCCGGGTTCGACACGCTCGACGCCAATGAACAACTCGGCTTTGATGCTGACGAAAGAGTCTATGTGCCGGCAGCGGAAATGCTGCGGCAGCTTGGCTTCGGCACGATCCGGCTATTGACCAACAATCCTGAAAAGGTCGCCGCACTTGAACGTTATGGTATCCGCGTTGTCGAGCGGGTGCCTCATATCTTCCCGTCAAACGGTCACAACGAGCGCTATCTGCGCACCAAGGCCGTGCGCAGCGGCCATCTGCTCTAGCCGGCGCACAAGCTCGCTCCTTGAGCGGCGCTACATTGTTGCCGGCCAGATCCCCTCGACCGCATAGGCTTCCTCGGCGCCGGGCCAGGGCGGCATCGTCGCACCGAGAATGGTCAGCGGCTGCGGCCCGTCGCAGCGGAACTGGAAAGACGTTCCGGTCGGAATGCTGAGCGCGAGCCCGGGGTCGAGGCTGACGATCTCTTCCTGCGGCCCGAGCTTGCGCCACATCCGGCCTGCGCCGGCGACGACGTACCACAGTTCTTCCACTGTCCGGTGTGCCACCGCCTTTCCCACTGCACCCGGCGGCAGCGAAAACAGCGCGAACCCGCCGCGCGAGAGACTACACAACACCCGCACCTGCGATCCGTCGGGGGCCGTCGCGTCGGGAGCCGACCCGGCTCGCCTGGTCTCGAATGCCATCTCGTTGCTCCCGCTTTCACCCGGCCGCCTGAACCCGAGCCCAAGCGGCGCCGATTGACAAAACCGGCCGCGGCCCTGACAAACCGCGATGAAACAATAAAGGAAGGGCTCGAGGGATGGGCATGCTCGATGGACGGGTCGCGATCTGCACCGGCTCGGGGCGCGGGGTCGGCGCCGAAGTCGCCAAACTGATGGCGGCGCACGGCGCCAAAATCGTCATCAACGATCCCGGCACGACCGGCAGCGGCGAGGGCTCCGACCAGACCCCGGCCCAGGAAATTTGTGATCAGATCCGGGCAGCGGGGGGTGAGGCGGTCGCGAATTACGGTTCGGTCGCCAAATTCGACGACTGCCTCCAGATGGTGAGCCAGGCGCGCGACACGTTTGGCGGGCTGCACATCGTCTTCAACGCCGCCGGGATCCTGCGCGACAAGATGTTCCACAACATGTTCCCCGAGGATTGGCAAGCGGTCATCGACGTCCATCTGACCGGCCATTTCAACGTCAATCGCGCCGCGATCAACCTGTTCCGCGAACAGAATTACGGGCGGATCATCATGGTGTCGTCGACCTCGGGGCTGCTCGGCAATGTCGGGCAGTGCAACTATGGCGCGGCAAAACTCGGGATCGTCGCGTTGGCGCGGATCGTCGCGATGGAAAACGCCGCGCGCGGGATCACCGTCAATGTCATCGCTCCCTCCGCTGACACCCGCATGACCCGTTCGGTGCCGACCCCAAAGGACCCCGACGCCGCCGCACAGCGCGAGGAGCGGCTGCGGCGCAGCCGGGCCGATGCGATCGCACCGTTATGCGTCTTCCTCGCCTCCGAGCAGGCGGCCAATGTCAATGGCCAGGTGTTTCACCAGCGCGCCGGCGAACTCTCCCTCTATGGTCATATGCGGCCGGTGCGGATGGTGCACCGTCAAGGTGGCTGGACGCCAGAAACCCTGGCCGAGGTCGCGATCCCGGCGCTGGCGCCGCAATTCACCCCGCTCGACGCCCGCGGCGTGCATGCCGGGCTGCCGATGGAGTAGGCTCGCACCCGGCGAGAGCAAGCGGCTGCGGCGGGGCGGCAGGCGGGCTTCGTCCCCGTCCCGCATTCCTCATGCCCGGCCTGTAGCCCGATACCGACAATTCGCTGCTGGCCGGCAAAAAACCGGCGGTGCCGGTTCAGCGGCGTGCGCCCCGGATCGCCGAGAAACCGTGTCTTAACTGCCGAAGTCTAAGACGGACCTCCGGATGGAACTCGAACCACGGCAAGCGCAGCTGGCTGTCTTGTACCCGGGGGTGCGATGCGATGCGCAGGATATTGGCGAATACGGTCTGGACAATCATCGCGCTCGCCGCAGCGTCGGGCGGGATGGCGTCGGCGATGGCGCAAAACCGCGCGGCGATCACCAAGCCGATCGAAGAGACCCAGCTTGTCGCGCTCGCCGGCAATACCCGGCCCGAGGCGAATGCCGCGAATGACCGTGGTGCGGTCGCCGACAGCCTGCCGATCGCACACATGCTGTTGGTGCTGCGCCGATCGGCTGCGCAGGAGGCAGCACTCGACCAGACAATCGACGACCTGCAGGATTCGCACTCGCCCAATTACCACCATTGGCTGACTGCCGCGGAATTCGGCGCACGCTTTGGCGCTGCCGCGCCGGATCTGTCCGCAATCACCGGCTGGCTCGGCCGTCACGGTTTCAGGATCAACAATCTCTATCCGAACAGGCTGGCGGTCGACTTTTCCGGGACCGCCGGCCAGGTGCGTGCCGCCTTCCATACCGAGATCCATCATCTCGATGTCGACGGTGCCGCACACATCGCCAATATCAGCGACCCGAAGATACCGGCAGCACTGGCGCCGGCCGTGACCGGCGTCGCCTCGCTGAACGATTTCCGACCGGCACCGCAATATACCTTCGCCGCGCGCTGCGCCTCGGCATCGGTGCTCGCCGGCACCTGCTACGCGATGGTGCCCGCCGATCTCGCGACAATCTACAACCTGCAGCCACTGCATCGTGCCGGGATCGTCGGCACCCGTTTGAAGATCGACGTCATCGAAAACTCGGATTTGTACAAAGTCGCCAATTGGTACACATTTCGCGCGGCTTTTGGCCTGGACAGGTTTCCCGGCTCCTTTGAGCAGATCCATCCGGAGCCGGCGGCCGGCGCCGGCAATTGCCAGCCGCCCGGCGTCACGACCAGCGACACCGAGGCGACACTCGACGCCGAATGGGCCAGCGCCGCGGCACCCGGGGCGGCAATCAAGCTCGCCTCCTGCGCCGACACGGCGGTGACCAGCGGGCACCTGATTGCCGTTGAGAATGTTGTCAATGCCACCGCGACGCCGGACATCATCAGTATCAGCTCGAGCGAGTGCGAGGCGGCACAAGGGGCGGCGGGTAATGCCGCCTGGGCCTTCGCCTTTCAGCAGGCGGTCGCCGAAGGCATTTCGGTCTTTGTCTCAGCCGGCGATTTTGGTGCTGCCGCCTGCGATCCGCATGGGGGTCCGCCGGCACTGCACGGAACCGCCGTCAACGGGATCGCCTCGACCCCTTACGACGTGGCGGTTGGCGGCACCGATTTCGCCGACACCTATACCGGCACCAACAGGGTCTTCTGGAGATCGACGAATACGCTCTATGACGGTTCGGCCAAATCGTACATCCCTGAAATCCCGTGGAATTCGAGTTGCGGCAGTGAACTGCTCGCCAATTACCTGAGCCTCTCGCCGAGAACCTACGGCGCGCAGGGATTCTGCAACAAGGCTCGATCCGTCTATGTCAAGGTCAGCGGCGGCGCTGGTGGGCGCAGCGGCTGCGCCACCGGCGCGCCATCGATGGCCGATATCGTCAGCGGCACCTGCGCCGGCTACCGAAAGCCGTTCTGGCAACGGCAAATCCGCGGCAATCCGGCAGACGGTGTGCGCGATCTGCCCGATGTGGCGCTCTACGCCTCGCCTGGTACCTGGGGACACCGCTATGTAACGTGCTTTTCCGATCCCAACAACGGCGGGAGCCCGTGCACCGGCCCGGTCAGCGGCTGGGCCGGCAGCGGTGGTACCTCCTACGCGACGCCGATCATGGCGGGGATCCAGGCGCTGGTCGATCAGCACGCCGGCGGGCGCCAGGGCAACCCGGCTCCGATCTACTATTGGCTGGCGGCCGAGGAATACGCCTGGCGCGGCAACGGCCCCTGCAATTCCGCGCGCGGGATAGCGATGGCCGGCGACTGCATTTTTCACAATGTAACTATCGGCGACACCGACGTGCCCTGCGCCGGCACCACTGACTGCTATCTTCCCGGTGGTGCCACGGGCGTCCTGTCGACCAGCGACAAGACCTACCGGCCGGCTTTTGTCGCCGCCTCCGGCTGGAATTTTGCGACCGGGCTCGGCAGCGTCGATGCGGCGAACCTGGTCAAGAACTGGCCTCGGTAGGAAGCTGAATTCACCCTGCGGCAAGGGCTCGCCGCGCCACTGCCAGAGATTCGTCGGGACCGCCGCCGGCGTCGATCCGGGACCATTCGATCGCACCCGGATCCTGCTTCAGCTGCGACGCCAGCACCTCCGCAGTGGCGTCGGACGCATCGCCGCGCCGATCGCGAATGCGTTGCGTCATCGCCTGGGGTTCGGCGTCAAGCCACAACCCGATGAACGGAACACCCGCCTTGCGCGCCACTTCGGCAAACCCCCGACGCTCGGCCGGATCGAGCGCTACCGCGTCGATGATCGCGGTGCAGCCCCCGGCGAGCACGGTGGCTGCCTTCTGCTGCAAGGCGTCATAGACGCGCGCGGTGATCTCGGGCGTATACGCCTCGGCCGGCAAGCGGGTTTCGGGCGCGGCCCCCAACGCCAGCTTGCGGGTGACGTCGCTGCGCAGCAGGCGCGCACCGGGAGGCCGACCGAGTTCGGGCGCCAATGCGGCGGCGAGAGTCGACTTGCCGCTGCCGCTCAGACCCCCGATCGCGACGAGCCGGCAGCGCCGCGGTTCGAGGCATCGCCATGCCAGATCGAGATAACTGCGCGCCTCCTCGGCCATTTCCGCTTTCTTGTCACGGTTTGCCGGATGCTGCAGTGCGGTTGCCGTCACATGCGCGCGGATCCCGGCGCGCAACGACATGAACAGTGGCATCGCGCCGAGGCCATCGTCTTCTCCGGTGCGGTCGAGATAGCGGTTCAGCACCCGGTTGGCGAAATCCGCCAGCCCGCGATGCTCAAGATCCATTAGCAAAAACGCGAGATCGTAGAGGATGTCGATACTGGCGAGTTCTTCGGAGAATTCGAGGCAATCGAACAGCGTCGGCTGGCCGTCGACAAGACAGATATTGCGCAGATGCAGGTCGCCATGGCAGCGGCGCACTTTGCCCGCCGCCCGCCGTGCTTCGAGCAGCGGCGCCGCGGTCGCCAGTGCCTGGCGCCATTTACCGAGGATCGCTGCGACGCGATCAGCCGGGAAAATCCCGCCCGGGAGGGTGGCGAGAACCCGATGATTGGTCTCGGCGATGCCGCTGAGTGCGGCGGCGCCGCCGTGGTCCGGGCATTCTTCGGCTACTGAGTGAAATTTCGCGATATGATCGGCGAGCGCGTCGATCAGCCGCGCATCGAGCCCGCCTTTTTGCGCGAGGGCGTCGAACAGCGACGCCTGATCAAACCGTTTCATGACGACGACCCAATCGATCGCCGGACCCGTGTCGACAAAGCCGATCTTGCCGGTCGCATCGCGTCCAAGCCGGCGCAGATTGAGATAGAGCGAGGGGGCGGTGCGCCGGTTGAGCGCCAGTTCGGCGGCGCAGGCCGCATGCCGCTGCTCGGCGGTCGAAAAGTCGAGATAGGGGAGCCGCACCGCTCGCTTCAGCTTGTAGGCGCGATCGCCCGCGATGAAAATCAGCGATATGTGGGTTTCGATCCGCTCGACCCGGTCGATCCCCATTCCATACGAAGATGGCCGTCCAAGAAACGCGACGACCGCGCGCTGGTCGTCCGCTGTTTGTCGTGTCGAGGAGGGCACTAGAACAGGCTTCCCTGTTCGGGGCGGACCGGCGCGCGGCGGACCGGTCGGCGTGGCGTGCGCCCGGCGATAGCCCCGACCTTGCCGTCATAGAATTCGAGCTCAAGCCCCTCGCCGGGTTTGATCGCGGCGGCTTCGGTCAGCACTCGCATCGCTCCGTCGCGCACCACGACATAGCCGCGCGCCAACAGGCTCTCATGCCGCTCCGAATGGGTGGCGAGGCGGCCGGCAAAATTGTCGACGCTGTCGCGTTTGCCGTCGATCGTGCGCATCATCGCCGCGTGCAAACGGGCATCGGTGTCGGCGAGCCGGGTGCGGGCTCGATCGAGATCGGCAATCAGCACGTCGGGGCGCAGCTGCACCGCGGCAAGGTCGAGGTGATGGCGAGCCGCGCGCAGGTGGCGCTCGGCAGCGAGCCGCAGCCGCTCGGCGCGGTCGTCGAGCCGCTGCACCGCATTGCCGATCAAATCCTGCGGCAACGGCAGGCCGCGCGCCAATCCCGAGAGATGCAGGCGGCGTTCGGCAAAGAGCCGCGCCATGCCGGCCGACAAACGCGATGATTTGCCGGCCAGGTCAGCGATCAGATCGAGCCGCACCGGTACCGCCATCTCGGCGGCAGCGGTCGGTGTCGGCGCCCGCCGATCGCTCGCATGATCGATCAGGGTCGTGTCGGTTTCGTGCCCGACCGCCGAGATCAGCGGGATCATCGAAGCGGCGGCGGCGCGGACCACGCTCTCTTCGTTGAACGCCATCAGATCTTCAAGGCTACCGCCGCCGCGCGCGACGATGATTAGCCCAGGGCGCGGCACACCCGCCATGGGTAGCCGATTGAAGCCGGCGATCGCCGCCGCGATCTGGGTTGCTGCTCCGTCACCCTGCACCACCACCGGCCAGATCAGCACCCGGCGCGGAAAGCGATCGGCAAGCCGGTGCAGGATGTCGCGGATCACGGCACCGGTCGGCGAGGTGACAACGCCGATGATTGTCGGCAGAAACGGCAACGGCTTTTTGCGCTCGGCGGCAAACAGCCCCTCGGCTGCGAGCCGCTGGCGCCGCTCTTCGAGCAGCTTGAGCAATGCGCCGATCCCGGCCAATTCGATCGAATCGACCACGAGCTGGTACTTCGAGCGGCCAGGAAATGTGGTGAGCCGGCCGGTGCATACCACTTCCATGCCGTCCTCGGGTCTGATGCCGAGGCGGATTGCGGTCATCCGCCAGCACACCGCATCGAGGACGGCGTCGGCATCCTTAAGCGCGAAATAGCAATGGCCTGAGCCGTGGCGCTTGAAGCCCGAGACCTCGCCGCGCACGCGGACAAAACCAAACCCGTCTTCGATCGACCGCCGCAATGCCTGCGCCAGTTCGGAGACGGTATATTCGACGATGTTGGTCCGCGCCGGTGCCGCGGTCAGAAGATCATTCATCACGATATGATAGCCGAGCCCAAGGAGAAGCGCGATGCGGCGGCTGGACGATTGCCGCAAAGCCGCAACGGACCGTCCTATCCCCGCCTCCTTGAAGAATCGATACCACGCTACTAATCCCGGGTCGGGTGTCGTCGAATGCATGCGGCGGCACTGGGACCGGCGGGAGAGGACACTTGATCAGCCGTAAACCATTCACTCCGGCCCGGAGCCATTCTATGCCCGGCCGGTCATTGTTCTCTGTCCTCCCGGTCGGGGGCGAGTGTCGGGAAAAGGGGAGGGGTTGGGGCCGGCCCGGCACCGTCCCGCGTGACCCCGTGCGCTCCCTGCAATGGGCGGAGAGGGCTGCTTCTTCCGGGGGCGCGCTATGCGCGTCCTGATCGTCGGATCGGGCGGGCGCGAGCACGCGCTTGCCTGGGCGATCGCCGCCTCGCCGCTGGTCGATCGGCTGTTCTGCGCGCCGGGCAACGCCGGCATCGCCGAGGACGCCGAATGCGTGCCGATCGCGATTGCGGACACGGCCGGACTAGTCGCCTTCGCCCGCCGCGAGCGGATCGATTTTGTCGTCGTCGGGCCGGAATTGCCGTTGGTGCAAGGGCTGGTCGACGCGCTCGAAACCGAGGGCATTGCCGCCTTTGGTCCGACCGCGGCAGCGGCGGCGCTCGAGGCCTCGAAATCCTTCACCAAGGAATTATGTGCCGGCGCCGGGATTCCGACCGCCGCTGCCCGGCGGTTTTCCCGGCCCGCCGCAGCCAAAGCCTATCTTGCGGAGCGCGGCGCGCCGATCGTGATCAAGGCCGACGGTCTCGCCGCAGGCAAGGGTGTGACCGTCGCCGCCGATCTGCAGACCGCTTATCGTGCGGTTGACGCGGCATTGATCGAGCATCGTTTTGGCGCGGCCGGACGCCAGATCGTGATCGAAGATTTCCTCGCGGGCGCAGAGGCGAGTTTTTTTGCCCTGGTCGATGGCAAGGACGCGCTGCCGCTCGCCACCGCCCAGGATTTCAAACGGCTCGGCGACGGCGATAGCGGGCCGAATACCGGCGGCATGGGCGCACTCTCGCCGGCGCCGGCGCTGACCCCGACCTTCGAGGGCCAGATCATGGACCGTATCGTTATGCCTGCGGTCGCAGCGATGCGCCAGCAGGGGCGGCCGTTCAAAGGCGTTCTCTATGCCGGCGTGATGCTGACCGAGGCGGGGCCGATGCTGCTTGAATTCAATGCCCGCTTTGGCGACCCCGAGGCCCAAGTGTTGCTAATGCGGCTGATCAGCGATCCGCTGCCGGCCATGCTTGCCGCGCATGACGGCATCCTGCGCCAGATCGATCTGCGCTGGCAGGCGGACGCAGCGCTGTGTGTCGTGATGGCGGCAAACGGCTATCCCGAGGCACCCGAGCGCGGCAGCGTCATCCGCGGTCTTGATCAGGCCGGCGCTGATCCCGCGGTCAAGATCTTTCATGCGGGTACCCGCCGCGCGCCGGCGCCCGACGCAGTGGAGGGAGAGTGCGTGATCGCCGATGGCGGGCGCGTGCTCGGCGTGACCGCGCTCGGCAAAGACTTCGATGAGGCACGCGCCCGTGCCTACGCGGCAATCGACCGGATCGACTGGCCCGAAGGAATCTGCCGCCGCGATATCGGCGCTTGCTGACACCGGATTTCCGGATTGCGATATGTCGATTAGGGCGCGGGCCAGATCCCGATCGGACGACACGCGTCGGACGCACATGTCGCACGGTCGCCGATTTCTCGCCCGGTAGCGGCGGTTGAGCAGACAGATGTGCATTGTGATAAGAGCAAGTGTCGATCGATCATCGAAGGTGCTCGCGAACCGCCACCGCATTTGCCCGAAGGGCCGTAGCCTGCTCCTCGGCCTGATCAACCGCAGAAACCGAAGAGCGTCTTCGCCGCCGATCGGCGTTTGCGGGGAGTGCCGGCGTCGGCGGATCGCGTGCTTTCGCCTTGGGATAAGGAGCAGCGTGATCGGATCTCGACCTCTAGGATCGCATGGCGGCCCCGGCGGATGACCGGGGCCGAGCCATCGGCGGCCCAGCCCGGCAGGATCGCCCGCTGGATCGATAATGCGCCCGCCTTGCTCCGTGCCGCAACTCCGCCGCTGCTGTTCGGATTGCGGTTGTGGGCCTCGGTATGCCTGGCGCTCTATGTCGCGTTCTGGCTCGAACTGGACAATGCATTCTGGGCCGGAACGACCGCGGCGATTGTCTGTCAACCGCGTCTCGGCGCCTCATTGCGCAAGGGCTGGTTCCGTTTGATCGGCACCGTGGTGGGCGCGGTGGCGATCGTGGTGATGACCGCGTGCTTCCCGCAGAACCGCGTCGCCTTTCTCGTGACCATGGCGGTGTGGGGTGCCGCATGCGCGCTCGTCGCGACGTTGCTGCGCAATTTCGCGGCCTATTCAGCAGCGCTCGCCGGCTACACCACAGCAATCATCGCGAGTGACCAACTGGGCGCGGTCGGGGGGCTGAACGGACAAGCCTTCAGGCTCGCCGTCTACCGCGCCAGCGAGATCTGCATCGGTATCGTCTGCGCCGGCATCGTGCTCGCCGGGACCGATCTGGGCGGCGCGCGGCGTCGGCTCGCCGCCCTCCTCGCCGCGGTTTCGACCGAGATCACCCGCCGGTTCTCCGGCACCTTGGCCGCCGCCGGAGCCGGGTTTGAGGAAGCCCAAGCAATGCGGCGCGAGCTAGTCCGCCGGGTCATAGCGCTCGACACGGTCATGGATGAGGCGCTCGGCGAATCCTCCCAACTCCGCTACCACTCCCCGGTCCTGCAGAATGCCCTGGACGGGTTGCTCAACGCCCTTGCCAGCTGGCGCACCGCGGCGATCGTCCTAGCGCGGTTACCGGAGCAGCGGGCTCGCCAAGAGGCGGCAGCCGCACTGGCACAAGTGCCGGACGAACTTCGCCTCGGGACCGAACAAGGCGAGCCGCAGCGCTGGATCGGTAACCCGACCCGGTTGCTGCGGATGTGCGACACTGCCGTACGGAGGCTGGCCGCGCTGCCCGCCGGCACGCCGTCGTTGCGGCTGCTCGCCGACCAGACAGCCGAAGCGCTCGCCGGAATATCGCAAGCCCTCAACGCGCTCGCCTTGCTGGTCGCCGATCCTGCCCGGCCGGTGCCGCCTGTTCGCGGCCGCCGCCGGCTGCGCATCCCCGATTGGCTTCCGCCTCTGGCCAATGCCGGACGCGCCTTTGTCGCGATCGGTGCCGCCGAGCTGTTCTGGATCGTCACTGCATGGCCCGATGGCGCCAATGCGATCACCTTCACCGCCATCATCTCGATCTTGTTCGCGGCGCGGGCCGACCAGGCTTACGCCATCGCGATCGGCTTTTTGATCGGCAGCATCCTGACCGTGGCGATTGCGGCAACGCTCAAATTTGCGGTGCTGCCGAATATCGAGACGTTTGCCGGTTTCAGCGTGATCATCGGTTTGGTGTTGGTGCCGGTCGGGGCGGCGCTTGCCCTGCAGTGGCAACCGGCCGTTTTTACGGGGATTGTGACGGCCTTTGTTCCGCTGCTCGCGCCGACCAACCCGATGACCTACGACACGCAGCAATTCTATAATTCGGCACTGGCGATCGTCGCCGGGGTAGGTGCCGGGGCCTGCTCGTTTCGCTTGCTGCCGCCACTATCGCCGGCATTTCGCACGCGCCGGTTGCTGAAGCTGACATTGCGCGATCTGCGTCGCCTCGCAACAGCTCCGATCCCGGATACGCCCAAGGATTGGGAGGCCCGGATGTATGCCCGGTTCTCGGCGCTGCCCGATCAGGCGCAACCATTTCAGCGTTCGCTGCTGACCGCGGCATTCTCGCTCGGTACCGAGATCATCCAGCTTCGTCGCAGCTGCCGCCGGTTCTATCCAGGGGCCGATCTCGATGCAGCGCTTGCGGCCGTGGCGCGCGGCAACAGCGCCGTGGCGACGGCAAAACTGGCCGAACTCGACGCGGCACTCGCCGCTCGTCCGGGCGCCGCCGTTCAGCGGGCGCGTGGCCTCATCCTTGCAATCTCCGGGGCGCTCACCCAACATGCCGCGTACTTCGACGCGGGAGCCCCCGGGTGAGCTTTGCCGAGGTCAGCCTGTTCGGCGTCTATGTCGCGCCGATCTCGGTGATCATGGTCGCCGCCTGGTTCGTGACAATCTGGTTGCGATGGTTCGCCGCCCGCTTTGGCCTGTTGCGCTACGTCTGGCATCCGGCCCTGTTCGTGCTCGCCGTTTACATGATCGTGCTCTCGTCGATGGTTTTGCTGGTCGCCCGATGGCCGATACCGAGTTGAGGACGCGCGAAGATGTGCCGCCGAGCGCCCCTGCCGCCGATCGGCCTGGCGCGCCCGCGGCCGCGTTCCGCCCGCGGCGGCGGTACCGCATCCGTCTTCTTTCCTTTCTGATTACGCTGATCGCGGTGGTGCTTGCGGCCGCATTCGGCGTGGCGATGTGGCGGGTCTATGTCGAAGCGCCGTGGACGCGCGACGGCACGGTGCGGGTCTATGTCGTGACGATGGCGCCGCAGGTCGCCGGGCAAATCGTGCAATTGCCGGTCGCCGACAATCAGTTCGTGCACCGCGGCGATTTGCTGATGGTCATCGACCCGACCGACTACAAGATCGCCGTCGAACTCGCCGAGGCGGCGGTCGAGCACGCGCAGGTGACGGCGTTGAATGCACAGCGCGAGGCGCAGCGCCGCCGGGAATTGACCCAATTGGCAGTCACCAAGGAAGAAAAACAGACTTTCGAGAGCAATGCGATCGCCGACCAGGCGAGCTATCAGCAGGCGGTGGCAAATCTGAACCAGGCGCGGGTCAACCTGCGGCGCACCGAGATCCGCTCCCCGGTCAACGGCTATGTGACCAACCTGTTGGTGCAGCTCGGCGATTACGCGACGGTTGGCAAAAACCTGATCTCGCTGGTCGATGCCGACTCGTATTGGGTCGACGGCTATTTCGAAGAAACCAACCTGGACGGGATCCGGGTCGGCGACCCGGCGACGATAAAGTTGATGGGTTACTCGCAAACCCTGCGCGGCCATGTCAACAGCATCGCCCGCGCCATCAATGTCGCCAACGCCCAGCCGAACGACCTCGGCCTAGCCACGGTCAATCCGATCTTCACCTGGGTGCGGCTCGCCCAACGCATCCCCGTGCGTATCCACATCGACAAGGTGCCCGCCGGTGTGCACCTCGTCGCCGGGATGACGGCGACGGTAGCGATCGAGCCCCGCCAGCACCGGACGGCAGCGGCGGGTGCGCCACCGCCGCCCGTGCCCATACCGGGCAAATAGCCGGCCGGCCGTGCTTCCTGAGCCCCCGGTCAGCCGGCGATGAAGCGGTCGATCTTGCGGTAATGAAAGAACCAGCGCCCGTCGCGTTGAACGATCTCGTCACGGTAGGCGCCGCCCGAGCCGATTTTTGGTCCGTCGGAACTGTTCTGCATCACCATCCAGTTTGACCGAACCTCGGCCCGGTCGCCTTGCAGCGAGATGACGATATTCGTCACCAGATGCGCCGCCCGCGGCCGGTCGGAGCCAGCGCGGGCGCGAATGTCGGCCGCGAGCTTGGCGATCGCCGCCCGCCCTGTCGCTTTGCCAAAGGCGGTGTCCCAGGTGCCCTCAGCGGTAAACAGCGCCGCCATATCGTCATACTGCCCGCCATCGAGGCGAAAGCAGTATTCCGCCATCAATTCGCGGATCGCATCCTTGTCCTCAATTGCCGTCATGATCGATTCCCTTGTCAGTCTCGGGAGCGCGGAACAGACTTGCGCGGCGCGCGGGCCGCTCAACTCGAGCATCATCGCAAATCACAATCCGCGGCGCATCGACCAGCGCATGCTGCCGGGTTCCCGATCGGGTTGCCCAACCGGGTTGCCCAACCGGGTTGCCCAACCGGGTTGTTTGAGCTGCGACAAA
This sequence comes from Allostellaceae bacterium, assembly GCA_035509615.1. Taxonomy (GTDB): domain Bacteria; phylum Pseudomonadota; class Alphaproteobacteria; order ATCC43930; family CGMCC-115725; genus AP-15. The sequence continues at coordinate 5,583 of DATJLK010000002.1, read as the reverse complement.
GCGTGCGCCGGCTTTTGCTCCACGTAGGTCGATTCTTAAGCATCGCGCGCGCCGCTGCCCGCCGTGCTTTCGACCGCTGGGCATCTTCGCCGATTATCGTATCTGCCCTTTCGCCATTCTCCGGCGCGGCCTACATTGTCGGGCAGACGATCCCATCAGGAGAGTTGTCGATGGCGACACCCATCACGCTGGAAATCTTTACCGACTACGTCTGACCCTGGTGCTATCTCAGTACCGTGCGTATTGAAAAGCTGAGGCAGGCATTCGAGTTAGAAACAAGGCTGGTCCACTTTCCGCTGCATCCCGAGACCCCGTCCGAGGGTCGTTCGATCGCCGATCTCTATGCCGGGCGCAATGTCGATCCCGAGGCGGTGTACGCCCGCATGAAACGGCTGATGGATGCCGAGGGCCTGCCCTATGGCCGGCGGACCCACACCTACAACAGCCGGCTGGCTCAGGAATTGGGCAAGTGGGCGGAGACGCAGCCGGGTGGCGAGGCGGTCCACGACGCGCTTTACCGCGCTTATTTTGTCGATGCCCGCAATATCGGCGATCCTGACGTCCTGGTTGAGATTGCGCAATCGGTCGGGCTACCGGCGGACGAGGCGCGCGCGGTACTGGCCGAGCGTCGGTACAAACCGGAAGTCGATGCTGACTGGGCGAAGTCGCATGTGTATGGCGTTACCGGCGTACCGACCTTTGTCGCGGCGCGTTATGGCGTTGTCGGCGCCCAGCCCTATGAAGTGCTGGTCGAGCTTGTCGAAAGGGCGGGAGCGGCGCGGCGGGTCTGACCCGATTTCGCTCGACGCGGGCCCGCGGCGCGGTGCGTTCGCCCGGTGGTTCAGCTCACCCCGGCGCGCGGCGCGGCCGGTGTGCTACCAGAGCCGCGAGGATGCTGACAAAGGATAACCCGGCAAAGCACTCAAGCGAGCGGGTATAGCTGCCGGTCGCATCGTGCAGCGCGCCGGACAATACCGGGCCGGCGGCCTGGGCGATCACCTGCGCCGACAACGCCAACCCGCGGATCGCGCCATAATTCGCCCGGCCGAAATAGTCTGCCCAGGCGATCGGCAATAACGTCAGCATGCTGCCGATGCCGAGTCCGAACAAGGCGGCGGCGATTGCGCCCTGGCGAGTCGAGGCAATTCCGATCATCGCGGCGCAGCCGGCGGTCAGGAAAACGCCACCCAGCGCCATCGGATAGCGTATCGGCAGCGAACGCGGGATGAATCCGCAGGCGGCGCTGGCGACCCCCGACATCAGTGAGAACAGACTGACGATCGAGGCTGCGATCGTTGGCGAAATACCATGCTCGATCAGATTGGCCGCCTGATGCAGACTAACCCCAGCCTGCACCGGGTAGACCAGGACAGTGTAGCTCAGCAACAGCCAGAAGGCCGAGGTCCGCACCGCCTGGCGCCGGGAAAATGTCGCTTCAAGGGGCGCCGCCGGAGGACCGGTGCGGCTCGCTGTTGGCGCATTCCCGACATTGTCGGGCAGCAGTCCCAGATCCTCCGGCCGTCGGACGATCAACAGCCACACCGGGACAAAGCCGACCCCGAGCACGGTAACCCCGATTGCAATCCATCCGGCGCGCCAGTCGTGACCGCGCATTGCCAGCTGGGCGATCAGCGGCATTGCCATCAATCCAGCCATTTGTGCGATCGTCGCGACTGAATTGGCGAGCGGACGACGCGCCACGAACCAGTTGTTCAGGGCGCTGTAAATGCCCAGTTCGAACGGGCTGGCCCAGTTTAATCGGGCGATGCAAAACAACAGGTAAAAGACGGCGAGCGACTGGCTCAGCGACAGCAGCAATGTCGCGATGCCGGTACCGAGCACCGCAAGGCACAGCGCGGCGCGCGAGCCGTGCCGGTCGAGCACTGGCCCGATCAACGGCGACAGCAGCGCCGCCAGAACCCCGCCAAGCGAGGCGGCCCCCGAGATTGCGGTGCGCGACCAGCCGAATTCGCGGGTCAGCGGCTCGACAAACACCGAGAAGGTGGCGGTGGCGCCGCCCTGACGCGCAAACCCGGCGCAGCACAGACTGCCCAGCACAACCCAGCCATAGAAAAACGGTAGCCGCGTACTCAACAGCCGCGGCAGGCCGCGCCCCCGGCCGGCCGATCCGGTCGGCATGTCGCTTGCGGCAGCACCACTCCCGTGATCAAGCCTCCGGCGCAACCTGTGCGATCGACGGATCATGCCGCCAAATCATTTCCTGCAGCAATTTCAGGGCGCAGCATCCTAATAGCGGGCATCCGACCTTTGCCAGTGCAGCGTTGCATCGCGTTGGCTTCGCGCCGCCGATAGCGCCAATCTCAGGTTGGGCAACGCCTATGACCCGGCGATCGCGGCCACGGCTCCGCCACGCCACGGCTCCCCCATGGCACGGCTCCACGACATCGACGCAGGCGACGAGCGATGACGATCAGCCCCGGCGAAGCGCGCGCAGCAGCAGCTCGGGTCGCACCGGGGTGGCGTTGACCTCGACGGCAAACGGGGCCAGCGCATCGCAGACCGCGTTGGCGATCGCTGCCGGCGGCGCAACGGCACCGCCTTCGCCGACCCCCTTGACGCCGAGCGGGTTCAGCGGTGACGGCGAATGCAGGTGGGCAATCTTGAATGACGGGACATCGCTGGCGACCGGCAATGCGTAATCCATCAGCGAGCCCGACAGCAATTGCCCGCGTTCGTCATAGGCGATCGCCTCGCACAGGACCCCGCCGAGCCCTTGCATGGCTCCGCCCATGATCTGGCCCTCGACCAGCATCGGGTTGACGACGACGCCGCAATCGTGCGCCACGGCATAATCGTCGATTGTGACCCGGCCGGTATCAGCATCGACCTCGACGATCGCGACGTGCACGGCGTAGCTCCAGGTCACGGTTTCCGGCTGCCAGTAGCTGGTTTCTTCGAGCCCGGCATCGACCCCCGGCGGCCGGGTGATTTCCCAACCCGGGCGCGCCGCCGCCGCCACCTGCGCCAGGCTCACCTGTGCGCCGGGTACCCCGACCACGCCAACGCCGCCGCTGCCGGCGGGTCCTGGGCGCAGTTCGAGATCATCAGGCGCGCATTCGAGCAAATGAGAGGCGATGGCAAACACTTTCTCGCGCAGCCGCCCGCTTGCCTCATGCATCGCCGCCGAGGCGGTCACCGTGCTGCGGCTCGCCATCGTGCCAAAGCCGATCGCGATCGCCGCGGTGTCGGCAAAGGTCAGCACGACATCCTCGGGTGCGACCTTCCACAGATCGGCGACCACTTGCGAAAAGATCGTCTCCATGCCCTGACCCTGCGGTGCGGCACCACAGCTGACATAGACCTTGCCCGACGGGTCGATGCGGACAAAGGCGCTTTCGAACGGGCCGACGCCGGTCCCCTCGATATAGAAGCCGATGCCGAGACCGAGGTGCCGTCCGGCCGCGCGCGCCCGCTGCTGGCGGTTGCGGAAAGCGGCGAGGCCGCCGACCGCGTCGAGCGCCTGTTCCAAAGCCCGCGGGTAATCGCCGCTGTCATAGACGATCGGCTCGCCGTCGCGATAGGGGATGCCGACCCGGTAGGGCATCTCTTCGGCGCGGATCATGTTGCGCCGCCGGACCTCGGCCGGCTCGAGCCCCAGGGTCCGTGCGACAAGGTCGATCGTGCGCTCCATCGCAAAGGCGGCTTCCGGCCGGCCGGCCCCGCGATAGGGCGCATTCGGAACCTTGTTGGTGACGGCGATCTTGCCCGACGCGGCCAGGTTCTCGATCTTGTAGGGGCCGGTCAGATGGACCGCGGTGTTGTAGGCGACGCCGGAGCCGATCGGGTTCCAGGCGCCGCAATCGACGATGTAGTCGTCGCGCAGTGCCAGAATGCGGCCTTCGTCATCAAAGGCGACGTCGACGTCGTGGACCTGGTCGCGCGAATGGGTGGCGCTCATCATGTGCTCGCGGCGCTCCTCGATCCACCGCACCGGGCGGCCGAGCTTGCGGGCGAGAAAGGTGATCAGCAGGTCTTCCGGATAGACGTGACCCTTGCCGCCAAATCCGCCGCCGACATCGAGCGCGAGGCACCGCACCCGCGCCTCGGGCAGGCCGAGCAACGCCGCTGCTTCGCGCCGCACCCAGTGCACCACCTGTGTCGACGACCAGATCGTCGCCGAATCGGTGCGCGCATCATAAAACGCCACGACGCCGCGGCATTCCATCGGCACCGCCGCATAGCGATGATGGAAAAAGCGGCGTTGGAGGCGGTGGGGTGCGGCGGCGAAGGCGCTGTCGACATTGCCGCGGCCGACCGAGAACGCACCGATCAGATTGGTGCCAAACCGGTCATGGATGATCGGGCTGTCCGTGCCGAGCGCCGCCTCGGGATCGGTCACCGCCGGCAATTCCTCGAAATCGCAGGTCACTTGTTCGGCGGCATCTTCGGCCTGGTCGCGGGTTTCGGCGACGATGATCGCGACCGCCTCGCCGACATGGCGAACCTTGTCGTGAGCCAATAGCGGCTCTTGCGGGTTCAGGAATTTGTGCTGGATCACCGTCGCCCATTTGCTGGGCATCGAGATCTGTCCTTCCGGCACCGGCGGCAGCAGCTGGAGCAGATCGGCGCCGTTCAGCGCAAAAGCGACGCCGGGCATCGTCTGCGCCCGCGTCACATCGACCAGACGGATACGGGCATGCGCCACCTGGCTGCGCACCACCACCGCGTGCAGCATCCGCGGCAGGACGAGATCGGCGATGAATTGCCCTTGCCCGGTCAGCAGGCGCCGGTCCTCGCGCCGCAATAGCGACCGCCCGACATAAGAGGGTGCGATGTCGTTCATGGGTCCGATCCTGGCAAAGGGCGTGCCAGGAATTTGCGGCAACTGCGGGCTCAGGTCCAGCTGCGGCCGGGGACCGGTTCCACACGGGTGCGGCGGACGAGTTCGTAGAGGGCAACCGCAGCCGCGTTCGAGACGTTGAGGCTGGGTTGGGCGGGCAAGGTCGGCAGACGGGCGAGATGATCGCACTCTTCGCGCACGAGACGACGCATGCCGCTGCCTTCCGACCCGAGGACAAAGACGACGCGCCCGCCGAGGTCGATTTCCGACAGGCTGCGCGCCGCGCATTCTTCGAGCCCGCAGACCCAGAACCGGTTCTGCTTCAGCCGGCCAAGGGCTCGGGACAGGTTAACAGTGCGGATCAGCGCAACCCGGTCGACCGCACCCGAGGCGGCCTTGGCAAGTGTGCCGGTGATCGGCGGCGCACCATGCGCAGCGATCAACACCGCCCGGGCGCCAAAGGCCGCGGCCGAACGCAGCACCGCACCGACATTTTGCGGATCGCTGACCTGGTCGAGGGCGATGATGACGGCCTGCTCGGCAGCGGTCTCCAACTCGCGCAGCAAATCGTCGAGATCGGGCTCGCGCAGCGGCTCCACCTCGAGGGCAATCCCCTGATGCACCGCGCCTGGCGACAACCGCGCGGCCAGCGCATCACGATCAAGGATTTCAAGCGCCGCCGATGCCGTCCCGCACCGCTCGGCGATGGCATCCGCCAGCAGGCGCTCGGCCTCGGCCTCCTGGCCGACAAGCACGGCAAGGCGGCGCCAGCGCCGCTCGGG
>DATJLK010000001.1:0-27666 GCA_035509615.1 Allostellaceae bacterium | reverse complement strand
TTGAGCTCAGCGCTCACTGCCTGGGTTTGCGCACGCGTGGCTGGACAGCCGCGCCAGGTGCGTCTCCTTCTACCAGGAACCGGTGTTGGGCATGCTGGTCCAAGGCTCGGCGGGCGGCAGCGCGGTGCCGGCCTGCAATAGCTCTAAGGAAATGCCGTCCGGGGTGCGGATGAAGGCCATGCGACCGTCACGCGGCGGGCGGTTGATCGTCACGCCGTGGGCGATAAAGGCTTTGCAGGTGTCGTAGATGTTATCCACGGCATAGGCGAGATGGCCAAAATTGCGGCCGCCGGTATAGGCCTCGGGATCCCAGTTGTAGGTAAGCTCCACCGCCGCCGCCTCGTCGCCGGGGGCGGCAAGGAACACGTTGGTATAGCGGCCTTTCTCGTCCGGGCGGCGGCGGATCTCCTTGAGGCCCAGCACCTCGAAAAAGGCGATCGTGTCCTCCAGCGAACTGACGCGGATCATCGTGTGCAGATACTTGGTCATTGGGGGTCCTCCGTCCGAGTGTTAGAGATTTCCATTATGCCGTCCCGTCATGGGGTCGGCACCCCGATCGACTTCAACCGCGCGTGCGCTCGGGCTGCGCGCGCTTTCATCCCGTCGAGATAGGTGCTCACATCGTTCCCCGGCAGGTTCAGCACCTTGCACCCGAGCTTCCAATATTCCTCGATCTGTGCCTCGGTCTCCGCCGATCCCCGCGCGAGCTTGCCGTGGGCATTGCACGCCGCCGCGATCCGTCGCACCGCCGCCTTGAATTTCGGGTGTTCGAGGTCGAGGTGCACCCCGAGTTGCGCGCTCAAATCGGAATGCCCATAGGCGATCATGTCGATCCCGTCGACGGCCGCAATCTTTTCGACATTCTCCAGACCCTCGAGCGACTCGATCGACGGGCACAGGATGATGTTCTCGTTGGCCCATGGCGCGTATTCGCTGGCATGGCGGGCGCCGTAGCTCTTGTATCCGGTGTGCGGCCCCTGGCCGGAGATGCCACGGTTGCCGATCGGCGGATACTTTGCCAGGCGAGCGATCGCGCGCGCCTCTTCGGCGGTCTCCACCTCGGACACCTGGATGCCCATGATCCCCTGATCGAGGATGCCGGGGATCAGATGCGCGAATGATTTGTGGATGCGAACGATCGCCGAGACATTCGTCGCCTGGAACCAGCTTGCCAGGTTGGCGATCGTTTCGATGTCGAACGCCCCGTGTTCGTGGTCGATCGCACAGTAATCAAAGCCGGACGCCTCGATGATCCAGGGTACGCCGCGTGAGGCGAACTCCTTGAGCCCGGTGCCCAGCGCCGCCCGCCCTTCGCGCACCGCCCGCCTTATGCTGTTTTCCTTCATGACCCGTTCCAGGCTTTGTTTCTACCAGCGGGTTATCATAACCCTATGCGATGAAGCGCAGCATCAGGTTTCACCATCAGGCGCCGCGGAGTACGACGAGGGCGTCGACCGCTTTCACACCCTGGCCTTGCGGCAGCACCATCAGCGGGTTGATGTCCAGCTCCGCCAGATGCCCTTCCAGGTGCATGGCGAGGTGGGACACGCGCACCAGCGTGTCGGCGAGCGCGGCCGTGTCCGCCGCCGGCCGGCCGCGAAAGCCGCGGAGCAAGGCCGCGCCTTTGACTTGCGTGATCATCGCGTCGGCTTCCGACCGCGTGATCGGGCAGCGCCTGAGCGCCACATCGTTGTAGACCTCGACCATGACGCCGCCGCTGCCAAACAGCAGCACCGGGCCCAATTGCGGGTCGTCATTGACACCGATGATGACTTCGACACCGTCTCTTACCATCTCCTGCACCGACACGGCCGTAATCCGAGCCTCTGGCATATAGGCCCTGGCATTGGCCAGGATCTCGGCATAGGCGGTCCGCACCTGCACCGGATCACGCAGGTTCAGCCGGACGACCCCGGCCTCCGTCTTGTGCAGGATATCCGGCGAATCGAGTTTGAGGACCACCGGAAACCCGAGCTGCGCCGCGGCCGCGACGGCTTCCTCCGCAGAATTTGCCAGGCGCTCGCGCGCACTCGCGACACCCCAGGCAGCCAGCAGCGCTTTGCTCTCGGACTCCGAGAGGGTCGAACGCCCCCGCCCGAGCGCCCGAGCGATGGCCTGGTCCTGCGCCGCCGTGCGCGGCGGGGCCGTGGCAAAGCCATCCGCCAGCCGACGCTCGCGCCATGTGTGATAGTCGAGGCGACTGCGCAGGCCGCGGGCCAGTTTGTCCGGCGTGTAGAAGATCGGGATATGGGCGTGCTTCAGCTGGGGCAGACCACTGGCGGCATCCCGGCTGCCGGTCCACAAGAACACCACGCCCTTGTCGCTCCGGTCGCGTTCCTTGATGACCTGCTGCGCCTGGGCGTCCGCCCCGGCACTTGCCACGACCAGCGTGCCCATCCGCGGATCATTGATCATCTCCTCCATGATCTGCGGGAAGGACTCACTGTTGGCAAAGCCCGTCACGTCAGCCGGATTTGCCGCCCAGCCGAAGCCCTTCAGGATCCCGTTGATGCCGTCGCGCGCCTTGTCCCCGAGCGGCGGCAGATCGAGACCGGCCTGACCGCACATATCGGCGGTCAGCGAACTGACGCCGCCCGAGTGCGAGACGACCGCAATGCCGGGTACGCCGGGCTTGGGGGTGTGGGCCAGCAGGTGCGCCGTCTCCAGAAGTTCGTCATAATCCTGGACCCGGATCACCCCGTATTGGGCAAAGATCGCATCGTAGCGGGCGTCGGCCCCGGTCAGCGCCGCGGTATGCGAGCGTGCCGCCCTGGCACCCAGTTCCGAACGTCCGATCTTAATCAGCACGATCGGCTTGGCGCGCTCGGCGGCGAGCTTGGCCAATTCGAGAAATTTATCGGCTTGCTTGAAGCCCTCGACAAAACCGGCAATGACCTTTGTATCCGGATCATCGAGCAGATAGCGGGCAAAATCGGTAAAGTCGAGGTCGGCCTCGTTCCCGGTCGAGATGATATAGCTGAAGCCGATGCCATTCTCGACCGCCCGCACCAGGAACGGCCCGAACGCTGTCGCACCGCTTTGGCAGACGAGACCGATCGGCCCGGTCAGGCCCTCCGCCCCGCGCGAGGAAGCGGTGGCCCAGATGTCGTCTTTGACATTCGCGAGCCCCAGGCAATTGGGGCCGCTGATCCGCATGCCCGAAGCGAGGGCAAAGGCACCGAGTTCGCGCTGCAGATCCCGCCGGTCGTCCAGCCCACGTTCGGCAAAGCCCGCAGAGATCACGATCGCCGATCCCGCGCCCTTGCGGCGGCTCTCCTCGAGGACGTCGAGCACCTGGTCGTAGGGCACGACAACGGCGACCACATCGGGGGCCTCCGGCAGGTCCGTGACACTCGGGTAAGACTTTACCCCCATGATTTCGTCATAACGCGGGTTCACGGCGTAAACCCGCACCCGGTCTTTGGCTTTGAGTGCAGCCGCCAGGAACCGCCCGCCATACTGCATCCGCGGCGTGGCACCGACGATCGCGATCGACCGTGGGTTCAGCATTTTGTGGATCGACGCCATCTGTGGTTCTGTCCAGAACGCCATGACACCCCCCTGGAAAGCCCTGAACATCGCAAGCGGAACTCGCCCCTGTCAAAGCATGAGCGGCGATAAACCAATATTGATACTGCGGTCGTCGGCAATTCTAGTTCGCGATCGATACGGCAGGCAGCATAGTAAGCCCAGGCAGCACCGCGGTAGCTACGCCGATCCGCAAGGATGCCACCTCGCGCCTCAGGCGCTGAACGGCACTTCCCGCTCGGTTCTTCCGTAGGGCTGCCGTTAAATCGGGATCGGGGATAGCCTCGAGCCGCCAGGGGCCGTGCGGGCGGCCGGCGGTTTGCGCCGCCAGGTCCTTGACGACACCGCGGCGGCGCAGTGCCGCAAAGCGGGTGCGTCCGCGCTTCCATTGCTTGCAGACGAGGGCGCGAAGCCGCCGCCGCCTGATCCGCTGGTCGAGGCCCCGCAACACCGACGGCGTTTCGCAGAAGCCGAAGTAGCCGCGCCATCCGATGAGATAGCGCGACAGGACCGCGCGGTGCCGCTGCTCGATGTGCTGCGTGATTGGCTCGCCGCCCAGCGCCGCCGGCTGTCGGCAAAGAACGCGCTGGCCCGCGCGATCCAGTACGCGCTGGCCCGCTGGGCGGCGCTGCTGCGCTACGCCGGCGACGGCAGGCTGGCGATCGACAAATCCCGCCGAGCGCGCGCTGCGCACCATCGCCGTCACCCGCAAAAACTTCCTGTTCCTCGGTTCCGAGGCTGCCGGCGAACGCGCCGCGATCCTCTACACCCGTGCTGGAGAGCGCCCGGCTCAATGGCCTCGATCCGGAAAGGATACCTCGCCGATGTGATCGCCCGCCTGGCGCAAGGTCACCCGATCAACCGCCTGGCCGAACTGTTGCCGTGGAACTGGCAGCGGCAGCCTGCCAAAATGGCGGCGTGAGTACTGAAGACAACGCCGCCCCTGAAACAATCGCCACGCTGCGCATCGACCTCATCGACAGCGATCCGCCGATCTGGCGCGAGGTCGAGGTGCCGACCGCGATCACCCTCAGACAGCTCCACACGGTCGTCCAGGCCGCGATGGAATGGGAGGACGCGCATCTGTGGGAGTTTACCATTGGCCGCGAGGCGATCGGCAGCAGCCGCGCCGCCAGGGTGACCCTACAAGACCTGCTGCGGCCGCGCGTCACCAGACTCCTCTACACCTACGACATGGGCGATTGCTGGGAACACCAGCTCACCTTGACCAAACCACGGCCGGCCGATCCAGCCTTAGCCTATCCGCGCTACATCGTCGGCGAAAACCCGGCGCCACCCGAGGATTGCGGCGGCATCCCCGGCTTCTATGCCCAACTCGAAGCGCTGGTCGATCCAAACCACCCCGATCACGAAGACGCCAAGGAATGGTTCAGAGATTTCGATCCCGACCACTTCGACGAACAGCCCATCAAGGACCGCCTCGCCCGTATCGCAAACCGCCGCCGAAAAGCCCCCGCCAAAACCAAATCGCGGTGATCAGCTGACGCTCACCCCTATGCCGAGACCGGGGCCGACGTCGTATGCGCGCCGCGCCTCGTCGAGCCGGCGGCGATAAGACGCTTGTCGCCGCCGTCACGCCAAAGCCGGTCGATGTTCAGTTGCTGAAGGCCGGCGTACGCGCTGCGGAGCTAGGGGAACTAGGTGTGCGGCGCATCAGCGTCGGCCATTCGTTTGCTCAGGCATGCCGGACCGATGTTGAGCGTTTGGCGCAGCGGTTCATCGAGTTCGGCGAACTCGCGCCCGACAGCTTCCCCGCCGGGTGAGTCCACATGACCGTGGGAATATCGAACGAAAGTCCGGAAGCTGCGTTGGGGGCCGGGGCGGCAGCCATCCTGTTTGGCACTGTCACGCTGAGCCTTCTGGTAACCCACGAGCTTGTCGGTCCCGCCAATGTCGGCGCGCTGATGGATGAAGCGCTGCTTCAGCTTGAGCGATCATGCGATTGCCGGGACCTCTCGCTGCAGCCGCGCAGATAGCGCGTGCGCACCTGCTTAATGTCTATCGCGACATAGACGCGCTTCCGCCGATGGCAGCATGGCGGGAAAAACAGAACGGCTCTAGCTGACTTCGCCGCCGCCCGCGGGGCGAGCGCCGATGCCGGTTGGATCAGCCGTTAGGTTGCGCTTCGCGGTCGAGCAACGCGCGCTTGCGGTCGACACCCCAGGCATAGCCGGAAAGCGCGCCATCGTTGCGAACGACACGATGACAGGGGATCGCGACCGCGAGCTTGTTCGCGGCGCACGCGCCCGCGACGGCGCGGACCGACTTTGGTGCGCCGATCCGCCGGGCGATCCCGGCATAAGACACGGTCGTACCAACCGGCACTTCCTGAAGCGCTTTCCATACACGCTCCTGGAAGGCCGTGCCGCGAACGTCCAGCGGAAGATCGAGACCGATCCGCGGCGCCTCGACGAAACCGACGACCTGCGCGACCAAGGCCTCGTAGGCGCTGTCGGCGCCGATGAGACGCGCCTTTGGGAAGCGGTCTTGAAGATTGCGGACCAGGTCTTCGGGATCGTCGCCGAGCAGGATGGCGGCGACGCCTTTTGTCGTTGACGCCACCAGTATGGCCCCCAGAAACGAGGTCTGGCCGACCGCGAACTTGATCTCTTCGTTCGCGCCGCCGGCGCGGTACTGGGACGGGGTCATGCCGAGCATATCGGTCGATTTCTCATAGAAGCGGCCGCTCGAATTGAAGCCCGCGTCATAAATCGCCTCGGTGACACTGCTGCCGGAGGCGAGCCCCTGCCGGACCTTCGCAGCGCGATGCGCCGCGGCGTAATCTTTCGGCGTGACACCCGTCGCGGCTTTGAACATGCGGTGAAAATAGCTTGGGCTGCGGCCGACGGCCTGGGCCAGCTCGTCAAGCGACGGCTCTTCCTCGCTCTCCTCGATGATCCGGCACGCTTTGGCCGCGAGCGCCACATTTTCGGCCTCAATCGACAACCCATCGGGATGGCACCGCCGGCACGGCCGGAAGCCTGTGGCCTTGGCGCTTTCCAAACTGTCATGCAGCTTGACATTCTTCGGGTTCGGCAAGCGTGATGGGCACGACGGTCGGCAATAGACGCCCGTCGTGGAGACCGAATACCAGAGCTGGCCGTCCGCGGTTTTATCGCGGGCGACGATGCGCGCCCAGCGCGGATCATCCGCCACTGAGAGGGGCGAGTTGCGGAGCTCTGCAGGTGTCGAGGACATGGCTGCTCAGCCTCTAGTATAGCGTGACTTGGGCGATTCTGCCGCCGGGGCCTGCGGCCCGCACTCCGCTCCTTGCTTTTAAATTGGCACCGGTCATTGAGCCCAAAAAGCGAGGCTGGGCCGGGCGGTCAGGCATGCTTTGATCTTGAGATTCGATATGGGAGTAAGAACCGGAGTTCACCTGCGATCTAAGCAAATTACGAGAGTGCCCAGGTCATCGGACATCGCCGCTGACCGCCATTCGACCAATGAGAGGCACTCCCATGAGCTTGCAAGACGATAACAAAGCCGTTGTCGGCCGTTGGTTTACCGATTTCTGGGGCAAAACCTGCGACCTCAGCATCGTCGACCAGATCGCCGCCCCAAACATGCTGCTGAAATACTCCCTGCACGAGCCGCGGAATGGCCATGCCGACATCAAGGCCTTCATGACCGATTTCCGCGCCGCGTTCCCCGACTTGAACTTCTGGGGCACCGCGGACCTCATTGCCGAGGACGACTATGTCGTCGGCCAATGGGAAGGCGGCGGCACCCATACCGGTCCGGCCTTCAACGACTTCCTCGTCGGTGGCCTGCCGGCCAATACGGGCCGGAAGATGCACTTCACCGGCACTACCGTCCTCAAGGTCCAGGGTGGCAAAATCATCGAGGAAATCGGCCTCGATGACGGCGTAACCGCCCTGACCCAGCTCGGGCTGCTGCGCAAGGCTTAATGACAAGAGGCCGCCGTTCCGAAGAACGGCGGCCTCTTCTTGCTTGCTCGATGGCCGTTAAAAAGCGCTCGACGTATCTGGACGCTTTTTAGCGGCTCGGAAACCGGTCACGCGATCCGCGTAATCCCTTCGTCGCCGAGATGAAACACCTCGCCGGTTGTAAAGCTCAGCTCGAGGAGGCCGGATCCCAGCTGCGTCACCGCTGCGCGGCCCTCCTCGACGATGCGCGCGACCTGGGCCATGACCAAGGCCTTCGCGGCCTCGTCATCGGTCGGCTGAGCCCCTGGCTCCGCCATCCCAAAGCCAAAATTCAACATCACGCGGTTACCTTTTCGACCTGGCCTATGCCGGAGTGCCAGCGTCCAACTCCGACGGCAGCACAATGGACCTGGGGAATTTGATCCCGCCCGACGCCAACCCGCGCGCCGCCGGCGCAGCTTCCCTTGGGGCATGACGGTAAGATCCGATCACAACCGGTCACCATCATGCCCCGCGGAGAACCGTCTCAAAGCCCGCTCAAGCGCTCATCCGCGCTGGCGCCGCTTCCCGCTCGATGAGGGCGCGCTTGCGCTCCACGCCCCAGTGATAGCCGGACAGCGAACCGTCGGTCCAGAGCACCCTGTGGCAAGGAATAGCGACTGCCAGCTTGTTGGCGGCGCAGGCGCCCGCCACCGCACGGACGGCGTTCGGGTCACCGACACGGGTCGCGAGATCCGAGTAGGTCTCGGTGACACCGGCCGGGATGGCTCGCAGTGCGGCCCACACTTTTTGCTGAAACGACGTGCCGCGGATGTCGAGCGGCAGATCGACGGGGCTCGACGGGTCCTCGATCAGCTCGACAACGCGGCCGATGAAGCGATCATCGTCTGTCGCCCGCAGCGTGCCCCTGGGAAAACTGTCCCGCAGCTCCTCGACGAGCGACGGGGTGTCGTCGCCAATGAGGATGGCGGCCACCCTTTTGGCGCTGGACGCCACCAGCACACGGCCAAGGGTGGAGTTGCTGACGGTAGGAGAGGATTTCGTGCCCGTTATTCACGGCCTCGACACTGCTCTCGGGCCGGGTGGCGGTGATGGTCATTGGAGTCGTCCGTTAAGTTGTGATGACGCCAAGATGCGAGCCCTGCTGCACATCAACACCCGTCTATTGCTTTCAAATCGATGGATTTTTGGCATCCGACGCACGCATAAAAAAAGCCGGCTGGAAAGAACCGTTTTGAAAGCAAGGGCCGGAGTGCTGCTCGGGGTGCAAGCGCCCATCTTCAGGGCCGAACACAACGAGGCCCACCATGACACCGCAACAATCCAATATGTCCGAGCCGGAAACCTTGCGTTTCGGCTACGGCGATACACCTCTTGGGCTCATCATGGTCGCCGAGAGCGCGCACGGCGTCGTCGCTCTCTTCATGGGTGACAACCGCACGAAGCTGGGGCTTGAGCTGAGGAAAGCCTTTCCCGAGGCTCATCTTCTCCGCGACGATGCCGGCTTGGCTGAGACTATCGCCAAGGCGGTCGCGCTGATCGAGGCCCCGCATCTCGGGACCGACCTGCCGCTCGATCTACGCGGCTCACCCATCGAGGTGGCCGTATGGGGAGCGCTGCGGGCCGTTCCTCCAGGCGAAACGCGCACCTATGGCGCGATCGCGCGAGACCTGCCGATAACGGCAACGGCCCAGGAGGTCGGTGCGGCCTGTGCCGCGAACAAGATCGCGGTCGCGATTCCCTGCCACCGCGTCGTCAAATCCGACGGCTCGATCGCCGGGTATCGCTGGGGTGTGCGGCGCAAACGCCGCCTGATCAACATAGAAGGTGTGGCGTGATGGCGATCCATCGGCACGAGATCGACGGCGTGATTCCCGAAGTCGGGCCGGCCCCGAGCGCAAACGCGATACAGGGCCGGGTCGACGACATCGACTGGACGCGAGTGCATGGCGGCCTCGATGCCCAGGGTTGGGCCATGGTGCCGCAACTGCTGACGCCGGCGGAAGCGGACTCGATCGCAGGCCTCTACCATCAGGGGAAAGGCTTTCGCGGCCAGGTGATCATGGCCCGGCATGGCTTTGGCCGGGGCGAGTACAAGTATTTCAGCTACCCGCTTCCGCCGTTGATCCAAAAACTGCGAACGGCTGCTTATCCCCGCCTCGCGCCGCTCGCCAATCAATGGCACGAGCGCATGGGCAAGGAGGTCCGCTTTCCCGCCGACCATGCCGCATTCCTCAACCGCTGCCACCAGGCGGGCCAAGTGCGTCCGACGCCGCTGCTCCTCGAATATGGGCCGGAGGACTATAACTGCCTGCACCGCGACCTGTACGGAGAGCATGTCTTCCCGATCCAAATCGCGATCCTGCTAGACCAGCCGGGCGAGGATTTCCAAGGCGGCGAGTTCGTGATGACCGAGCAACGCCCCCGCATGCAGACCCGCGCCATGGTGTTGCCGCTGCGGAAGGGGGATGCGGCGATCTTCGCGGTCAATAGCCGCCCGATGAAAGGCGTGCGCGGAGACTACCAGGTGAAGCTGAACCATGGCGTCAGCAAGCTCTACACCGGCAAGCGCCACACGCTCGGCGTGATCTTCCACGATGCCGAGTGACACCCTGCCGCTCGCGCTTGACGAGGGCACGGATGCCGCGCCCCGCGTCATCCTCTGCCCGCGCGCCGTCGTTCTGCGCGGCTTCGCGGTCGTACAAGGGGCCGACCTCGTGGCGGCGATCGGCGCGGTCGCTGGCGTCTCGCCCTTCCGGCACATGGTGGTGCCCGGCGGCTGGAAAATGTCGGTAGCTTTGACCAATTGCGGCAAGGCGGGCTGGGTCACCGACCGCACCGGCTATCGCTATGACGCGATCGATCCCGAAACCGGCCGGCGATGGCCGCCGGTACCGCGGGCATTCGCCGAGCTGGCCGCCGAAGCGGCTCAGGCAGCGGAATTTGCCGGCTTTCATCCCGACGCCTGTCTGGTCAACCGCTACGCGCCCGGCGCGCGGCTGTCGCTGCATCAGGATCGCAACGAGCGTGACTTCGATCAGCCGATCGTATCCGTCTCGCTGGGCCTGCCGGCGATCTTCCTGTGGGGCGGCCAAACCCGCAGCGACCGCGTCCGCCGCATTCCCTTATTCCATGGCGACGTCGTGGTCTGGGGCGGCCCGGATCGCCTGACGTTCCACGGCGTCCACACTTTGGCCGAAGGCGAGCACCCGCTGACCGGCGCTTACCGCTACAACTTCACCTTCAGGCGCGCGCTTTGAACCCATCATCTCGCCGCGCGGCGGCGCTCCTGCCGCGGTCGTGAGCCATGCCGCTCCAGAACCGCGTTACGCCGCTCGGGGATATCGTTGCGTCGACCGAGCGAGGCCTTTTTACGGGCAATCGCGGCATTATCCATGATCCGCGGACGCGTACGCTGCTGACGCGTCGCTGGGCCAGCCGGGCTTGGCTTATCTGCACGCTGCGATGGCGTGGCGTGCGCCGCGCGGTCATGGGGCCAGGTAGTTGGACCGAGCTTTTCTTTCTCGACGAAGCAACGGCCTTAGCCGCCGGTCACCGGCCATGCTTTTTGTGTCGGCGTGAGGCAGCCCGAGCTTTTCAGGCCGGGTTTCCGGCGAACGGAGGAATTCCCAAAGCCCACAACATCGACGAAATACTGCATGAGGAGCGCTTGGACGGCCGGCGCAAGCGCATGCACGATTTGACGTCGCCCGTTGCTGACCTACCCGACAGAGCCATGATCCTGCAGGACGGGGCGCCGCACCTGATCTGCGAAGGTGCCGCCCGCCCCTGGTCATTGGGCGGCTATGGCACACCTAAGGCCATTCAAACCGGCACCCGGCTCATCACGCCGCCTTCAACAGTCGCGGTGCTGAGGGCCGGTTATCGGCCGCTGGTCCATCCCAGTGGTTACAATCTGACGCTTGGTACCCGGCGGCTACGGCTGAAGCCCGGCTCATAGCAGACCTTCGGCCTTCTCGACGAGAGCTACCCTTCATGCCCCAAAGGCGACATCGTTCGAACCCCTAGAGTGGATTGATTGATCACTGGAGCGAGCCTTGAGGAGATCTTCGCAGGGACGCGCTATTCGAAAACCAGAGCCTGGGAACGCTTGAACTCGATCTCCACGAAAGCCATCGGCCGGTCGGCACCGTTCATGACGTCGTGCTCGACACCGGCGGGCCGGTGATAAGCCTGGCCGGCGGACAAACGTGTTTCCGCCACGCTGGAGCCGTCGTCGACGCGAATGACGGCGTCGGTGAGCATGACCACCACGTACGCCCATGGGTGCCTGTGCTGTCCGTCGCCGCGCCCGGCGCAAAAATCCCACCGCGTTATTCGCAGGTCGCCGTCGTCTTGCTGCACGGTCGGTACAGCGGAAATGTCGCGCTCAAAAGCCATGGGGACCTCCTGCTAGCTCAAGCCGACTGCCCGAGTTTCGTGAGAGCAGAGCCGATCACGCGCACCGCCGTGGTCTGCCGAACGATCCAAAGCATGGACAATATGAGTGTACCCGCCGCCGCAATGCCTGCAAATCTAATGTCGGTCAGGTTCGCCAACCATCCGAATATCGCAGCGCTAATCGCGGGGCCGCCTTTGAAGATCATATTATACAAGCTGTTGATTCGCCCCCGATAGTGGGGCTCTGAATAAAGCTGGATCGCGGTGTTCACCGAGATGTTGTTGGCAGCAACCATAAAGCCCAAAACAACGGAGCTCATCAGAGCGATCGCGATGTGGCCGGATGCGCCGTAGCCGATCACCGCCACCGCCGTACCCGTGAGCGTGGTGGCGATCATGCCGCGTTCGCTCCACCCGGCCCAGTGCGCCATCACGACCCCGGCAGCCAGCGCGCCGACCGCAAATGAGGACATCAGCAGCGACAGCGTCCGGAGACCGCCGCCAAGCGCTGTTGCGGCAATGCTTGGCGAGAGCTCCATGATGCCGCGCGCGGTAAGCGCGATCGCGGCAAAGGAGAGCAGCACGCTCAGAATGGCGCGATTGAGCGCGGCGTATTTCAAACCCGCCCACATCTCGCCCATCACGCCGTTGAGCGCGCGTGCTTGGATCTGCGGCGGTTCAGCATCGGTCGGAAGCGTCACTGCAACCGCAATCATCGGCAGGTAGGCCAGGGCGTTCGCCGCATAAGCCGCGGTCGCGCCAAACACCGCAATGAGCGCGCTCGCGATCATCGGTCCCGCAAAAAACGCCGCATTCCCGCCAAGAGAATAGAGCACGACGGCGCGGGGGAAGCATGCCGGAGAGGTCAATTGCGCCATGTAAGCCAGGCGGGACGGGACGGTGAACGCGTTGCAGATGCCGATAAAGACCGCACACGCTAGAAGCCGGCCGATCGTCAGGTGATTTGACGCGGCGAGGATGCACAAGGTCACAGCCTGCAGACAAGACGCGGCCTGGCCGATCCAGAACGTCGTTGCCGGTCGGAACCGATCGACCAAGGCTCCGGCCGGTATGCTCAGGATCAACGTGGGCAGGAGGTCCGCAGCGGCCGCGGCAGCGAGCCACGTGGTCGTCTGGGTCGCTTCCCATACAGACCACCCCACCGCCACCTTCTGGATCACGGTACCGGTGATGGAAAGCGCCGTGGCGGCGCTGAATATCCACAGCGGCGCGCCCAGGCGTGCCCTCGGCGTCAACGTGATCACGGGCTGCCTTCTCATGGGTATGCATCCGACCGCACAGCCGGACGGTTCTGCCTGAACGCTGCGCCTTCGTGATTGAGCAGCCATCGCTTGCGTTCGATGCCGCCGCCGTAACCCGTCAGGGAGCCATCGGTTCCGATAACCCGGTGGCACGGCACGACGACGCTTATCGGGTTCGAACCGTTGGCGAGGCCCACCGCTCGGACCGCCTTCGGTCGCCCTATTTTCCCCGCCAAAGCGGCGTAGCTCAGCGTCCGACCGGGTTGAATTGTCGTCAGCGCCGTCCAGACGAGACGCTGAAACGGCGTGCCGGCCGTGCGCCATTCGACGGTCCCGAGGCTTGAATATTCGCCCTCGAAATACCCCGTCAGGGCGTGTCGCAGTCGTTGCGGCAAGCGGCCCTGCATCACCCGGAGCGAGCCGTAATGATGCCGAAGCAGGATTTGCATCTTGTCTTCGCAATCGGCCCAATCCAGCGCGCGCAACCGGCCCGTCTCATCTGTGATGACCAGAGCTTCGCCGATCGGCGTCGGAAAGGTGTCCAGCAGCAGGCGCTCGGGCGTGCTCTCGGTCATTTGGCGAAGCTCCCTCGAAACGGATATGACGAGGCTCGGAAGCCCATAGGTGCGTGGCCGCATAAGCGCGCCAGGGCCGCCACAGCTCGGCGCGAGCGAGCAACTCGGCCGAGGTCGGCCGCACACCCATTCGATCGCTCAGCGCGCGAACGATGCCGATATCCGTCACCGGAAAGGCGTCCGGCTCGCGGAGTTGACGCATGGCAATGTACTGCGCTGTCCACTCGCCAATGCCCGGCAGTCGTCGCAGTCGCTCGATCGCGGTCTCCAGGTCGCTGCGCATACCGAAAAGCATCGGGTCGGCGACGACGGCCGCCGCTAGCGACGACAACGCAGCTCGCCTTGTCTCGGGCATGCCGAGGACGACCAGGTCGGCCGAAGCGACTTGTTCCGGAGTCGGAAAAACGTGTGTCAGGCCGTACCCGCGCAAGACCGGGTCTGCGATTGGCTGACCGTAGGCGGCAACCAGCCTCTCCGCGAGTTTCGTCGCCGCCGAGACCGTAATTTGCTGACCAAGAACGGCGCGCACGGCCAGTTCAAAACCGTCCCACGCGCCTGGAACCCTCAGACCTGGCCGGGCGGCGACGAGCGGCGCCAACAACGGGTCGCGGCTGAGATGCTCGCCGATCGCCACGGGGTCAGCGGCGAGGTCGAAGACGCGTCGCACGCGGGCAATAATGACGGGGAGAGCCCTCAGATCGGCAAAGCGAACGGTGACCGCAAGACGCGTTCCCTTTTCCCGCTCGACGAAGATCGCCCCGGTTGCGTCACCGACGCTGATGCTCCGCATGTAGCAGCCGGCCGACACTGCCTCGACGCCTGGGATCGCCCGCGCGTGAAGGAACGCCAAAAGCGCCTCCCATTCGAAGGGCGGCCGATAGGACAACGTCAGCCGTATTGCGCCGGACCGACCGACCAGCTCCTCGATCGCTCCCGACCGCCGAAGCGCGCTTGGGGGACGCCTAAACAGGTGCTGAAAAATCTCGTTGAACCGTCGAACGCTGCGAAAACCGGCTGCCGAGGCAACCTGGATCATCGGCAGCTGCGTCTCATGGATGAGCTGCTTTGCCAGCAGGATGCGCCGCGTCTGCGCCACCGCGATCGGCGAGGCTCCGAGGTGTTGCCGAAACAGCCGGCGGAGCTGGCGTTCGCCAATTCCCAATCGTAAAGCCAGCGCATCGACGCTCGACGCATCCAGTGCGCCGTCTTCGATCAGAGCGAGAGCCCGCGATACCGTGCTGCGTGTACCCTGCCAAGCGCCAAGTTCAGGCGCCGTCTCCGGTCGACAGCGCAAACACGGCCGAAATCCCGCCTCCTGACAGGCAGCCGCGGTGGGGTAGAAGCAGACCTGGTCACGCCTGGGTAGCGGCGCCGGGCAGATCGGTCGGCAATAGATGCCGGTCGTGCGAACCGCCACAAATAGGCGGCCGTCGAACCGTGAGTCTCGCGTCTCGATAGCCCGGTAACAGGCATCGTCATCCATCTCCATGCCGAGAACGATGGCCTAACACTTCGTCAACGTCTCGCGGTTTTCGGACATGGAGCGAGGCATCGATATGTGCCGGTGAACTGATTCACCGGATCAAATCGCATGCCACCCGCGAATGATAACCAAGAAGAGAGGACACCGTTCGCCGGCGTGCTCGAGCGTGTCAATCGGGTCCGCGTCACCGCCGAGCTGCTCGGGTCCGTGCTGCGCGCTCAGACGCGCATGCTGTCGCAACGGCGATCGCCCGAAGAGGCAGCCATGCTGCGCCTCTTTCAGTTGCTGATGAACGAAGGCTACCGCGGCGGCGAGGTTCGGATGATCGCAACAGCGGTCGAATTGCGCCTCACAGCGCTTGCGAACCTGATTGCTGATGATGGGTTTGCAGCCTGTTCGGTGCCGCGAGAGGCACATCCGGCGGTGATCACATTCGAGATGCTGCAGGCGGGAGCCGACGAACCGCTCGTTGAGGGCGTGGACGGGCAGCCGCCTTCGACCCGAACATTTCCTGCGACGCGTTTTCCCGAGCACGAGTAGCAACGGACACGCGTGATGTCACCGCCCGACACTTTTGTGAAGGAGATCAACGCGCAGAAGGTGTCGGAGCCGCTGCTCGGCAAGATTATGCACCGGTACGCGTCGCTGCCGCGCGATGAGTGGCGAGACTTCGACCGGCGCCTCAAACGCGTTCTCGAGCTGGTCAATAGAGAGAATGAAGCAGAGGGCGGTCCGATGCGAAAGTGGGCTCCCCGGCAAGTCCTTCGAGAACTGCTTCCTCTGCCGCCACCTTCAAGAGATCGCCGTGAATGTTAGTGACCCCGTCTGGTGATCGCTCGGACATGAGCCAGCCACGCAATTCGGAATCGACAATTGGCAGTCGGTGCGTGTTAGCTGCGTGTTAGCGTTCGAGATTGCGCGGCAGCAGATCGGTGGGCGACCTGCGCAACGCTTCCCGGCTCGGGTAGCCCCAGCATTCCGAGGAGGGGCTTGTAGCGCGAAGGCCAGATCTGGCCGCGCATGGAGCGGTTTGTTTTCGGAGACCACGCATAGCTCCGCGAGGTCCGGATACAGTACCTTTTGCCCGCTCCGGTGCGCGCCGACGACGGTCTTCTTTCCGATCCGACGGCCGACGCTCAGAGGTGGCGGCAGCTACCGCTCTCCATGCCCCATTGCGGCCATCGCCCGCTACCGGGCCGGCTTAATTCGTCGGCCTCGAGAGCTCGACAGCCTGGCTCGGGGCGAGGCGTAACGTTTCGAGGCGGCCAGAGCACTGCTCGGCACGCGGCCGTATCGTTCAGCCAGAGGCAACAGGTCTCGCGCGGTCGGACGAGCGCTGAGCCCGCGGATCGTGCGACCCTCTCTCCCCCGCGCGGGCATCGACGCCGAGCGGCACGACCGCTATCGTCAGCCGAGTAAGCGTCCGGTCTGAGCCGGCGCGCGGCCGGAGGGTACGCCAGCATGCGGCACCAGCGGAACCGGTTGCGTCGGCCGCGCTGGCGGCTGTCGCGGGGGCGGCTGTCGACCTGCGTTCCCCGGTGCAACTGTCACGAGCGTCCCAAGCTGCGAAGCCAGCCGCTGCGCGATAATCGGACGGTTGAAGGAGCCTCCCCGGCGACGCTGTGCTGGCGACCAAGGTGCCTACATCGGGGAGGTTAGCTGGCGCGGCTGCCCTCACCCGCCTCGCTGCGCGATCCGGGTGCGGAGAGAGGCCGGGGTGAGGGACAGAAACCGCTCGGATCTTACGTCGGGCGCGGGCCGAGGTAGTCGCGCTTGCCGATGTTGACGCCGGTGCTGCGCAGGATGTCGTAGGCCGTCGTCGCGTGAAACTGCACCTGCAGTATCGCGAAGTGGTAGAGGTAGTTCTGGCCCGACAGTTCCTGCGGCTGGCCGCCGATGGTGACCGTCACCTTGGCGTCGTCCTTGCCGTCGATCTGATCGGGCCGGAGCCCCTTCAGACAGTCGATGACCTTGTCGATGCGCGACTGCATCTCTGCAAAGCTATTGTCCTGATCGGGCAGCGACGGGAGCCCGACCCCGGCGACGCGGGCGGCGCCGAGCGCGTGGTTGCAGACCTGCCGCACCTGCCGCTCCAGCGGGAACATGTCGGGGTAGAAGCGCAAGTTGAGCACGACAGCCGTGTCCCATTTCTGGGTCGTCGCGTGATCCTCGGCCTTTTTCAGCACGGTCTTGAGACCGGTGAGCAATTGCACGCAAACCGGCACAAACCCGCTGTACAACGTGACGGCCATGAGATGCTCCTTTGTGGAGGTTGGGAGAACCCGAAGGGGACCAATTTTATTCGTCCACGATAGGCGCACAAGTTAGCGTCCTCGGTCGTGGTGGAAAATCGACGGTGAGCGTGCGCCGGGCGCCGGGCGGAAAGCCCTACTACGTGGAGCCCGCTGCGCACAATTACCCCCATCGTGGTGCCGCCGCTGGTGCCTTTCCGCAACCCCGAGCACCGCGAGCTTTACCTATCGGGCCTGCGGGCGGCGGCCGGCGAGGCGACATAAGCACCACCCGCCGCCCCGTCGCGATCTCGACTGCCGGCTTCGCCGTCATTCGAGAGCGCTGCCGTTGCCCCCTGGACGACAGTTTTAGGTCAACTGCACTGTGGTTCAATGTTCCAGGTCTCCCGCCCGTCGACAGCCATCATAATGCCGCAGCGGCGTGGATTGAGCGAAAAGTAGTAGAGCCAGGCCGGCTTGCCGGGCAGCAGGCTTCTGAGTTGCGGCGCCCGGACGTGGAAAGATTGCGCGTACTGGAGCACCGGGTTGCCGACGAACTCGGAGCCGATCGACTTGCGCACATGCGAGCTAGCCCCGTCGCATCCGACGAGGTAGTCGCATTCAATCGTTGACCGCGTGCCGGCATCGAGGTCGACGGCGCTCGCGGTCACGCCCTGCTCGCCCTGCGCGAATTCCGTGATCTCCGTACGATGCAGAATGCGTATGTGGGGCGGCTCCGCAGCGTGTGCGAACAGCACCCTCGAAGAACTTCTGATTGCAGCGATGCGTGTGGATGTCGTTGGGATAGTCGGCAGGCAGCCCGATGCCACGCAGCTTCTCGACCAGGCTGAGCCGGCGGAAAATCTCCATCGAGCGCGCACCGATCTGACCGTACTTCACGTTGGGAGGGTCGTTGCGAGGGCGCTTCTCGGCGACGATCACATCGATGCGTCGCCAAGCCAAATCCATCGCCAGCGTCAGCCCGACCGGGCCACCGCCGACGATCAGCACCCTCGTCCTCATACCCCCAATCCCGCGAAATGGCGCTTACCGGCAAGCCTTAGCCTGGAGCGGCCAAACGGAAAAGATGCGAGACTCCGCCGCCGAAACGAATTTGGCTCGTCGCATTTGCTGACCGCAGAATGCAGCCTCTTTCGGCGCCATCCGACCAGGACGGCGGTCCGCCTCAGCATGACATTGCTCTTTAAGCGGCCTCGCGGTGGGGTCACGCGGCCGGGGAAAACGAATGCCCTCTCGGCGGGCACCCCACTGAATTCATTGATAGCGGAACTTGATCTGATCAAGCTTTTCGCCAGCATCGTTCGAGCCCCTATCGGCTAATACCGCTGGCGACAGAGGAATCTGCACGATGAGCGCCGCGCCCTCTCCAGCGAATAGCAGCGAGGCCGCCGAAATTCCGGTCCTTGATTTGGCACCGTATCTGTCGGAACAGTCGGGCGCGCTCGAAAGCCTGGCCAGACAGCTGTGCCATGCGCTGGAAAATATCGGATTCTACTTCATCAAAGGGCATGGGGTTCCGCAGTCGCTGATCGACGCCGCGTTCACCGAAACCGCTCGCTTCCACGCCCAGCCGCTGGACAGCAAGATGAAGCTGCGGCGCAACCGGGACAATGTCGGCTACCTCCCGATGTCGCGCAGCAACGATCCCGAGGCCGCGATCAAGCCGAATGTCAACAAAGCCATTTTCGTCAAGCGTGACCTGCCCGCTGACCACCCTGACGTGCAGGCTCATAAGCGTTTTCGCGGTACCAATTTGTGGCCCGCTGACCTGCCGGGGTTTCGCGAGACCGTCGTTGCTTATTGTGATGCGCTGGAGGGCTTGGCGAAAAAGCTAGTGCCGCTCTACGCCGTCGCTCTCGGCCTGTCGGCCGACGATTTCGACAGGGCCTTCGCCGAACCGCAATACACGCTCCGGATGACGCATTATCCGTTTGTCGGGGTGCTGGCCGAAAACGAGTTCGGCATCGCGCCGCACAGCGACACGAGCTTCCTGACGCTGCTGGCGCAGAACAAGGTGCCGGGTCTCTCGCTCCGCAGCCGCGACGGACGCTGGATCGATGCCTCGGCACTGGACGGGCACTTCCTGGTGAATGGCGGCGACATGCTGCGCCGTTGGACCAACGACCGGTTTCTCGCGACACCGCACCGGGCCAGCAATCGCTCGGGAACAGAGCGCTATGCCATTCCCTTCTTCTTCGATTGTAGCATTGACTGGCCGATGGAGTGTCTGCCGACCTGTGCCAACGCCGAGCATCCGGCGAAATACCCGCGCTTCACCTACGCCGAGTATATGAGCGCGTATCAAGACGCCAACCAGGCTCGCGATTCCGCCGATGGGGTGCGCATCCAAGCGTACTGATCGCAGGCGCGGCGAACGTACCCCACGCTTCGGCACGTCCGCGAGAGGCCGAACCGCTTTCGCCAGCCCAGAGCCCCAATCGCCCTCTGGCATCGGAAGACTGTTCAGTACCGCGGTTCGGCCGCTTCAATCCCTTCGCGCAACAACTCCAGTCGCAGCCACTGCTCCTCGGCTGTCGCCAACCCGTCGCGCGCCACCGCGAGCGCCTTCGCTGTCGCATCGAACCTTGCCCGATCACGTGCATAGAGATTCGGGTCGGCCAGAATCGCGGTCAACTCGGTAATCTGCGTCTCCAGAGCCGCAATCCGGGCCGGGAGCAGCGCGAGCTCCCGTTGGTCCTTGAAATTCATGCGCCGTGGCGGGGAAGCCACTGAGCCGCCGCCCCGCGCCGCCGGGCGCGACCGCTTCATCGGGCTTGATTTTGCCCCTGACACAGCGGGCTGTGCCGCTGCCCGCTGTGCCAGCATATCGGTATAGCCACCGGGATACTCGACCCAGCTTCCGCTGCCTTCGCTGGCAACGATCGACGTCACGACGCGATCGAGGAAGTCGCGGTCGTGGCTGACCAGCAATACCGTGCCGCCGAATTCCGCCAGTTTGTCCTGCAATAGATCGAGGGTTTCCAGATCGAGGTCATTGGTCGGCTCGTCGAGCACCAGCAGGTTGCTCGGGCGAGCGAAGGCGCAGGCCAAGGTGAGCCTTGCCCGCTCGCCGCCGGACAATACGCTGACCGGAGTGCGAGCCTGCTCGGGGCGGAATAGAAAATCCTTCATGTAGCCGATCACATGGCGGCTTTCGCCGCCTACGGTCACCGTATCGCCGCTGCCGCCGGTCATCGCCTGCGCCAGCGTCGATTTGGGGTCAAGGCTCTCCCGCCGCTGATCGAGCGTGGTCACCGCCAGGTTGGTGCCGAGCCTGATCGATCCCTTATCCGGCGCGAGGACGCCGGTCAGCAGCTTGAGCAGCGTGGTCTTGCCGGCACCGTTCGGGCCGACGATGCCAACCCGATCGCCTCGCATGACCCGGATCGAGAAATTTCGCACGAGAATTTGGTCGCCGAACGCCTTGGAGACGCCCTCGGCGGCGGCAACCAGTCGGCCAGACAGGTCGGCTTGCACCGTATCGAGCCGGGCAGTGCCGGTGGCGGCTCGGTAGTCCCGCCGCTTACGCCGCAGCGCGTGCAATTCGGCGAGCCGCCGCTGGTTGCGGGTGCGCCGGGCGGTGACCCCATAGCGCAGCCAATCCTCCTCCATCGCGATCTTGCGGCCGAGCTTGTGCTGCTCATTTTCCTCCTGCTCGAGTACCGTGTCACGCCAACTCTCGAAGGATGCGAAGCCCTGTTCGAGCACTCGGGTGATGCCGCGGTCGAGCCATACGGTACGCTGCGAGAACCGTTCGAGCAGAAGTCGGTCATGGCTGATCAAGACGATGCCCGAGCGCAGTTCGGCCAGTTCGCGTTCCAGCCATTCGATGCCGGGGAGATCCAGGTGATTGGTCGGTTCGTCGAGCAGCAGAAGGTCGGGGGACGGAGCCAGGGCGCGCGCCAGTGCCGCGCGACGCGCTTCGCCGCCGGATAATGATGCCGGGTCTTCGTTGCCGGTGAGGCCGAGTTCCTTCAACAGATAAAGCGCCCGGTGATGGCCGTCCGCCGCAGCAGCCTCGAACCCGGCCTCGACATAGGCGAGGGTGCTGGTGAAGCCAGCCAGATCGGGCTCCTGCGGCAGGTATTGGATCGTTGTCCCGGGCTGCGCGAAGCGCTCACCGGCATCGGCTTGCACCAGTCCGGCGGCCATGCGCAGCAAGGTCGACTTGCCCGAGCCGTTGCGGCCGACGAGGCAGATTCGGTCGCCGGCCGCGACAGCCAGACCGGCGCCGGACAATAGCGGCGCCACCCCGAAGGTAAGCGCGATGTCCTGCAGCAGAAGCAGTGGCGGCACGTCGCAGCCTCTCGCTATGCCTGACGCCAAACCGACCCGAGCCGGGGCTGCCGCGGGTGCCGCAAGCCAGGTGGGCGGTAGTGGTGGTCCAGCTCAACGAAAACGGCCGCAGTCACGTAGTCGCACCGAATTTCTGCTAGGTCGCGATCAGCCGGCGAGATTGGCTTCGGGCGGCAGGTGGACGAACAGAACGCGAGCCGGGCCGCCAATCGTGCGAGTGCGATGGCCACGGCTGCCGGCATCGTCGGCGAGGAACACTTCCCCGCTGCTGCAGCGATGCCTCTTGCCGTCGGTGGTTTCGACCTCCAGTGTGCCGGAAAGCACAATCAGCAGCTGGCGCCGGGAGGCCGGGTGCCAGTCTTGATACAGGCCGTCAGGCATCTCCGTCACCATCGTGCTCTGCGCCTGCAATACCGCGGAGCGGCGGGCGGTATGGCCCCATGCATCGGTCGATGCATTGTCGATAGGGAAATCGATCTCGATAAATTGCGAGCCGCCATCGTCTGCAGCAGCAAAGCGTATGATTTTCATCTAGTCCTCCGGATGGCGCACCGCTCGGCGCTGGTGTAGCTATCAGGTCTCGCCCGGGGGCGCTCACCTGCCGCGTTCAGACAGGCTGTGCCACCGTGCCGAGAGGAAAGTCGAGATGAAACTTGACGCCGCCATGCCCTTTGTAATCGCCGGCCGGGCCGATTGGGCGCGCAACACGTCGTCCGATCTCCTCCACGACAAGGTTGTGCCGTTCAGCTTTCTCGCAAATTGCTCCAATGCCAAGGACACCTGACATGAAGATTCCGCCACTGCCATTCACCGTGACGGATTGGTCCACCGTTGCGGCGACTGTGCATCCGGGCGAAACCGGGCAAGCAATCTGGCGCACTTTCACCATAGGTGATCTGCGAGTTCGCCAAGTGGAATACACCCCCGGCTATCTGGCCGATCACTGGTGCGATCTCGGGCATGTCCTCTACGTACTCGAAGGCGAACTCGAGACCGAACTTCGCGACGGACGAGCGTTCAAGCTGCTGCCAGGGATGAGTTATCAAGTGTCCCATGAGGGCGACGCACCGCACCGGTCGTCGACCAGAACGGGTGCGAAGCTCTTTATAGTCGATTAGCGAGCCGCGCCTGGGGCCTGAAAGAAGCGCGAGAACCAAGCGAGCACCTGATCGGCTGCTGCTCGTTGACATAGTGGCCGATCGGCAGTGCCTCCCCGCTGACGTCGTTGGCGCGCAACCGCCACAAGTCCAGCGGGTCGGCAACGTGTTTGCCAACGCCGCTGGCAGCGCCCACAACACCAGGACCGGCATATTTCGAGCTTGCCGCCCAGGTCGGCGGTGTCGAGTTCGGAGCCGATCCCGGCAGGGCACGGTAGTCGCCGCAGGAACCGCGAATCGTCCTTCGTTTCAGCAGCGAACGTACTCGCTCCAGATTTTCGGCGGGATGTGGTCGAGGTTGGCGGTCAGCTTCAACAGCTTTTTGTGCATGAACCAGTCGGGGTCTAGGCCACCCAGCATGCGCTCGGGAAAGTCGTCCGGCTGGGCCGGTGCCAGCGCGCGATCACCGCTTCTTTGTTCATTGCCGCTCACACGTCGAGCGTCGGCACGGTATCGATAATGGCTGCTTTGATGATTTATCCGGATGGTCGAGGCACACGCCCCCTGTCTCGATGTCGGTCAGCGTAATTCCAGGCATAATTTCCACAGGTTCTTCCCCTTGCAGGGTTGGCGGCCATGCGGGCGATTTGCCCCATGTTGCGGCTTCACCTCGCGGCTGGTTACGGGTGGCAATTTCCTGACGAGGAACAAGTCAGCGTAGCCCCTGGCTCAGCGCCGCCAGCGCGTTGAGCGCCGGCGCCAAGCCGCTATAGGGCCCGGTCTGGATCACGGCTTCGATTACCTCAGTGCGGCTGAGTCCGGCACTTAGCGCGGACTGGCCGAATTTCGCAGCCTGAGCCTCAAGTTTCAGGGCCGTGAAGGCCGCGACCGCGACCAGAGCGCGCTGCCGCCGATCAAGGCCCGGTCGGTCCCAAATCTCGCCGTAGCCGTACTGGATCGCCACCGGGTAGAGCGCCTGGGTCGTCGTGTTGTCTGGCGAAGCGTAACCCGAATAGCCGCGATCGCCGTGCAACGCTTCGAGCAGTGCGCGGCCGCGACGGTCGAGCGTCTCGATCGGGTCGTCCCGTGGCGCCTCCGGCGGCAGTTCAATCCCGCGCTCGGCGTAGACCGCTTCGGCCACCGCCATCGCGTCTTCGCTTGCCGGCAACCCGGCATAGATGCCGCATTGGATGAACACCTCGACGATCGACCGGGGCACCAATCCCAGATCGAGAGCGGCGACGATGTGCCGTCGCAGATGGTTGAGCCGCTGCACCGAGCATAACGCGGCGAGTGCGGCGATCATCCGGTCTGGCAGGGCGAGGCCGGGACGGTTCCACACGACGCCGAACGCCAGTTCGGCGCGCAACTCGGCGTAATTCGGCACGAAGTGCGTCCCTGCCTCGGCGCCGAACAGCCGGTTGCGCAGGTCCGCGCCATCGCGGCGCAAATCCTCACGGCTAGTCATTGGCGAGCCTCTTCATCGAATCGTTGACGCAATTCACTCGACCTACCTCACGCTGGCAATCTTGCGATAGCTTGTTCTGGCCGATACGACCTTTGACGTTTGGAGTTGGGTTCCAAAGGAGTCTGCCGTGCCTCGCATTGCCCTGCCGGAAGGCGCCTTTGTCCATTGCATCGCCGACGATTTTCTGTGGCCGTGAGACGGTTCGACGCCAGTGTTCAATGATGCACGGGTTGCTCGCAATGTGACGTTCTGAAATCGGTGGGTGCCGACGCTCGCCGGAACCCACCGGATCTACCGTCCAGACCTCCTCGGTTGCGGCCTCTCGGATCAACCTCCGCACGGGTATCGCTACACTCCCGAGACGATCGGGGCGCAGGTCCTGGCGGTGCTGGACGGCTTGTCCTTGTCGAAGGTGCACTGGGTCGGCGAATCCTCGGGCGGGATCATAGGTCTGCTGCTGGCCGCGGCGCATCGCGACCGCATCGCCAGCCTTGTGCTGTGCAACACGCCGACGCGCATCCCCGATCACGTCAAGCGCACCTACGCGCTGGGTCATGCCCGAGCGTCAGAGGCGATGCGCGTCTCCGGCGTCGGGGCATGGTGCAGGCAGACTCTCGGCAACCGGCTCGACCTTGCCCACGCCAGCGAGGCCTTGCGTGATTGGGTTGTGCGCGAAATGGACCGCACGCCGCCCGAGGTCGCCGCCGCGATGCACGACTGCTTCGAAAGCGTCGATGTCTTCCCGCTGTTGCCAGGCATCGCCGAACCGGTGCTGCTCCTCAGTGGCGACAACAGCCCGATCGCCTCGTCCCAACAGAAGGCACTTGCCGAGACCCTGCCGAACGACCGGGTCGAGATGTTGGCCAGCTACGGCCACGGCGTCAATCTGCTGCAGCCGGAGCGCTGCTCCCGTGCTGCCTTGGAGTTCTGGGGATCCGGGTTTAGCGACCCGCGGCGGTCCCATCTCCGGATAAGATCCGCACATACGAGGCCTATGATGAGGCCGGTGAAATCAGCCTAATGTTCGATGCAGCTCCGTAGCTTGCGCTTGCGGGCGCGACCCTCGCCGCTGCAGCCGCCGGCCGGATCCGCCTGGTGGACCGTGGGACCACGAAAAATCGCGCGGTGGCTTGACGTTGATAGCTGACGGCAGATCGGGCTACATGGTCGCGGGGTTAACCAGTAATCACCAGCGGAAGGCTGTATGAAAAATGAAGCTGACATCCGGATTGATCGGCGCGGATGCGAAAGGTCCCATCGGCTGGCTGATCTGGGACAATCCCAGCAAGCTCAACGCTCTCTCGCCGGGTATGTACGAAGATGCGTTGGGCGTGATCGAGGACTATGCCGCCGACCCCGCGATCAAGGTTGTGGTCATGCGAGGTGCCGGCCGGAAAGCGTTTATTTCAGGTGCTGACATCAAAAGTTTCGGGAAGACGCGCGCCAACGCCGAAACCACTCGGCTGGCGCGGGAGACGAGTGCCGAGTTGCGCCACAAGCTGCTCGATCTGGAAAAGCCGCTGATCGCGATGATTTACGGCTATTGCCTCGGGGGCGGACTTGGCATGGCGCTGAACGCCGATTTGCGCTTCGCGTCGTCGGACGCGCAGTTCGGCATTCCGGCGGCGGTGCGCGGCGCCGCGTATGGGCTGGACGGGCTGAAGTCGCTGGTCGATTTGGTCGGGCCGAGCATCGCCAAGGACATCATGTTCTCGGCGCGGCGGCTGCAATCGGATGAAGCGCTGCGCATCGGCCTGGTCAATCGCGTGGTGGACGCGGAGGAATTGGAAGGCGTAACGGTCGCCTACGCGCAAACTCTTGCGGCCAATGCTCCGTTGTCGATCCGCGCGTCAAAGTTCTTCATCAACCAACTCGGCCTGGAACGCTCGCAGAGGGACGAGGCACGCATGGATGCGATGCAGCGGGAGGCGGAGAACAGCGAAGATTTCAAGGAAGCGACACGGTCCTTCATAGAGAAGCGGAAACCCGTGTTTCACGGACGGTAATCGGGGCCGCCCCGAAGCTCTGCGAGCCTCAAAAATAGTTGTCGCGATTATAGGCATCACCAAGGTACTTTCCGTGCTCATGGGCGTTGAGAGGTTGGTGCAGTTTCGCTCGGATGGGCTGGGATCATCGCCCGGTGAATATGCGCGGTTGCTCGGCGAAATCGTTGCGACGCGCGGAATCTGCACTGATGACTACTCGTGCGGCGGCGTGGTCGCCGAACTTGAAGCGAAGATGGCGACGCTGCTCGGCAAGGAAGCTGCCGTCTTTCTACCCACCGGAACCCTAGCCAACCATCTTGCGGTGCGGCTCCTGGCACGCACCGGAAGGCGCGTGCTGGTTCAGGCAGAAAGCCATTTGTGGACGAGGGTGACTGCGCGCAGACGCTGAGCGGCCTCACGCTTGTGCCGCTCGCGCCCGGCCGTGCGACGGTCAGCTTGGCCGAAATCCACACGGCTGTCGCCGGCGCACCGGGGATGCACGTCGCCGTTCCGGTCGGCGCGATCTCGATCGAAACGCCGGTGCGGCGGGTGGCGGGGCAGGCGTTTGACCCGAAGGAGTTGCCGGCAATCTCTGGTTTCGCCCGTGAGCGTGGGATCGGACTGCATCTCGATGGCGCGCGGCTGCTTCTGGAAGCGGCCTACACAGGGATCGCACCGGCGGCGACGGCGGCGCTGTTCGACACCGTGTATGTCTCACTGTGGAAATACCTCAACGCGGCGAACGGCGCGATCCTCGCCGGGCCGCGGAACCTGCTCGACGGCCTTTACCATCAGCGCCGCATGTTTGGTGGCAGCTTGCCACGCGCCTGGCCTGACGCGGCAGTGGCGCTGCACTACCTCGACGGGTTCGGCGATCGGTTCGCTCGCGCCGTCGAAGTGGCCAAGGCATTGTTCGCGGCATTGCGCGACCACAAGCGGGTATCGATCGATTGCACGGGACTAGCGACCAATGTGACGCCGTTGCGAGTCAGCGGCGGTGGGGCTGCATCCCTATCCGAGAAGCTCGTCGACCGCGGCATCGCAATCCGCGCGGCATCCAAGGTATAGGCTAGCGGCGCCGAATTCGCGCTGTATACTAATGAGACAATTCTGTACCGTCCGGTCGAGAAAACGATAGACGCGTTCACCGCGGCGCTCGACGCACTGTAGGCGGCAGGCGCTCGCGCTAACGCCGCCTGAACTGCGGGGCCGATCATCCGCTCTTTTTTCCAAATGGAAGGGCCGGCTGGTCAGCTTTGACGGGCTCGACCTGAACGCCCTCAAGTTCGAGCATGCGGCGCTTGGCAGCCGACCCGCCCGGGGCGGAGAAGCCGCCGATCCGGTTGCCCGCCGCAAGGACCCGGTGGCACGGAATGATCAATGGCACCGGGTTGCGTGCCATCGCCTG